>JBKPBL010000092.1:0-4434 GCA_046726855.1 Actinomycetota bacterium | reverse complement strand
CGTTGCGGAAGATCTCGCCCAGGTCCTTCTCTTCCAGCCGGCGCACGTCGGCGCCGAACCCGACGCCGCGCTTGCCGATCCGCGACTCGATGATCTTCTCCAGCCCGGCGAAGGCGCCCCCGCAGATGAACAGGATGTTGGTCGTGTCGATCTGGATGAACTCCTGGTGCGGATGCTTCCGCCCTCCCTGCGGCGGGACGGAGGCCGTGGTGCCTTCCAGGATCTTCAGCAGCGCCTGCTGGACACCCTCGCCGGAGACGTCCCGGGTGATCGAGGGGTTCTCGCTCTTGCGGGCGATCTTGTCGACCTCGTCGATGTAGATGATCCCGGTCTCGGCCTTCTTCACGTCGTAATCGGCCGCCTGGATCAGCTTGAGCAGGATGTTCTCCACGTCCTCGCCGACGTACCCGGCCTCTGTCAGGGCGGTGGCATCCGCGATGGCGAACGGGACGTTGAGCATTCGGGCGAGGGTCTGGGCAAGCAGCGTCTTCCCGCATCCGGTCGGACCAAGCAGCATGATGTTCGACTTCTGGAGCTCCACGTCGTCGCTGGGCCCGACCTGGATCCGCTTGTAGTGGTTGTAGACGGCGACCGACAGGACCTTCTTGGCCTGCTCCTGCCCGATGACGTAGTCGTTCAGGAAGTCGTAGATCTCACGGGGCTTGGGGAGGTCCTCCAGCTTGAGCTCGGCGGTCTCGTTGAGCTCCTCCTCGATGATCTCGTTGCAGAGGTCGATGCACTCGTCGCAGATGTACACCCCGGGTCCGGCGATGAGCTTCTTCACCTGCTTCTGCGACTTGCCGCAGAAGGAGCACTTCAGGAGATCCGAATCACCGAACTTGGCCACTCCCCCGACCTTTCCTTCGTGACTCCCGATATCCTATGACTCGGCGGCCGCCGCCGAGGCCGCCACGGCCTGCAACCTCCGGGACGTGATCACGTCGTCGATGATCCCGTACTCCTTGGCCTGCTCGGCTGTCATGATGAAGTCGCGGTCGGTGTCCTTCTTCACCTTGTCAAGGGGCTGGCCGGTGTGCTCGGCCAGGATCTCGTCCAGGAGCTGGCGGTACCGAAGGATCTCCTTGGCCTGGATCTCGATGTCCACGGCCTGTCCACCGGCCTGGCCGTGCGGCTGGTGGATCAGGACGCGGGTGTGCGGCAGCGCGTACCGCTTCCCCCGGGTCCCCGCGGCCAGCAGGACCGCGGCCGCCGACGCCGCCTGGCCCATGCATACCGTCGACACGTCAGGCTTGATGTACTGCATAGTGTCGTACACCGCGAACAGCGAGGTGATGTCGCCGCCCGGGGAGTTGATGTACATGTTGATGTCCTTGTCGGGGTCCTCGGACTCGAGGTGGATGAGCTGGGCCATGATCAGGTTGGCCACCCCATCGTCGATCGGCGTCCCCAGGAACACGATGCGGTCCTTGAGAAGCCGGGAGTAGATGTCGAACGACCGCTCGCCGCGGTTGGTCTGCTCGATCACGATGGGGACCAGGTAGTTCTCCATCACGTCTTCCCTTCGGCTGGCTCTTCGGATGCGCTCTGGCCCCCACTCACCACATCGGCATGCTCCACGACCAAGCTGAGGGCTCTGTCTCGGATGATATCACCGGCCAACGATGTCATTTGTCCGCTGGCCTCGAGGGATCGACGGACTTCCTTCTCGTCCCGGCCCAAGTCCTTGGCCAGTTCCCGAACCACCTGATCGAGATCTTCATTGGACACCTGGATCCCCTCGGCCCGGGCCACCGCCTCCAGGGCCAGGTCGGCTCGGATGGCCCGCAGCGCGTGGGCCCGGGCGTCCGACCGGAACTGCAGCTCCTCGACGTCGGAGGCCTCGAGGATCGCCTCCAGGGAGGTTCCCTGGCTTTCGGCCCGCTCCCGAGCACTCCGAACCCGAGACTCGGTCTCCAGGTCCACCAGGCGGTCGGGGATGTCCACGTCCACCTTCGCCGCCACCGCCCGCAAGGCCTCATCGCGAACGGCCGCGTCGGCCCGCGCCCGGTTCAGCTCGCCCAGCTTGCCCCGGAGGTCCTCGCGGAGCGCGTCGAGGGTGTCGAACTCGGAGGCGGTCTTGGCGAACTCGTCGTCAGCCTCGGGGAGGCGCTTCGCCTTGACCTCCTTGACCAGGACCGAGAGGGTCAGCTCCTGTCCGGCCCGGGGCCCCGACCCCTCGGGAAGGGTGGTGGTCACCTTGTGGATCCCGCCGGGGCGCGTTCCCTCCAGCTCAGCGTCCAGCTGGGGGCCGAGCTGCTCGCTGCCCACCTCGTACAGGACGCCCTGCCCCCCCGCCTCGGGAACGTCCTCGCCGTGGATCGCGGCGCGCACGTCGGCCACCACGAAATCGTCTCGCCGGGCCGGCCGGCCGACCGCCTCGAGCTCGGCGAACCGCTCCCGCAGGCGTTCGAGCTGTTCGTCGACCTGCCGGTCCGAGACCTCGGTGGAGGGCCGCTCGACCCGGATCCCCTTGTAGTCCGATTCCGCGAACTCCACCCGCGGACGGATGTCCACAGTCGCTGTGAACCGGAGCCCGGCGCCCTCCACGTCCTCGGCCTGGAGGTCGTCGAACTCGGGGTCGCCGATCGGTGCCAGCTCGTGCTCTCCGAGGGCTCGGAGATAGAACGTGGGGAGGGCGTGGTCCAGGAACTCCTGGAGCACGGCACCCCGGCCGACCTGGGCCTCGATCACCCGTCGGGGAGCCTTGCCCTTTCGGAACCCCGGCACGTCCACCGACCCCGCGAGGTGCCGGAAAGCCAGGTCCAGGAGCGGCCTGGCCTCGTCTGGGGGGACCTCCACCTGGAGACGGACCCGGTGCTTGTCGACGTTCTCGAGAGTGGTCTGCATGGGGATTCGGGCGCCCGCAGATTATACGGGCCGTCCCCAAGCGACCGGACGGCTAGGCGCTGACCTGGCGGCGAGTTGGGAAGAACTCGGAGGGGCTCCTACCCCATTCCCAACCGCAGTTCCGGCAATGCCACTGCTCGGCGAACGGCAGGGCTCCACCGACAACGACCTCCCCTCGCTCCTCCGCCTCGAGGAGCTCGAGGGCCGGCAGGCCGTAGACGATGGGGATCACGTCGAGGGCGCGGCAGCTGGGACACCTCGGCCTTCGACCGGGCAGGTGAGGGATGTTCATGGTCGGCCTCCTCAACACCCGTGAGCGGGGACCCGCTCAGGATCAGGCTAGGCCCGGGGGCCGATGACCGACAATCCCCCGTCCGAGTCATTTCCGGATGGTCAATCTGGCCTAGTCCGGGTGGGACATTCGGCCGGTGCCTACACTCGTCGGGGCGGCCGGACTCGAACCGGCGACCTCGTGCTCCCAAAGCACGCGCGCTAACCAGGCTGCGCCACGCCCCGTGGGGATGATTGTACGGGGCCCCGCTGCTACAGTGAGGAGGTCCGGCGGGTGTAGCTCAATGGTAGAGCTCCAGCCTTCCAAGCTGGTGACGGGGGTTCGATTCCCCTCACCCGCTCCGCTGGTCAGGGGCTATTTCCGCAGTCAGCCCTCCTATGAAAGCCCGGCGTCTCTACCCAACGCTACCCGTCATTGCCCGCCTTCTCCCGGTCGTCGCGGGACGGATGCAGACGGCTAGCGTGAACCCCCGACCATTATTGAGAAGGGACGCTGGCTACTCGCAAGATCGGATCGGACCCCTTCCGGCGCCCTGGCGACAGGTGTCAATACCTGGTCCCCCTACCAGGCGATCGTTTCCGCCGCTGCCAGCCAGCCTGTCATTTCCCTTTTGGCCAAACAGCTTGTCGGCCCCGCCGCCACCGTTTATGAGGTCCCGCCCGGAACCTCCCTTGACGACGTCTCTGCCAAAGCCGCCCCCGAGAATGTCAGCTTTCCGGCCGCTTAGGAGGCGATCGTTCCCCTGAAACCCAAACAGGACTGCCCGCACCGGACCGCCTGTGCCAAAACCGCCACGTGACGTCAGGGTATCGTTGCCCTCGAATCCGAAGAGACCTACGAACTCCGTCTCAGAGAAGAGGACATCGGCGTCGGAATCCGCGTTGAGGTTGAACCCGTCACTCCCGAGAACAAGGAAATCGGACAGAGCACCTCCGTCAGCGCCCACGAGATCCCGGTCTCCACCAGCGCCGTTGACGTGAATCTCTATTTCAGAGGTTCCGTCCCCTTCATCGGTGAAACCGGGAGCAAAGAGACCTCCTCCGATATCAACAAAGAAGTCGTCCAGCCCACCGGTTCCGGTGGCGTTGATGGTATCGGTGTTGGACACGGTTGCATCGGAGCAAGGCGTACCCTCGAATGTGATCTGTCCTCCACTTACTTTGACCTCATTGTCCACATCGGTTTGGAAGGGCCCCGAGTAGGAGATGGAAACGGCCTTCGTCGCGAGGTCATACGTACAAGCATCTGCGGAGGCCACTCCCGGCCCCAGGATTATGAGCGAGGCGGCCGCCAGA
>JBKPBL010000091.1:0-11789 GCA_046726855.1 Actinomycetota bacterium | reverse complement strand
GCCTCGGCCTCCTCCCGGGCCCCGGCGGCGCGCTCGGCCTCCGCGGCCAGTGCGTACGGGTCGCGTTCGTGAAGTCGGTCGGCCTCGGCCCGGCGGGCGGCCAGGACCTCCTCCAGACGGCGGCGTTCGCGGCGGAGGGCCTCCACCTCGACCCGAAGGCCCATCGGAGGCTCGGGGGTCGGCGGGAGCGATTCCTCCGAGCGCTCCTGAGCCTCCTCCTCCCTGTGCTCGCCCAGTGCGGCCTTCGCCGACCCGAGGTGATCCTCCACTCCTGCAAGGCGGTGATCGAGGACCTCCCTCTCCCGCCGTAGCGCCGCCAGGTCCGCGTCGATCCTGGCCATCCGGTCTGCCGCCATGGTGATCAGGGCGTCGGTCCGGCGGAGGGCCTCCTCCACGCTGGCCCTCTCGGCGTTCAGCTTGGCCAGGGCCTGCCGCTTGTCCGCGAGATCGCGCCCCGCCCGGGCGTAGTCCCGCCGGACGGCCACCTCCTCGCGCCCGAGGCGCATCTCCTCCTCGGAGGGAGCCGGGGCGGTCCGGACCACCGCGGGCCCCACCAGGATCCCGTCGCGAGTGACGAACGAGGCTCCCGGGTGGCGGCGGTGCTTGTCCAGGGCCTGATCACGGTCGTCGGCCAGGTAGACGTGCCGGAGGGCCACTGTCACAGCCGCCCGGGCCCGAGGATCCGCCCGGACCGCCGAGAGCAGGCTGCGTTCGCCCGGGACCACAAACCCTCCGGGCGTCCCCTCGGACACGGCCAACGTGGCCCCGCCGGCGTCTGCGGCCTCGGACACCGCTTCGGCGTGGTCCGCGTAAACCACGGCGTCTGCCAGAGGACCCAGGGCCGCGGCCACGGCCCTCTCCAGCCCTCGCTCGACGTGGATGAGGGTTCCCAGCAGGCCGACGGCCCCGCCGGCGCGCGATCGAAGGAACCTGCGGCCGGGGGTCTCCGTCATCGCCCGGCGGCGAGCCTCCAGGGCCTGGCGACGGGCCCCGAGCTGGCGCTCCCGGTCCTCGGCGGCCGCCATCTCCCCGCCGATCCGTTCTCCCTGGCGTCGGAGACGGGCCAGCCGGTCCGCCCCCGGAGCCGAGGAGGCGTCCAGGCGCTCGACCTCTTCCTCCAGGGCATCCCGCTCGACCTGGGTCTCCGTCTCCCTCCGACGAAGCTCTTCGAGAGCCTTCACCAGATGGCCCCGCTCGGACTGGGACAGCTCCAGCGAGCGGCGGAGCGACCGGGCCTCGGCCAGGCGCTCGGCCGCCTGGTCCCGGGCGTCCCTTCGCCGCTCCTCGGACTCGCGGCGGGCTCGCTCGGACTCGGCGAAGAACTGCTCGGCCCGGGCCAGCTCGTCCTTCTGCTGCTGGAGGCCGGTGAGTACGGCCTCCAGCTGCGCGGCGGCCCGCCCGATCTCCTCCTCCAGAACGTCCAGGCGGCTGGCCCGCCCGGACTCCGCGGCCACTCGAGCCCTGGTCTCGCCCTCGAGGCGGACGGCCTCGCGCAGCGACGACTCCGCCTCGGACCGCCGAGCCACGGCCTCCGCCTCGGCGGTCTCGGCGTCGGCGAGGCCGGCTTCCGCCAGGGCCAGACGCTCGGCCACCTCCTCAATCTCCCGGTCGAGGGAGGCCAGCCTGTCCTTGGCCTCCTTCCGCCGAGCCTGCCCCTCCTCCCAGATAGGGCGGCGGGCCTCGCGCTCGGCCAGCAGATCGCGCAGCCGGGCCCCGGCCAGCCGCCAGGCGAGCCCCTGAGCCTCCTCGGTCAGGGCGGCGTGCTTTCCGGCCGCCTCGGCCTGCTGCTTCAGGGGCCGGAGCCGCCGCTTCAGCTCCGCCATCACGTCCTGAAGGCGGAGGAGATCGTGATCCATGGAGGCCATCTTCCGCACGGCCCGCTCCTTCCGCCGGCGGTGCTTGTCGATGCCGGCGGCCTCCTCGATGAACATCCGCCGCTCCTCCGGCCGGGCGATGAGCACGTCCTCGAGCTGGCCCTGTCCGACCACGGTGTGGAGGGTCCGGCCGATCCCGGTGTCCGAGAGCAGCTCCTGGATGTCCATCAGCCGGCACTCGCGCCCTCCGATCAGGTACTGGCTCTCACCGGAGCGGTACACGAGCCGGCCCACCTCGATCTCGGACTCCGGGACGGGGATCAGGCCGGCCTCGTTGTCGATCACCAGCGTGACCTGGGCCATCCCCAGCGCCGAGCGGGCCGGGCTGCCGGCGAAGATCACGTCGGCCATCTGCCCGCCCCGGAGGGCCCGGGGGCCCTGCTCGCCTAGGACCCACGCTATGGCGTCCACGAGGTTCGACTTCCCCGAGCCGTTGGGCCCGACTATCACGCTGACTCCGGGGGCGAACTCGAGGACGGTCTTCTCGGCGAAGGACTTGAAGCCGCGGATGGCGAGCGACCGCAGGAACATCTGGGCGGATGCTACCAGCGGTCGGCCGGACGATTCACGGGTTCGACGACTCCCTAGCCTCGGACCGAGAAGCCCTGGATGCCTTCCGGCTCCTCCCTCTCGAGCTCGACCCGCTGCACGACGGCGCCCCGGGGGCCCTGGTGGCACCACCGGACCATCTCCTCGACCGCGTCGTCGGGTCCCTCGAACACCGCCTCGACCCGTCCGTCGGCCACGTTCCGAACCCACCCGGCCAGTCCTCGGGAGCGCGCTCGCTCCCTGGTCTCGTACCGGAAGAAAACGCCCTGAACGTCGCCGGAGACGAACACGTGCACCCGGGTCACCTCCGAGAAGCCTATACGGCCCGGAACGTGATGCCGTCGAGCGTCAGCCAGTTGCCCAGCAAGATGTCGATCAGCACGTCAGCTCTGGCACTGCGGACAGAAATAAGAGTTTCGCCCCGAGTACTTGACCACCTGGATGGCCGTGCGGCACCGGCGGCAGGGCTCGCCCCGGCGGCCGTACACCTTCAGCTCGTTCTGGTACTCGCCGGGCTTCCCGTAGATGTCCACGTACGCCTCGTCCCCGAGAGTAGTGCCCCGGAACCGGATGGCCTCCTGTACGACCTCCTGGATGGCCCGGTAGAGCCGACGGACCTCCTGTGAGGACAGCTCGTTGGACATCCGGTCGTGACGGAGGCCGGCCGCGAACAGAACCTCGTCCGAGTAGATGTTGCCCAGGCCAGAGACGAACTGCTGGTCCATGAGCAGGGGCTTCAGCTTCGAGGCCCGCCGCTCCAGCAGCTCCGAGAACTGCTGCCAGGTGAAGGTGTCCTCGAGCGGGTCGATGGCGATGTGCGCCAGCTCCTTGACCTTGCCCAGCGAGTCCGCCGCGGTGACGAACAGCTCGCCGAACGTGCGGGGGTCGACGAACCGCAGGTCGCCACCCTGCTGAAAGGTGATGATCACGTGGGTGTGGTTGTCGAGCGGCACCCGCTTGTTCCCTCGGAGGAGCCGTCCGCTCATCCCGAAGTGGGCCACCAGGACATCGCCGTCGTCCAGATAGAGCAGGATGTACTTCCCCTTGCGGTCGGCTCGGGTGAACTTGTGGCCCTTTAGCCGGTCCCGGAATTCCTTGGGAGTCTTGTGCCGCCGGATGACCCGCTTTGTGTTCTTCATCCGGCGGACCTCTACCTCGGCCACTCGCCGTCCGACCACGTCCTTCTCGAGGTCACGGCGGGCCACCTCGACCTCGGGCAGCTCCACCGCTTAGCTCTCTCCGGCGGCCACGGCTCGCCCCTCCCGGCTGAGTCGGTCGAAGGCGACCCGAGCGGCCCGCTGTTCGGCCTCCTTCTTCGACCTCCCCACCCCCGTACCGTACGGCTCGCCGGCGAGGAAGACTGTGGCCGTGAACTCCTTGGCGTGGTCTGGCCCGGTCTCCGAGACTCGGTACTGCGGCACGTTGCCGACGTCCTGGGCGGCCAGCTCCTGGAGCCCCGTCTTGTAGTCGCGGTCGCCCTCGCCGCGGACGTACGCCTCCATCCGGGGCCAGAACAGCCGCTCGATCACCTCCGCGGCACGTTCCAGGCCGCGGTCGATGTACACCGCGCCGAGCACCGCCTCCATCGCATCGGCGAGGATCGAGGTCTTGTCCCGGCCGCCGGAGAGCTCCTCCCCCTTGCCCAGGAGGATCTCCTGGCCCAGCCGCAGCTCCCTGGCCACGTCGGCCAGCGTGATCATGTTCACGGTGGCCGCCCGAAGCTTGGCCAGCTCTCCTTCGGGCAGGTCGGGGAATCGGCGGAAGCCCAGGTCGGTCACCACGACGCCGAGGACCGCGTCACCCAGGAACTCCAGCCTCTCGTTGGTCTCCTCGGTCCCTTGCTCGAATGCGTAGGAGCGATGGGTCAACGCCGAGTCACGAACCCGTGAGTCACGGAAGCGGACGCCGAGCGCCCGCTCCAGCCGGGTGGCCCGTCCTCGCAACCGCTCGCCTTACTGCTCGACCTCAAGCGCCTGGCGGCCGCCGTAATACCCGCAGTTGGCGCAGACCCGATGGGGTAGCTTGGGCTGGCGGCACTGGGGACAGACGCTGTAGGTGGGCGGCTCGGCCTTCCAGTGGGACCGGCGGCTGTCCCGCCTGGCCTTGTTGGTCTTTCGCTTCGGTACGGCCACGTCGCTCCTTCCTCAGTCGATCTCCACGTCGTCGAGCACCGACCAGCGGGGGTCCACCTCGGGCCCGCACGAGCACTCGCCGAGGTTGCGGTCGCCCCCGCACCGCTCGCAAAGCCCCAGGCACTCGGGGCGGCACAGTGGCGAGAACGGCATCGACAGCATCACCGCGTCGCGGACCATCGGTTCGAGGTCGATGGCCCCCTCCTCTACCGGGTACTGGTCGTCCTCCGCGGTGGCCCCGGGGACGAACAGCTCGTGCACCTCGACACGGAACTCCCGGGAGAACTCTTTGAGACACCTGGCGCATCGGAACGTCATCCGCCCCGAGAGCGGTCCCGAGACGAGGATCCCTTCGACCACGTGCTCCAGCAGGAGCTCGGCGTCTACCGGATCCGCCTCCGGCACCCGAGCCAGCTCGGTGTGCAGCCCGGTCACGGGCTCGGACACGTGGACACCCCTGGACGAGCCGGGTCGCTCCAGGAGGTCCCGAACGTCCAGCCGCTCCATCACGCCCCCTCCTCCTCCTCGGAGCCCAGGTGCTCCTCGGCCAGACTGGTCCCTCGGAGCCGCTCCCGGCCCCGCTCCACCTGCTGAAGGGTCTTGGCCAGCTGCTCCTGGATCTTCCCCAGCTGGTTCTCCTGGGCGTCACGGATCTGGGCGATCTGTTCCTGGGTCCGGGTCAGGGTGGCCTCGAACGCGGCCAGCTTCTGGTCCATGTAGTCCTCGGCCTCCAGCCGGATCTGACGGGCCTGGTCCCGGGCCTCCGAGAGGATCTTCTCGGCCTCCCGATAGGACTGCTTGACCACCTCCTCCTGCTGGACGAGGCGGTTCTGCTCCTCCAGGGCCTGCTGGATGAGCCCCTCGGCGTCCTTCCGGGCCTTGGTGAGGAGCTGCTCCCGGTCCTTGACCACCCACCGGGCCTGCTTGATCTCCTCCGGGAGCGTGGCCCGCATCTCCTGGATCAGCTCCAGGACCTCCTCCCGATTGACCAGGACCGAGGCCGACAGGGGCATGGACTTGGCCTCCATGACCAGCTCCTCGAGCTGCTGGATCCTGGCGACGATATCCATCAGGCCAGCCTCTCCTTGAGCCGGCGGACCACCGGCTCGGGAACCAGGCCGGACACGTCCCCCCCGTACCTGGCGACCTCCTTGACCAGCGAGGAGGACAGGTACGACCACCTCGGGCTGGTGGGTACGAAACACGTCTCCACCTCGGAGAGGTGTCTGTTCATCTGTGCCATCTGCAGCTCGTAGTCGAAGTCCGTCACGGCCCTGAGCCCCTTCACGATCGCCCTGATCCCCTTGGCCCTGGCGTAATCGACCAGGAGCCCTGAGAACGAGTCGATCTCCACGTCTTGCATCTCGCCCATGGCCTCTCGGAGCATGGCCACCCGTTCGTCCAGCGAGAACAGCGGCTCCTTGCCGGGGTTCTCGACCACGGCCACCACCACCCGGTCGAACAGGCTCGAGGCCCGCCTCACGATGTCCAGATGGCCGTTGGTGACCGGGTCGAACGTCCCCGGGCAGAGGGCCGTCAGGGTCACGCTTCCTCCCGAAGGAGCAGGACCAGGGTGTCTCCGTAGACCAGGCGCTTGACGGCTGACCAGTCTACTGGAATCACATCGTTGCGATCTTTCCGGGGCCCTGTCAGGGCGAGTAGCCCGCCCGGTTCGAGACGTTCGACGGTCTTGCCGAGGACGATGGCGAGGGGGGCTGCCGGGTGGGAGTAGGGAGGGTCGAGGAACGCCAGGTCGAAGCGACCTCTCTCTCGTTCGAGAGTCCGGCGGACGTCTCCTCGGACGACCCGGGCCTCTCGGTCCAGGCCGGTCCTCTCCAGGTTGGCCCGGATGGTCCGGACCGCGGCGGCCCCCCGGTCCACGAACAGGCACGAGGTCGCTCCCCGGGAGAGGGCCTCGATGCCCACGGCCCCGGTCCCGGCGAACAGATCCAGGCACCGGGCCTCCACCACCAGGTCTCCAAGGCTCGCGAACAGGCCCTCCCGGGCCCGGTCGGAGAGTGGCCGGGTCCCGGCGGGAACGGCGGCCAGGCGGGTCCCCCGGGCCGACCCGGAAATCACCCTCATCCGGGCCGTCGGGCCACCCCCAGCACGTGGGGGCGGCACGGCGTGGGAGGACCGAACGGAAAGCGCCGGAGCCGGACCTCGAAGCCCGCTCTCCGGAAGGCCGTCGGTGTGTCCCGGTTGGGGTGACACCCGCCGGCGAAGAAGGACCACGGCACGGAGGCGGCGTCCTGTGCCAGGGCCGCCCCGGCCCGATCCGAGCGGACGTGCTCCAGGAACCGCACCTCCCCCCGAGGCTTCAGCACCCTGGCGACCTCCCCCAGGACCCGGTCCGGGTCCCGAACCGAGCACATCACCAGGCTGCACACCACGGTGTCGAATGATTCGTAGGCGAAGGGAAGGTCCTCGCCGGCTCCGCGGACCAGCCTCACCGGCACCGGCGCGTCGGCGGCTCGCCCGGCGGCCAGGAAGAGCATGGTCGGCTCGGGCTCCAGGGCGACCACGGACGCCGGGGGCGCGTAGTGCTCGAAGTTCAGCCCGTTCCCCGACCCCAGCTCCAGGACGCGGCCGGTCGCTCCGCGGATCATCTCGATCCGATGCTCCTTCTCGCCGACCCGGTTGGCCCACTGCGAGATCCGCTCGTAGAAGCGAGCGAACACCGGGTGCTCCCTCACGAGTGGAACAGCCAGTCGATCGAGTCGGCGAACCGCCGCTCCATCTCGGTCCGGAGCTCAGGGTGCCCGTAGAGGTCGGGGTCCGACTCGATCAGGGCGAAGGCCTCCCCGCGGGCCAGGCGAACCCAGTCTGTGTCGTAAGCCAGTCGGGCCAGGCGGAGGTCGGGCATCCCGGACTGGCGGATGTCGAACAGCGTCCCCTCGCCGCGGAGCCTGAGATCCTCGTCGGCAAGCTCGAACCCGTCGGTGGTCCGGACCATGGCCCGGAGCCGCTCCCGGGCGTCCTCGTTCTCCGGCGCCGACTCGTCGAACAGTACGCAGTGAGACTCGTGGGCGCCCCGGCCGATCCGGCCCCGGAGCTGGTGGAGCTGGGCCAGCCCGAACCGCTCGGCGTTCTCCACCAGCATCACGGTGGCGTTGGGCACGTCGACTCCGACCTCGATCACGGTGGTCGAGATGAGCACGTCGGCCCGGCCCGACCGGAACCCCTCCATCCGGGCGTCCTTCTCCCGGGGCCGCATCCGACCGTGGAGTAGGGCCAGCCGAAGGTCCTGGAAGACTTCTGTCTTCAGTCGCTGGGCCTCCTTCTCCGCGGCCCGGACCTCGAGCCGGTTCTCCTCGTCGATGGCCGCGCACACCACGAAGGCCTGGCGGCCCTGGGCCACCTGCTCCCGGACCAGGTCGTAGGCCTTCCGTCGCTCCGCGGCGGTGCGGGCGACTCGGGTGGTCACCGGCCGGCGTCCCGCTGGCATCTCGTCGAGCACCGAGACGTCCAGGTCGCCGTAGTACGTCACGGCCAGTGTTCGGGGGATGGGGGTGGCCGTCATGATCAGCACGTCGGGAGACGCACCCTTCTCCTTGAGAGCGATCCGCTGATGGAGACCGAACCGATGCTGCTCGTCGATCACGGCGAGGGAGAGGTCCGCCAGGCCGACCTTCTCCTGTACCACTGCATGGGTTCCCACCAGCAGGTCCACGCGCCCGCCGGCTAGCCCCTCGAGGACCCGCTCCCGCTCCTTCCCCGTAACCGAGGCGGTGAGCAGAGCGTAGACAGGCCCTTCGGACGTCCCCCCATCCAGCAAGGTGCCCTGGGGCCGCTCCGAGCCGGCCAGGGGCCGGCCGCCGATCGGGGCCAGCAGAGCCTGGACCTGCCGGTGGTGCTGGCCGGCCAGGACCTCGGTGGGTGCCATGACCGCGGCCTGGTGCCCCGACTGGATCGCCACCATGCAGGCGTACATGGCCACCGCGGTCTTGCCCGAGCCCACGTCGCCCTGGAGCAGCCGGTTCATCCGGCGGCCGGCGGCCATGTCCTTGGCGATCTCGTCCATGGCCCGCCTCTGCGCATCCGTCGGTTGGAACGGGAGCGACGCGGCGAACCGCTCGGCCAGGTCCCCCGAGAGGTCGTGGGCCACGCCCTGGGTCTCCGCCTCAACCCGGTGCTTCCGGAACGCCACACCGAGCTCCAGGAAGAGCAGCTCGTCGAACTTGAGCCGATCCTTGGCCCGGCGCTCGTCCTCGGCCTCGTCGGGGAAGTGGATCTTCCGGACGGCCTGGTCGAGCGGGAGCAGGTTGTGGCGCGCTCGCATCGCCGCCGGAACCGGGTCGGGGATCCGCCCGAGCCGCTGGAGAGCATCGTGGACCATCCGCCGGATGACGCCGGTGGAGACGCCTTCGGTGGCCGGGTGCACCGGGACGATCCGGCCGGTATGGACCTGGTCCGCCTCACCGCCCTTCAGGATCTCGACGGCCGGGTTCTGCACCCGGAGACGGCCCCCGAACGCGCCGACCTTCCCCGAGGCAGCCACTTCCTGACCTTCCTTGTGTCGTCGAGCCGGCCAGCTCTGGTTGAACCAGAAGAGGTCGATGTAGCCGGTGCCGTCGAACAACCTGACCGTGACCATCGTCTTCCGGTTCCGGGTGCGCTGAAGCCGGACCTTCCTGACGGTGCCGATGAACGTGGCCTCCTGGTTGATCCGAAGATCACCGATCGGGGCGACGGTCGAACGGTCGATGTACCGCCGGGGGTAGTGGTGCATGAGGTCGGCAACCGTCTGTATGCCGATCCCCTCGAGGGCCCGGTGGTACCGGCGTGTCCACGCTCCCAACGAGGCCAGGGGGGAGGACGGCGAGAGAGCGGTCACTCCACCCCGATCAGGAGCTGGTGGCGGGGTTGTCCTCCCCGGTGGACCTCGGTCTCGAGATCGGGCGCGGCCGCGGCCACCCACTCGGCCACCCGGCGCCCCTCCTCGTCCGAGACCCCGGCACCGAGGTAGATAGTCACCAGCTCGCGCCCCTCCGCCCCGAGGTGGCTGGTCACCAGCTCGGCAGCGACCCCCGCGGCGTCCGGACCCGACACCCTGATCTCGTCGCCCCGCAGGCCCAGCCAGCCGCCGGAGTCGTGGCCTCCGCCCTCCCCGGACTCCCCCCGGTCCGCGGACACCACCGCGCCGGCCGCGCACCTGTCCGCGCCAGCGCGCATCGACCGTACGTTGTCTTCCGGAGAAGCCTCGGGGTCGAAGGCGAGCGCCGAGGCCAGGCCTTGGGGGATCGTTCCCGCGGGCACAACCTCGACCCGTTTCGGGCTCTCGGGGGCGGCTTCTCTCCAGGACGCAACGAGCCTCTCATCGTTCGGAAGGAGATGAACGGTCCCGCCGGGGGCCCGGTCGATCGCCTCCACCAGCTCGTCGACGGAGGGCATGCCGTCCGGTCCACCCCGGATCGTGGTGGCTCCAATGGACTCGAACAGTCGGGCCAGGCCGTCCCCCTCGACCAGGGCGACCAGCGACTGGACCGCCTCGGCCGGCTTCTCGACGCGGACCGCGCGAGCCTCGCCGCCCACGCACGCCCCCTCGACCAGCGCGTCGAGGTCGGTGATCCGGATGTCCCGGGGACTCCCCGCGCCGATCCCCTCGTCCACCGCCAGCCCCGGCCGGTCAGTGTGCACGTGGATCGTGTACAGCCCGCCTCCTCCCACGACCACCACCGAGTCGCCCAGGGCCACCAGCCGATCCCGGAGCGACGGGACCGCCGAGTCGTCGCAGTCCAGGAGATACATCACCTCGTACCCATACCGTCCGTCGGTGGCTTCCCTTGCGGGGATCGGCTCGCCCACCGGTCCGGGCGGGCCGACATCGACCGACAGAGGGACGTCCCGGAGCGCTGAGCGGAGCGCGTCGAGGAGGAGGACGACGCCCAAGGCTCCGGCGTCGACAACGCCGGCCTCCGCCAGGGCCGGGAGCAGCGCCCTGGTTCGCTTCAGGGATTCCCGCGCAGCGTCGAGGGCCGCGTCGGCTACCTCGCCGGGGCCCGCGCCGTTCTCTGTGGCCAGCCGAGCGCCCTTGGCGGCGTCATCCAGCACGGACAGCATCGTGCCATCCACGGGATTGGCCACCGCCCCCCGGGCCTCCTCGGACGCCCGGGCCAGGGCTTGGGCGAGCTCACCGGCGCCGGCCGAGGACGCCCGCCCCAGGTGCCCGCACAGCCCTCGAAGGATCTGCGACAGGATGACCCCGGAGTTTCCCCTGGCGCTCATCATGGCGGCCCGCGAGATCACCCCACCGAGGGCTCCGAGATCGAAGTCCTCCGCGCCGTTCACCGCCTCGGTCACGGCTTCCTGGGTCAGCAGCATGTTGGTGCCCGTGTCGCCGTCGGGAACCGGGAACACGTTCAGCGAGTCGATCTCCCGGCGATGCCGGCGGAGCGCTTCGAGGTACCGGGACATGGCGTCCCGGAGGATCCGGGCGTCCACGGCCTGGCCGGCCATCGTAGGGAGTTATACACCGCGACCCGCTCTTGACCGGGACGTGCCTTACCATCGAACAGTGAGGCGAATCCTGATCGCCATGGCTGTGGGTGCCGTGGTCATGGCATCCTGCGCCCAGGGCGCCGCCCCCGAGCAGCCGTCGTCGGACAAGAGACTGCTTCCCGAGGACCGCCTGACCCTGCCCGAGTTCAACCTGGCCCGGTACGAGGCCCTGATCACGGAGCTGCGTGGCGCGCCGGTGGTGGTGAACTTCTGGGGCTCGTGGTGCCCCCCGTGCACGGCGGAGGCACCGGACCTGGCCAAGGTGTCGAAGGAGTACGAGGGGCGGGCGCAGTTCGTCGGCGTGGACATCCTGGACGCCCGGGAGCCGGCCCGGGACTTCATCGTGCGCTACGACTGGCAATACCCCAGCGTGTTCGACCCCGCGGGAGCGATCCGGGACGGGCTCGGATACATCGGCCAGCCCATAACTTTGGTCTACGACCGCAAGGGCGAGCTGTCGTTCGAGTGGAACGGCGTGGTCACCGCAGAGCAGCTCCGGACGGAGATCGACCTGGTCCTTTAGGCGCTTCTGAGGCGTCTGGTAGGTTGAGGCCATGTCCCGCATCCGCGCCCTCCTCGTCGTATCCGCGCTGGCCGCGGGCATGTTTTCCCCGGCGACCGAAGCGGGCGCACAACCCTCTCGGCTTCGCTTCCGGGCCGCGGCCGGAGAGTCGCTGCTGGTCCACGGGGAGTACCCGACCGTGGAGTCGAGCTGTGTGGAGCCCTACCAGCC
>JBKPBL010000090.1:0-5548 GCA_046726855.1 Actinomycetota bacterium | reverse complement strand
CGGACCAGCTCGGTGAGGGGCTTGCCGGGGCCGACCAGGTGCCTCTGGCCCACCACTTCATCGAAGGAGGCCGGACGGATCCGGGCGGCCATGGGCTCTGCCACCCCACCAGGGTAGAGGGCGGAGCGCTGGGTCGTGTCCTCGATGGGCCTGCGCTCACGCAGGTGGGTGCCCTCCCGGCCGGTTCAGTGAACCCCATCGAGGGGGCTCGACACCCCGACCGGAGCCGGGCTCCCGGATCCAGAGGTGCTGACTCAACGAGTCCGCGACCCGAGCGACTCCGCCCACCGATGCTAGCCCCCGGGGGTGACACGTTCAACCGGCCGCCCCGGCTCAGCGGCGGTCGGGTGGGCGTGCGAGCCGAAGGCCAAGGTCCAGGAGCTGGGCTTCGTCTACCTCGGCCGGAGCTCCGGTGAGGAGGTCGGCCCCGGACTGGGTCTTGGGGAATGCGATGACCTCCCGGATGTTCTCCTGCCCGGTCAAGACCATGGCCACGCGGTCGAGTCCGAACGCGATCCCTCCGTGCGGCGGGACCCCGTATCGGAAAGCCTCCAGGAGGAACCCGAACCGCTCCCTGGCCTCAACGTCCGAGTATCCAAGCGCCTCGAACACACGCCGCTGGACCTCCGGGCGGTGGATCCGGATCGAGCCGCCGCCCAGCTCCCAACCGTTCAGAACGACGTCGTACGCCCGGGCCGAGGCGGTCTCGGGGTTCAGGTCGTCGGTGGCCGGCGAGGTGAACGGGTGATGGACCGAGGCCCAGCCACCCTCCTCCTCGCTCCACTCGAACAGGGGCGGCTCGGTGATCCACACGAACTCCCACCGGTCTTCCGGGATCATCTCGAGGCGGCCGGCCATCAGCCGGCGGATGCCGTCCAGGACCGTGTTCGCCCGGGGCTCGGTGTCGGCCACCAGCAGGATCACGTCGCCATCCTCGGCCCCGGTGGCCCTGCGGGCCGCGGCGACCTCGTCGCCGGACAGATGCTTCTCGACGGGAGATCGAATCTCGCTTCCCGCCAGGGCGATCCACACCAGGCCGGTGGCCCCTCGGGCCTTGGCCTCGGCGACCAGCTCGTCCAGGGCCGCCCGGGACCAGCCCGCGGCGGCCGGCGCAGCCAGGCCCTTGACCACCCCTCCACCGGCCAGGACCGACTCGAACGCCCTGAACCCAGTTCCCGCAAACGCATCGGACAGGTCGGCCAGCTCCATCCCGTAGCGGAGGTCGGGCTTGTCCGAGCCGTAACGCCGCATGGCCTCGGCGTAGGGCAGCCGCGGGAACGGCGTCTTCACCTCGACATCCAGGACGTCTCGCCAGAGGGCCGCGAACATCTCCTCGATCAGCCCCTGGACGTCCTCCTCCTCAACGAACGACATCTCCAGGTCGAGCTGGGTGAACTCGGGCTGCCGGTCGGCCCGGAGGTCCTCGTCCCTGAAGCACCGGACGATCTGGTAGTAGCGCTCCAGGCCCGCCACCATGAGGATCTGTTTGAAGAGCTGGGGCGACTGAGGCAGGGCATAGAACGACCCGGCCTGGATCCGCGCCGGAACCAGGAAGTCCCGGGCACCCTCGGGCGTGGACCGGGTCAGCATGGGGGTTTCCACCTCGACGAAGCCGCGTTCGTCGAAGAAGCGGCGGATCGAGGCGAAAGCCCGATGCCGGAGCTCGAGAGCCCGGGCCATCTCGGGCCTGCGGAGGTCCAGGTACCGGTAGCGGAGGCGGAGCGGCTCCTCGGCCTTGATCCGATCCTCGATCGGGAACGGCGGGGTCTCCGCCTCCGACATCACCTCCACCGCGTCCGCGGCCACCTCGACCTCGCCGGTGGGAAGGTCCGGGTTGACCGTCCCCTCCGGCCGGTCCCTGACCGCTCCGACCACACGGACCACGCTCTCGGTCTTGAGCCGGGCCGCGGCCCGGTGGGCCTCGGGAGCCTCCTGGGGGTGGAAGACGATCTGGACCGACCCCTCACGGTCCCGGAGGTCTACAAACAGGACCCCTCCGTGGTCCCGCTGGTGGGCCACCCACCCGCACAGGGCCACCCGGCTCCCAGCGTCGTCTCGCCGGAGGCCGCCGCACGTATGGGTCCTCATCGGGAGAGCCAGGCGGCCACCTCCGTCAGCTTGACTCCCTCCTGCTCGCCGTCGGCCATCCGACGCATCGTGACCATCCCGGCCTGTAGCTCCTTCTGGCCGAGTATGGCCGCGTACCTGGCGCCGGCCCGGTCGGCCATGCGTAGCTGAGCCTTCAATGGCCGGTCCTCCAGCGCGGCCTCGGCGGCGATGCCATCCTCACGAAGGGCTCGGACCAGTGACCGTCCTTCACTCCGGGCCTCCTCTCCGAGGGCAACCACGAAGCACACCGGGGCCCGAGCCGCCGGAGGGTCCCGGCCCTCGCCCGCCATCGCCAGCAGGACCCGATCCAGCCCCATCCCGAACCCGACGGCCGGAGTGGCCTCCCCGTCCAGGACCTCGGCCAGCCCGTCGTACCGGCCTCCCCCGCACACCGTCGCCTGCGCCTCGGACAGGACAGAGGAGGTGAACTCGAACGTGGTCCGGGTGTAGTAGTCGAGGCCCCGGACCAGCCGGTGGTCGATCCGGAAGGCCACCCCCAGATCCTCCAGGCCGAGCTTCACCGCCTCGAAGTGTCGGAGGCACTCGTCGTCGAGGTGATCCAGCATCCTGGGTGCGTCCTCCGTGGCCCTGCGGCACTCGGGGCGCTTGCAGTCGAGGACCCGCAGAGGGTTGAGGCGGATCCGGTCTCGATGGTCCTGGCACAGGTGGTCCCGCCGCTCCTCCAGGAACGCGATCAGGAGGTCGCGGTACGCGGGCCGGCACCGTTCGTCACCTATCGAGTTGACGAGCAGCGTCAGCTCGGTGAGCCCCCGCTCCCGGAGGTAGGAGTGTGCGACCGAGATGACCTCGACGTCGGCGGCGGGGGCGGCCAAGTCGATCACCTCGATCCCGAACACCCGGAACTCGCGGAGGCGTCCCGCCTGGGGACGACCGTGCCGCCAGTTCGGCCCGACGTAGTAGGCCTTGAACGGCGTCGGCAGATCCTGGCGGTGTTCGAGGTAGGCCCGAACCACCGGCGCGGTGGACTCGGGCTTCAGGGTGAGCGACCGGCCGCCCTTGTCCTCGAACGTGTACATCTCCTTGGTGACTACGTCACTGGAGCCGCCGGAGGTGCGCCGGAAGACCTCGGTGTCCTCGAACGCCGGAGTCTCCACGTACCGGTACCCGTGGAGGCGGGCGATCTCGTGAGCCGCCTCGAACAGACCGAGGATGGCGTCGGAGACCGGTGGGAGGAGGTCTTGGGTCCCCCGGGGGGGAGAGATGTCCGTCACTCGCGGGCGGCGGCCAGCTCGAGCAGCCAGGGGTTCGAGGTCCGCTCCCTACCGACCGTCGTCTCCGGGCCGTGGCCCGGGTACACCGGCAGGTCGTCGGGGAGCTCGAGGAACCGGCGAAGGCTCGACTCCATGGACGCCTGGTCCGAGTTGGGGAAATCCGAGCGGCCGATCGACCCGCGGAAGACCAGGTCACCCGAGAACACCAGACCGTCGGTCCGATAACAGACGTGGCCCGGGGTGTGTCCCGGGGTGTGCAGCACGTCGATCCGGAAGCCGGCGAACTCCAGGACGTCACCGTCGCGGACGGTCCGGACGACCTGCGGGCGGAAGTCGGCGTCGACGGGGATGCCTGCCCCCCACGCTCGCTGGTCGCTGAGAGCCAGCTCGTCTGCCTCGTGGATGTACAGGGGAACGTCGTCGCCGCACACGCCGGGCGCCGAGCCGATGTGATCACCGTGCCCGTGGGTGGCCAGCACGGCGGCCAGCCGCTTCCCCGCGCGGGCCACCATCAGGCGGATCGTGGCCGGCTCGAACCCAGGGTCCACCACCACCGCCTCGTCGGAGCCGTCCGCCGAGACGGCCCAGCAATTCGTGCCGAAAGGGTTGTCCGAGAAGACGTCGAGGAACATCGACAGTCATCGTAGCGGAATCCACCTGGCCCGCCCTTGCGTTAAGGATGGAGGTCGCGATACTTGACCGGCTGAGCGCAGGAGGCCCATGCCCAAACCCATGATCTCCCTGGAGCACGTCTCCAAGCGATTCCCCGGTGCCCGGGCCCTGGCCGTCGGCGACCTATCGCTGGAGGTCCTCGAGGGAGAAACCGTGGTACTGGTGGGCCCATCGGGGTGCGGGAAGACCACCACGATGAAGATGATCAACCGGCTGATCGAGCCTTCCTCGGGCTCGATCGAGGTGGACGGCACCGACGTCCTCGGACAGGACCCCGTCGAGCTCCGACGGGGTATGGGGTACGTCATCCAGAGCATCGGCCTCCTGCCCCACAGGACCGTGGCCCAGAACATCGGCACCGTGCCCGGCCTCGAGGGGTGGGAGAGGGCCCGGATCGATCAGCGGGTTCTGGAGCTCGCCGAGATCTTCGAGCTGGACGAGGAGCTCCTCCCCCGCTACCCGGCCGAGCTCTCCGGGGGCCAGCGCCAGCGGGTCGGGGTGGCCAGGGCGCTGGCCCTCGATCCTCCGGTCATGCTCATGGACGAGCCGTTCGCCGCGGTGGACCCGATCGTCCGGGGCCGACTGCAGGACCAGTTCCTGGGCATCCAGGAGCGCCTCAGGAAGACCATCGTGTTCGTCACCCACGACATCGACGAGGCCATAAAGATGGCCGACCGCATCGCCATCCTGAACATCGGCGGTGTGGTCGAGCAGTACGCGCCGCCCGAGGAGATCCTCCGCGAGCCGGCCAACGACTTCGTCAAGCGCTTCGTCGGGCCCGAGCGCGGGCTCAAGCGTCTGGCCCTTATCAACGTGTCGGAGATCCGGGTCGAGGAGGGGCCGGTGGTCTCTCCCGAAGACACGCCGGCCCACGCCCGCAAGGAGATGGAGCGCTTCGGCTACGACTGGACTAGCGTCCTCGAGGACGGCGAGCTGCTCGGCTGGGTCGATGCCGGGATGCTCGAGGGCAAGGAGTCAGTGGGCCAGGCCTCCCCCAGGAGGTTCAGCGCCTACGTCACCACAGACAGCTCCCTGCGCCAGGCCCTGGACTCCATCGTGACCTCCCGAACCCAGGTGGCTGTGGTTGTGTCCGAGGGACAGCGATACCTGGGGATCCTGACGCTCGAGCGGATCTCGAGGGAGATCGTGTCGTGACCGGGCGGCCATTCTGGGACTGGGAGTGGGTGTTCGAACACCTGGACCTGATCGGGCAGCAGCTCCTCGAGCACCTGTGGCTGACGTTCCTGGCCGTGGCCATCGGGCTCCTGATCTCGTTCCCGCTGGCGGTGTGGGCGTTCCGGCACCGGTGGCTGCTCCCACCGGTGACGTGGGTCACCGGAGTCCTCTACACCATCCCCAGCCTGGCCCTGTTCTCATTGCTGATCCCGTTCACCGGCCTGTCCACACTGACGGCGGAGATCGGCCTGGTCTCGTACACGCTGCTGATCCTGATCCGAAACATCGTGGCCGGCCTCGACGAGGTACCCGCAGACGTCAAGGAGGCCGCGCAGGGCATGGGCTACACGGACCGAGAG
>JBKPBL010000089.1:0-4765 GCA_046726855.1 Actinomycetota bacterium | reverse complement strand
AGAGCCGCACACCGCCGCCGAGGAGATAGGGCGCGAGGTGAATAAGGATCTCGTCGCACAACCCGGCGGCCAGCGCTTGCTTCCCGGGTGAGGCACCGCCGAGCTTGATGTCCTTGTCGCCCGCCACGGCCCGTGCCTGGCGGATCGCGCTCTCGATGCCGTCGCTGACGAAGGTGAGGTTCGAGGGCCCACGTGGGTGGTCGGCCGGAGGATCGTGTGTGAGCACGAAGACCGGCACCCCCTTCACCGGGTGGCGGCCGCCCCACCCGCCTGTGATCTCGTATGTCCTCCGGCCGAAGATGAAGGCGCCGCTCTCGGCGAACATGCGCTCCACCTCGTTGCGGTTGGCACCCGGCTCCGGCCGGAACACGGGATCGCGCAATTCCTCGTCCCCCGAGAAGTACCAGTCGAAGAGGTGAAAGCCGCCGTGTCGACCCAGCGGTTCGGCTGCGCCGTCGTCGGGGCCGGCGACGAACCCATCGAGCGACATGGACATGTCGATGACGACCTTGGTCATGGGAAGCCTCCCCTCTTTGGCTGCGCGTCGCGACGGGCCGCCCAGAGGCGCTTCGTCTCCGAAGCGCCCCGTTCGGGCGTTCGTTGAGTTCCGGCGTCCAACAGCCACTGGATGACGGTCATCGCTCGCCGAACGTACCCCAGCGGGGTAACACGGGAGCGGCTCGGTCGTCGATGCCGGGAGCACGCCGCGCGCATCGGCCGGTTCCTGCCGTGGATCGGTGGCCCGGCCCATGAGGGGGCCTGCGTCCCACACTTCTATCGGCCATCCCCGCAACCTCATGGGGCTAGGCTGGTCTGCGATCGAGCGTCCGCGGGCGAAACGGACTGGAGGGTGGATGGGCAGAGCAATGATGATCGGCGGGGTGTTCCTCCTGTCGCGAGATCCTCCTGCACTCGCCGAGTGGTATCAGCGGCACCTTGGGTGGCAGCTCGAGTACCTTGCCGAGGAGGGCGCCTACTACATCGAGCTGTACTACAGCGACGCCGATCGTCCCGAAGAGCCTCAGCACCTGGTGTACGCCATCATGCCGGGTGATCCTGGACACCCGGGCCAGGGCCACATCGTCAACTACCGGGTCGACGACGTCCAGGCAATCGTCGCATCCCTCCACGAGGCGGGGGTGGAGACCTCGGCGGTGAGCGTCGGAGCCGACGCCGAGGGACAGGGCAAGTTCGTCCGCCTCCAGGATCCGGAAGGCCACCGAATCGAGCTGTGGGAGCATCTCAAGGAGCCGAAGGAAGAAGGGGAAGATGAGGAGGAGGGATGAGCGAGCGTAGCTCCACGCCGCGCGAAGACGGGTTCTCCATGCCGGCGGAGTGGGAGTCGCACGAAGCTTGCCTGATGGAATGGCCGACGGTGACTCGTCGGCACCTCTGGGCCGATCTCTTCGAGGAGGCGAAAGGTGATTACGCTACGGTTGCCTCCGCGATCGCCGCCTTCGAACCCGTCGTGATGGTCTGTGACCCGGCACAGGAGGGGGAGGTCCGTCGGTCCTGTGGCGAAGGCGTCGAGATTCTACCTCTGCCGATCGATGATTCCTGGATGCGCGACAACGGCCCGATCTTCGTGCGAGATGGCTCGAGGCGCGTTGCGCTCGTCCACTTCGGGTTTAACTCGTGGGGAGAGAAGTATCATCCCTACGACAAGGATGCCGATGTGCCCCGCCATGTCGCGATCCACTTGGGCATTCGCCGCTACCAAGCGCCGTTCGTACTCGAGGGTGGGTCTTTCTTCGTGGACGGCGAGGGCACGCTCATCACCACTGAGCAGTGCCTCCTGAACCCGAACCGCAACCCCACGATGTCGCGGGGACAGATCGAGCAAGGGCTCCGCGACTACCTTGGGGTCGAGAGGATCGTGTGGCTCGGACTGGGCCACTCAACCGACCGGGACACCGATGGACACATCGACGGCATCGCGCCCTACGTCGGGCCGGCGAGGGTCGTCCTCCTGGCGCCGGATGATCCCGAGGACCCCGATCACGAGCGGGGGCGCGACAACTTGGAGCGGCTTCGGCGGGCTCGGGACGCGAGGGGGCGCGACTTCGAGGTGATCCCGTTCCAGACACGTCCTCCTGGCGTGGTCCCGTACCTCAACTTCTACTTGCCGGATGGTGGAGTGATCGTCCCGGTCGCGAACCGTCCGGAGGACGAGCAGGCCATCGAACAGATCGCCAAGCTGTTTCCAGACCGCGATGTGGTGTCGGTGCCGGGCAGCTCGCTCAATTACGGAGGCGGCGGACCCCACTGCATCACCCAGCAGGTGCCCGCGGGAGTCCGGGTGCCGGCGTAGATGTTCCTGAGCCCGACCGAAGAGGACCGCCTGCGCATCTTCGCCGCGGCGGAGCTGGCGCGACGTTCGCTCGACCGGGGGCTCAAGCTGAACGCACCGGAGGCTACGGCCTTGGTCTGCGACGAGATGCACATGGCGGCCCGGGCCGGCGGCTCATTCGCCGACGTGATCGAGGCCGGCCGGCGCGCCGTTCCGGCCGAGCGGCTCATGGATGGGGTGATTGACCTCGTAGAGGAGATCCGGCTCGAGGTGCTGTTGGACGAGGGGAGCAGGCTGCTCGTTCTCCGGAGGCCGTGGGGATGAAGGAGCCGATCGAGCTCGCCCCCGGGCAGGAGCGGATTCGGCTGGTCGTGACGAACACCTCGAACAGGGTCTTGCGGGTCTCCTCGCACTACCCGTTCTGGCGCACGAATCGCCGCCTTGCGCTCGACCGGGATGCGGCACGGGGATTCCGGCTCGATATCCCGTCCGGCGCCTCGGTGCGGTTCGCCCCCGGAGAGGTGAAGGAGGTGGTGCTCGTTCGCTACGGGGGCCAAGGAGGCGTCGATGGTTGAGCTCTCGCGCGAGGAGTACGTGCGCCGCTACGGGCCCACCACCGGTGACCGAGTCCGCCTAGGGGACACCGATCTGTGGGTCCGGGTCGAGGACGACCATGTCGGTTTTGGAGACGAGCCCATCTGGGGCTACGCGAAGAATTTCCGCTCCCGGCTGGCCCAGTTCGATCGGGCCACGTCCGAGAGCGAGCTCGACATGCTGATCGCCGGCATCGTCCTGATCGATCCCCTCCTCGGCGTGCTGAAGACGAACATCGGCATCAAGGACGGTCGGATCGCCGGGATTGGCCGGGCCGGGAACCCTGACATCACGGATGGGGTCGAACTCGTGATAGGACCGAACACGTGGCCCGTGAACGGGTACGGGCTCATCGCCACGCCAGGGGGCATCGACAGCCACGTCCACCTCATCACCCCCCGGCTCGTACCGATTGCGCTTTCGGGGGGCGTGACCACCCTCATCACGGCCGGTTTCGAGGAGCCTCCATACACAATGGACAAGACCTACCGAGCCTTCGAGGGATTGCCGGTGAACCTCGGACTCCAGGCCAGCGCCCGGACGGACGTCCCCGGCCAGGTGGAGCGGGCGATCGAGACGGGCGCCTGTGGCCTGAAGATCCATGAGGACTGGGGAGCATACCCGGAGATCATCGACGCCACGCTCGGTCACGCCGACGCTCACGATGTCGCCGTCTGCCTCCACACCGACGGGCTGAACGAGTCCGGAGAGGTTGAGGACACCATCGAGGCCATCGCCGGGCGCGCGGTGCACGCCTACCACGTGGAGGGAGCGGGCGGCGGGCACGTCCCTGACGTCATTGCCCTCGTAGGGGAGCCCAACGTGGTGTGCTCATCGACGACGCCGACGATCCCGTACGGACTGTCGACCGCCGAGGAGCACCTGGACATGATCCTGGCCGTCCACGGCGGGTCGGCCAACGTGCCCGAGGACGTCGAGGCCGCTCGAGACCGGATCCACCCCGCGACGATGGCGGCGGAGGGACCGCTGCACGAGCTGGGCGCGATCTCCATCGTGAACAGCGACTCTCAGGGGATGGGGCGTATCGGGGAGACGATCCGGCGCACGTGGCAGCTCGCGCACGTGATGAAAGAGTGGGCGGGGGAGCGTGCTAACCACGACAACGAGCGGGTACTGCGGTACCTGGCCAAGTACACCACGGAGCCGGCGGTGGTCCACGGCATCGATGCCGAGGTGGGCTCCCTGGCGCCGGGTCGTACGGCCGATATCGTCCTGTGGCGACCGAGCCACTTCGGCGTGAAGCCCGACCTGATCCTGAAGGCGGGACACTTCGCGTGGGGTGCGCTCGGCCAGGGGAACGCGACGGTCGAGCTGGCGGAGCCGGTCCGCTACGGTACCCACTGGGGAGCCCTGGGCGATGCCGCTCCCGCACTCTCGACCACGTTCGTCTCCCGGGCGGCGCTGGAAGCGGGGATCCGGGAGCGCCTCGGGAGCCACCGGCGGTTTGTGGCCGTCCACGGGACTCGCACGACCTTCCGTGGATCGCTGGTCCGAAACACCGCTGTGCCAGCGGTGCAAGTCGATCCCGTCGACGGCACCGTGAGACTGAATGGCCAGGTCCTCGCGGTGGATCCCGTCTCCGAGGTGCCGCTGAGCCGCCGGTACCTCCTGGGCTAGCCAGCACAAATCTGATTCCTGGCGCTGCCTTGCATGCCGCGGAATGCTTAGCACCGTCGAGGTGACCGCAAAGTTGCCGTGAGGCGGGCGCGGATCAGCGGGTCGACGTCTGCCACGTCTGCCGCGGTCAGCCGACCGGCCAGGCGGATGACCGTTTGGAATTGGTTAAGCGCAGCCCGGCAGCCCCCGCATCCTTCGAGATGCTTGTCAATACGTTTGCGCTGTTTCTGGTCCACCTCGCCA
>JBKPBL010000088.1:0-12891 GCA_046726855.1 Actinomycetota bacterium | reverse complement strand
GGAAGCCTCCGCCGGGCCGCGGCCCTGCCTCCAGGTCTCCGCCCAGGGCAGCCACGCGCTCGCGCATGCCGACGATCCCCTTCCCCGCTCCGGCGTCCGGGCGAGCCTCAGTGCCTCGGCCATCGTCGTCCACCTCCACGGTGAGGTCTCGGTCCCGGTAGGTGAGGCGAACGCTGGCTGTGGCCGGTCCGGCGTGGCGAGCCACGTTGGTCAGCGCCTCTTGGACGATCCGGAACGCCGCGATATCGACGCCGAAGGGCAACGGGCGAACTTCGCCGTCGGTCTCCGTTCGCACCTCCAGCCCCGCTGCGGCCGCCTGAGCCACCAGGTCGTCCAGCCTGGCCAGGCTCGATGTTGGGGACCGAGGGGCTCGCTCGCCCTCCTGTCGAAGGATGTCCAGGACCGAGCGGAGCTCGGTCAGGGCCTCCTTGCTCGCCTCCTTGATGGCCGAGAGCGAGCTCCGGGTCTGTTCGGGGAGCTCGGCGTTCAGATGCAGGGCCACCCCTGACTGGACGTTGATCAGCGACAGGTGATGTCCCAGGGCGTCGTGGAGCTCTCGAGCGATGCGGAGGCGCTCCTCGCCGGCTCGCGTCCGCGCCTCCTCCTCGCGGATCCGCACGGCTTCCGCCGCTCTCACCCGCCTGAGCCGAACCACTTCTCCGATGCCCAGGAGCACGATGAGCCACGCGGCCAGGGCGGCCAACTGCAGCGGCGACGGAGCCGGCAGATCGAACAGGACGAAGTCCAGCCAGGGGAAGATCAGGAAGCCCGCCCCCGCGGTGATCCACGCGGCCACCCGGTGGCCTTGGACTATGGCTGTGTAGTACGCGACGATCAGGGCGACCCAGATGGGGCCGGGATCGTATCCGAGCACGAAGTAGAGGAGAGTCGTTCCGAACACCGCGGCCATGACCGCCACTGGGTAGCGGCGCCGAACGGCCAGTGCCCCAGCCGCCACGATCACCAGGATCGCTGCCCCGACGTCGAAGTCTCGCCGGGCGGGCTGCTGCTGGGAGGCGAAGTAAGTGGCTACCGTAAGAAACACGGCCAGTCCGGCCGCCAGGAGCGCGTCGGCGATGAGTCCGGCCCGGGCAGCTCTTTTCGCACCTGCCGCCACGTTGGTAGTCGCCATGACGCCAGCGTAGCCCCTGGACCCGGGCATGGCATCGTGCGGAGGGTGACGTACCTACTACTCCTGCAGGAGTAGGCGGACCCCGGTATCGGCCGCCGTGGGAGGCCGGAAACCGCTCGCCATCCAGTCTCTAACAAGGTGCAGAGGCAGACCAACTCGCCGCACTGAGGCACCTACCGCGGGCGTGGTAGGCGCCCCGCCCCGGCTGCTTCCCTCGACTCATCCCAAGAACCTCTCCCCGGACGACGACGCCGCCCCTCTGTCTCGGGACGATGGTGGGCGACGGAAGGCCCGTCAGGAACAAGGAGGTGGATCGACGTGATGGCGTGGCTCGGAGGTGGATGGAGCGGCGGTCCCTGGATCGGGATCGTGTGGTTCCTGTTGTGGGCGGCCCTGGTGATCGGAGCGGTGTACCTGTTCCGCCGCCGGCCGTCCCACCGGGACCCGGGGGAGTCGGCCGCGGAGGCCCTGGCCGAGCGGTACGCCCGCGGGGATATCGACGAGGACGAGTACAGAAAGCGCCTGCGGGTGCTCCGGGAGCGATAGCGATCGGAGGAGGAGAAGAGATGGCCTACATCGGACAGATCTTGGACAACCCGATCAGCGGCGAGCGGTTCATCTTCCACCGCACAGCTGAGGCGACCGGGGGCAAGCTAGTGGCGGTAGAGCTCGTCCTGGCCCCCGACGGCCGGGTCCCCGGCGCCCACCGCCACCCCGTGCAGGAGGAGCGCTTTGAGGTGCTGAGCGGGACAATGAAGTTCAGGAATGATCGGGAGAGTCTGCTGGCCGGGCCGGGAGACATCTTGGTCGTCCCACCTGGCGCAACGCACCGGTTCGCCAACGCCGGCGACGGCCCGGCGGTGGTGCGAGTGGAGGTGCGCCCGGCCCTAAGGATGGAGCAGCTCTGGGAGACGGTGGTGGCCCTGGCCCGGGAGGGCCGGACGCTGCCCTCGGGCATGCCCAGGCCCCTCGACCTTGCTCTCTTCATGCGGGAGTTCAAGGAGGAAGTGAGGGCTCCCATAGCTCCGGGTCTTGTGCGAGCCGTTACCGCCCCATTGGCGTGGCTGGCCGTGCGGCGGGGTCTGGACCGCCGCTACCGGGCGGAGGGAATCCCGGCGGAGGCCCGTACCCGGAGGCCGGTCCCGACCCGCCCCGGGGAGGGAAGGCTTTCCGTTGGGCCTTCCCCGACGGGTCCGTCCAATCGGCGGAGAGAGCGCTGAGAACCGGGCCGGAGCTCTGGCAGCTATCGGCTCGTCACCCGGATCATCTGGTGAGAAGGCAGAGGTGCCCCGGGGAACGCGACAGGTGGGAGCAGGGAGGGTCTTCCCTTACTCACCCGGAGACGAGGATGTCCGCCAATTGCTTCGGGCGGCTGAGAGCGACGCAGTGGCCGGAGGAGATCTCGTGGGGAGGAATCGCAAGACGCTCCGAGACGACCCGGCGCATGAACTCGGGCGGGAAGAAGCGATCCTCGGTGCACAGCACGAACCTGGTCGGCACGGCCGGCCACGCGTCGAGCGGCCATGGACTGTTTCCCGGCGTCGGCGACTGCCGGCGCTCCCTGCTCAGTGCCTCCTCGGCGAGTGCCCGGGGCACGTCGTGGTAGAAGACGGCGAAGGGGTCCTCACTGCCGGTCTTGCCGCCGTCCCGCCGGGCTTGCTTCTGGACCGCCTGCTCCCAGCCCGTGTTGGCGAACCAGTCCTCGGCTCTCTCCCCTGGAGCCGGAATCATCCCGGTCACCAGGAACAGCGCGTCGACCGGAACCCGATCGGCCACCAGCGGTGCGGTGAACCCGCCGAACGACTGGCCAACGACAACCAGATTGCGCCGGTCACCGACGGCGTTGACCACGGTGTCGACATACTCAGGGAGGCCCGCCGCGTCGTCTTCGCACGGCAGGTCGGGCGCGACCACATCGTGCCCGCGCTGGCGCAACTCCTTCGCCACCAGGTGCCAGTACCAGCCCACGTCTCCTGAACCGTGGATCAACGCGAACGTTGGCATGATTCCACCTCCCCATCCCAGATGAGCTGAGGTCTGACTCGCCGGCGGTTTTTTGCGCGGGCCGCTCAGAGCTCCACCACCGCGCCGAGCTCGATGGTCTGCTCGGGTGGCAACCTGAAGTAGCGGGCCGCGCTGGTGGCGTTTCGCGACATCAGTGCGAAGAGGTGTTCCCGCCATCGGGCCATGCCGGGGCGATCGGTTACCAGGAGGGACTCCCGGCCCACGAAGTAGGTGACGGTGTCCAGGTCGGACCCCAGCTCAGCACCCGCCGAGGCGGCGAGCGCTCTGGGCACGTCGGGGTCCTCCAGGAACCCGAAGTGGAGGACCACCTCGAGGAATCCTTCGCCGAGATCGGTGATCTCCGCTCGCCTGAGCGGGTGGGCCCGGGGGCTGCGCTCGGTCACCACGGAGATCACCCAGATCCGCTCGTGGAGCGAGTCGAAGTGACGGAGGCCGACCACCAGCGAGGGAGGCGTGGCACCGGGCAGGCGGAACAGGTACGCGCCCACCCCCGGCGTCCTCACGGGGGGGTCTTTCGACAGGCTGGCCACGAACCGTTCGAGCGGGAAATCGCTGGTAAGCCGGTCGGCCACCAGGCGCCGGCCTGTGTGCCAGGTCGTGAGCACGGTGACCACTGCCACCGCAATGACCAGGGGAAGCCAGCCCCCGGAAGGGATCTTGAAGAGAGTCGCCCCGAAGAAGGCGAGGTCGATGCTCAGGAACACGACGAAGAGGAGGATGGCGGCCGCCGCCGGCCATCGGAAGCGCTCCCGCACGACCACATAGAAGAGGATCGTGGTGACGACCATGGTGCCGCTGACAGCCAGGCCATACGCGCCCGCCAGGCTCGATGACTTTCGGAACCCGATGATGAGGGCGAGGCAGACCAGCATGAGCAGCCAGTTCACCGCGGGGACGTAGATCTGGCCGATCTGCGTCTCGGACGTGTGACGGATCTGCAGGCGGGGACTGTACCCGAGCTGGACCGCCTGCCGCGTGAGGGAGAACGCCCCGGTGATGAGGGCCTGTGACGCGATGACGGTGGCCACCGTAGCCAGCACCACCAGGGGATACAGGGCCCACTCGGGTGCGAGCCGGTAGAAGGGGTTGTCGATCGCCGAGGGATCCGAGATGAGGAGCGCGCCCTGTCCGAAGTACACGAGGATCAGGCTGGGGAACACCAGCGCGTACCAGCCCACGGCGATGGCCCTTCGACCGAAGTGTCCCATGTCGGCGTAGAGGGCCTCGACGCCCACCACGACCAGGATCACCGCACCGAGGACGAGCAGGGCGGTTAACCCGTTGGTGGCGAAGAACGAGAAGGCGTGGCTCGGGTTGATCGCCCGGAGCACCTCGGGGTGCCGAACGACCTGTGCTCCGCCGAGCACCGCGATCGTCACGAACCACAGCGTCATGACGGGGCCGAACATGCGCCCGACCGAAGCGGTTCCCAAGCGCTGCACGAGGAACAGCGCGAGGAGGACGAAGGCCGCTGTTGGGACGACATACGCCGAGAGTCCCGGCGTGGCGACCCGCGTACCCTCGATCGCGGCGAGGACCGAGATCGCCGGTGTGATGACTCCGTCGCCGTACAGGAGCGCCGCACCGAACAAGCCCAGGAGGATGAGAAGCCTCCGTCGGCCACGCCGGTCCTTGGCACCGTCCTCGCGTACGAGTGCCAGCAACGCGAGGATGCCTCCCTCTCCCTCGTTGTGGGCACGCATCACGAACGTCAGGTATTTGACCGTTGTGACCATGACCAGGGACCAGAAGACCAGCGAAAGGAGGCCGATGACGTTGGCCTCGACGACCTCCAGGGGGTACCCCTGGAATGCCTCTCGCAAGGCGAACAGGGGATTCGTTCCGATGTCGCCGTAGACAACCCCCAGCGCGCCCAGGGCCAGGATCGCGGTCCGGGCCCGCGTCCCCTCCTGTGGGGGAGTGTGTCCCTGGCGCCCGGTGAACCGGGGCGTCGCTGCCCGGTCCTCACGCCCAGCCTTTCCCATGCGTGGATGCTACTGGCCCCGCAGGACGTATTCCGGGACTGGACATCGAGTGAGAGTTCCGAGTGAGCGGCCCTAATCGATCTGTGCGGCGGCCGCCTGCGCGGGAAGCCGCCGCCGGCGGACCCCGGACGTGACGAAGGCGATGACGAAAAAGGCCGCCCCCACCAACACGACCGAGGCGCCGGAGGAGATGTTCAGGTAATACGAGATGTACATCCCCACGAATCCCGAGACGGTCCCCACCGCTACCGAGATCCACAGCATCCTGGCGAAGCTGTCCGTGAGCAGCCGGGCGATCACCGCCGGGATGACCAGGACGGCTGCGATGAGGGTGACCCCCAGGACGTTCATGGTTGCGGTGATCGTGGCTGCCAGTACCACAGCCAGGAGGACGTCCGTGCGCCCGGTGCTCACTCCGGAGACCTCGGCCACCTCGGGGTCGAACGTGGCGAACAGCAGCTGCCGGTACTGGAAGAACACCACGGCCGCGGCGAAGACCGCCACCCCGGCCACTACCCACACGTCCTCCGGTCCAACCCCCAGGACGTTTCCGAAGAGGGCGGCTTCGAAGTTCCGGGTGAACCCCCCGAACCTGGAGATCAGGGCCAGGCCCACGGCGAAGCTCGCCGTGGTCACCACCCCGATGGCCGCGTCGGCCCCGATGGTCCGTCGTCTGGCCACCCTGTTGATGAGCAGGGCCGACACGAGCCCCCACACTCCCGCTCCCAGGTAGAAGTTGATCTGGGTGACGAAGCTGGCCACGGCCCCCCCGAAGATGGCGTGGGAGAGCCCGTGGCCGATGTAGCTCATCCCGCGGAGCACTACGTACACGCCCACCAGGCCGCATAGGGCCCCGGCCATGGTGGCCACCACCAGCCCCCTGACAAAGAACTCGTAGGCGAACGGCTCAAGCAGGGTGCTCATGATGCCCCTCCCGGAGGGGAACGACACTCGGTTCGGAAACGGCCGGCTCCTCCATGGTCTCGACCACCACCGGCATGCCGCCGTGAGACAACACCTCGAGAGCGGCACCGTAGGTCCGCTCCAGGACTTCGGGTGTGATGACTTCCTGAGGGGTGCCGGTCGCCGTGACCTCCTTGTTCAGGCACACGATGTATGGGAGGTGCGCGGCGATCCCGTTCAGGTCGTGAGTGGTGACCACTATGGCCAGGCCATCGTGGTGCAGCTCATGGAGCAGGTGCATGATCTCGTGCCGGGTCCGGACGTCCACGCCGCTGGTTGGCTCGTCCAGGAGAAGCAGGTGCGGCCGCCGGAGCAGGGCCCGGGCGACGAACACCCGTTGCTGCTGGCCGCCGGAGAGTTCTCGGATGTGCCGATGAGCCAGCCCGGCCATATCCAGGCGCGCCAGGATCGCCTCGGCTTCGGCCACGTCATCCTTGGACGGCCAGGGCGCGACCCGGCCCCCGATCCGGGCCATGAGCACGGTCTCCAGGACGGTCACCGGGAAGTACCAGTTCACCGTCTCGACTTGGGGGACATACCCGATGGGCGCTCGCGGGTTCCGGGTTATCCGCCCGGCGATAGGTTCGACCGAGCCCCCGATCGCCCGGAGCAGGGTTGTCTTTCCCGACCCGCTTGGACCGACAACGCCGATGAAATCGCCTTCGCGGATGACCAGATCCACGTTGACCAGCACGGGATCAGCCCCGAAGCGGCAGGTGACTCTCGCCAGGCGGACTATCTCGGTGCCCATGGTTGACGGTGGATGCCGGCCATGGCGACGGGAATGCGATCCTGGATGCATGTCAGTAGCGGTAGGTGGCGGTCGCCTCGCCGCACAGGTTCTCGACGGGCAGGGACTCGAAAGGCGCGGGGTCTCCGCCCAAGGCCCCCATGAAGGTCTCGAAGTCGAAGGTCATGAGGCCCCAGTAGCTATGATCGGGGTCCCCGTTCTCCCCCGGAAGGTCGTCGTCGCGGAGGTCGTCCACGTACGCCACGCCAGTCTCGGCGGCGATCTGCTCCAGCACAGGGCTGGGGAAGACCTCCGAGCCGAAGATGGCGGGGACCCGCTCCTCTCGAACCTGGTCGATCAACGCCGCAACGTCCGCCGGGGTGGGGTCGGAGAAGTCTGAGGGCTGGATGGCCCCGATGATCTGCCACCCGTACTCCCTGGCGAAGTACGGGAACGAGTCGTGGTAGGTGAGGAGCTTCCGGTTCTCGGGGGGTACCGTCTCGGTGACCTCACGGACCAGCCGGTCTAGCTCGTCGATGCGGGCGGCCAGCCGATCGTAGCTGGCCCCGTAGGCCGCGGAGTTGTCCCCGTCGATCCGTGAGAGCTCGTCCCTGATGATCCTGGCGTACTCCCTGGCGTAGAGCGGGTTCGTCCACGTGTGGGGGTTGGGGTCGCCCTCCTCCTCGGGGAAGCTGAAGTCATAGATGTATTCGGCGGGGTCCAGCAGCCGTTCCCCCAGCGGGATTATGGGCACACCCTCTCGGACGTTGGCCTGGGCGAGCTCGCGGGTGGGCTCCTCCAGGTGCAGGCCGTTCGTGAAAACGATGTCCGCCTCGGCAATGGCCCTGGCGTCCAAGGGGGCCGGCTCGAAGGTGTGGCTGTTGGTCCCCTCCGGGACGATGCCCGTGACGTCGACGCGTTCACAGCCGACGTTCTGGATGAGGTTGGTGATGGGGGAGACCGTGCTCACAACCTGGAGGCGGCCCGATCCCCCCGGCTCACTCCCGGAAGTGCAGGCCGCGCCGGCAAGGGCCACTGCGGCAGCCAGCGCTATGACAGCATCCGCTTGTCGCATTGCCAGGCAGGTACCATACATGCTTCATGCACCATATTGCAACTGTGAGTTGATCCTCGGCGAAGCCGGTTAGAAGCCGGACGTCACGGTCGGCTGGGGTGATCGTCGGCTCCGGATCTCCCGGGCGCACCTGGCGCACAACCCTGAGATGGCGAAGTGAGTGAAGTCGGGCTGGAAGCCTCGATGTCGTTGGATCTGGCGCTTGAGGGATCCGGCCTCCTCGATCGAGAGGTCATCCTCACCCCCACACCGGGCGCATGTGAGGTGGACGTGCTCACCCTCCTCGGCCCGATGGTACTCAGCGCCTCGCTCCGAGTGGGCGTGCCGCACGACGCCGAGGTCCTCGAGCACCGTCAGCGTGCGATATATGGTGGATGCGTTCACCGCGGGCATCCGGCGCTGTACTCGCCTTGCCACCTCCTGAGGAGCGATGTGCCCCTTGGCGGCCAGCACCTCCTCGAGGATGAGCTGGCGCTGAGGGGTGAGGCGGTGACCGCGCTCCCGGAGCGCGGTGACGATTCCCTGGATCTCGCCCACCACCCAAGACTACTGCATTACCTTTGCAGTTGCATGCTTCTGCGTTACCCGCCGAGGATCGCCACATCCATGCGGTGGAGGCGTTCGGGGTCGGCGAAGAGGTCGATCTGGACGATCCTCCCGCGCGCGATCGTGAAGCCGAACACGACTCGTGGCCGTCCCCCCGGGGCCCACACGGCCCCCACAGCTCCATTCACCATCGCGGGCTGTGCGACCCGGGCACGCCCCGAGAAGGTGTCGGCGACGGCCGGGGCGCCGCGAACTTCCTTGGATGCGCCCATCCGTACGGCTGCGCGGTCGGCTCGGAGCACGACGTCCGGGTCGAGCACCGCCAGAAGCGCGCCGAAGTCTCCGCCGCGGGAGGCGGCGAGGAACGCATCGACGACCTCCCGCTGGCGGGTGAGATCTGCGTCAGTAACCCTGTCGGCTCCCTGCACCCGGCGGCGTGCCCGGCTTGCCAGCTGCCTTGCCGCAGCCGGAGAGCGCCCCACTATGGGAGCGATCTCGCCGAAGGGCACGGCGAACATGTCGTGCAGAACGAACGCGATCCCCTCGGCGGGCACCAGAGTCTCGAGCACCACCAGGAGGGCCGGACCGACCGAGTCGGCCAGCAACGCCTCGTGCTCGGGGTCGATCCCGCCCTCGCCTGTCCCGATGTCGGGGACCTGCGCGCCCAGGGGCTCCTCGTGTCGCGACTCGCGTGAACGGAGCATGTCGAGGCAGACTCGCGCCACGACCGTCGTCAGCCATCCCCCCAGGTTCTCGACCCCGCCAGTGTCGGAGCGACTGAGCCGCAGCCAGGCTTCCTGGACGGCGTCGTCGGCCTCGGCCACGGAGCCGAGCATCCGGTAAGCAACCGCCCTCAGGTGACGCCGGTTCTCCTCGAACCGCTCCGCCAGCCACTCGTGTTCGTCCATCCGTCACATTCCTCGACCCGCTCCCTCATATTAGTGACGGGCCAAACGCAGCCGATGTGACGGCGTCAAGGGCTGCGGGATGGGGCAGCCGAGTACCGACTCGGGCTACGATCGACTTCCGTGGGTGCGCACTCGCGAGAGGAGGTGGCCCGGAGGGCGGGCGTGGACACCGATTGCCTCGACCGGGTGGTCGAGCTCGGGATCCTGAAGCCTGGCTCGAGGGACGCTTTCTCCCTTGTGTGCGAAAGGCGCGCTGGGTACAGAGCCTGGAGCGGGCCGGCGTGCCCCTGGACGGGGATGGAGGCGACGGAGGAGGTGGACGGATGACGATGGTGGCCGCAGGGATCACGACCTCGTTGGACGGCTACATCGCGGGCCCGAACGACGGGCCGGGCCGCGGCTTGGGCGACGGTGGGGAGCGCTTGCACTACTGGGTCTTCGGCGGCCCGTGGAGCTACGACGAGCTGCCGCGTGGTGAGGCCACGGGTGTGGACAAGGAGTTCCTCGACGAGGGGATCGCTCGTGGCGGCGCGATCGTCGGCGGCCGCAACACGTACGAGGCGGCCGAGGCGTGGGGCGGCAGCAATCCGTTCGGTGTGCCCTTCTTCATCGTGACGCACCGGCCGGAGGAGGCTCCCGCCGACGCCGGATTCACCTTCGTGAACGGGGTGGACGAGGCGATCGCCGGGGCCCGCCAGGCATCGGGCGACAAGGACGTGTTCGTCATGGGTGGGGCGGACGTAATCCGCCAGGCGCTCCGTGCCGGCCACGTTGAAGAGCTGACGATCTCGATCGCGCCAGTCGTGCTCGGGGGTGGGAAGCGCCTTTTCGAGGGCTTCGACGAGACCGTGAGACTCGAGCACCACAGCCTGCTCCAGTCACCGTTCGCCACGCACATCACCTATCGCGTCGTGCGCTGACCGGCTCCGGCGCAGTTCCGGGCTACTCGCGCCAGACCTCTGTTCGTTAACCTGAGGTGCGTGGGAGCCACCGGAAAGGAGTGATCCCGATGGGGCAGGAGTCCATCCAGATTCCGCGGAGCGGGTTCGTCTGGCACGAGCTGATGTCCACGGACCCGGAGCAGTCAGAGCACTTCTACCAGCAGGTCGCGGGGGTCTCGGTGACGCCCTTGGGCGATCAGGCTGATGCGTATCAGATGCTGGTGGTCGGCGGTCAGCCGGTCGGGGGGATGGCAGGGCCACGGCCCGACCAGGAAGGGTGGCCATCCGGCGGCCCCGAGGCCCATTGGATCGCGTACTTCGGCACGGAGGACGTGGATGCGGCTGCTCGTAAGGCTCAGGAGCTGGGCGGTGAGGTGCTATTGCCCCCTGTCGACGTTCCCGGCATGGGGCGCGCCGCCGTCCTCCGAGACCCGCAGGGAGCCGCGTTCGGCGTCTTCGCATCCGCCGGAGAGGGTTGATCGTTTTCAGTCTGGGGCATGGGAGACGGCTTCGAAATTGTGGCGCTGTAGGGATCACTAGACGAGCGTCGCCAACGGCGCGCCGGCAGGTGGACCTCCCATCGAGACCGCCTCCGGCGCGCTACGAGATGCTGACCACCGCTCGGAGGTGGCGATCGAGGATCGAGGAGAGCCTGGTGACCTCCGCATCTAGCGCCTTCCTCGGCACCCTGCCGGCTTCCTCGAACCATGCAACACGGAGCCGCTCGTCATCCAGCTCCCACGTGCCGCGGACGGCGCCGCCCGCCACCACCACCGGCGAGATCCAGCCGCTTTGCTTGCTCACCTCGGCCCTCCTCGCTGCTGGCACGACGTGGCCGTCCGCGGTGCCGGGACCCAGCACGTACTGGTCGAACCCCGGCAGGAGCCGCACTTCACCGGTGGGCTTCGAAGAGGCCAGCTCGTCGAGATCGTCCGAGAGGACGTGTGCGCGCTCACCGTCCACCTCGACCTCAGCCAGCCGGTCGCCGAGCGCGTCGAACCAGGTCTGAAGGCGTCGCTTGCCGAACCAGCCTCCCGCGAGCCACCTGCCGAAGGCATCGACCGTCGCCGGCGCATACGCACGAAGATAGGCGTCGATCGCCAACGGCGCCCCCTGGTCCGGCTCCGGGACGCCGGCCCAGTGCGGACTGGCATCCTCCGGGAGCATGAACGTCACACGCTTGCCCCGGCTCGGTCCGAAGCAGAGGTCGCCCTGCCAGGCCAGTGGCTTCAGGAGCGTGCCCCAGCCCGACCGGAGAGCCTCGCCGACCTGCCTCAACCCGCGCCGGCGGGTGACCGCAGCCATCAGCTCCTCTCGGGTGAGGACCGAGCCGTCGAGCGCCGCGCGCACCTCGCGGCGAAGGGTTTCCATCAACTTGGGGGTCACCCCGAAGTAGCGCTGCCAGCTCGGCCGCTCCCACGATCGCCCGGCGGCCATCAGTGAGAGGAAGGCTCCAGCCTCCTCCGGTGTGAGCAGATGGAGGGCGCCACGCATCGCCCAGGTCTTGACGAGGCGCCCCTCCGACAGGGCCCGGCGGACCTCGCCCGGCCGCGACGCCTCTCGCCGGACGCGGATCGCCAGCTCTGCGGACGACGCCACCTGCGCCTGGACACCACAGAGGCGGCGGACCACCTGAATCACGGGCGGCCTGCCGATCGGGGCCAGCAGGTGCCGCCGCATCCGGAAGGCCAGCGCCTGTCGCCACGTGACCTTCACGGCCACGCAGCAAGCGTATCGTGGTCGGCGACGCCGGCCAAGGGAAATAGCTTGGCTTTGGCTAACTGTAGCCGCGCTGGGCCGGTGAGAGGAACGGCTTGCCGAGATTTGGCCATGGAGACGATTTCGCTCGAAGAGGTGGCGAGCCGGGCGGGCGTGGACGAGGAGTACGTTCGCCACCTCACGAAGCTGGGCGCTCTGGAGGGCCGGATAGACCTCTATGAAGAACAGGACGTCCACCGGGTGGCCCTCCTTCGTTCGTGGGAAGAGGCGGGCCTGTCCCCGGAATCGATCCTCACCGCGGTCCGCCAGGGGGAGCTCTCGTTCTCATTCCTGGAGACCCCTGGGTGGTCGCTGCCCGAGCGCCCTGATCTCACTTACCGCGAGCTGAGTGAGCAACAGGGGATTCCGCTGTCCATGGTCCTCTCGCTTCACGATGCGATCGGGTTCCAAGCACCGGGCCCGGACGAACGTGTACGACCGGACGACCTGGTCATGGTCGAGCTGGCCCGGACGCTCCTGGAGGCTGGCGCATCCGAGGCGGCGGTGCGGCAGATGTTCCATCTCTACGCCGGCAACCTCCGGCGGCTGGCCACCGCGGAGGCGGAGCTCTACCAGGCGGACCTGGCACGGCGGCTCCGGCAGGGAGGGGTGAGCGAGTCGGATCTGATGGGATTCGGGTCGCAGCTCGGACAACGCCTCACCCCGTTGGTGCATAGAACACTGGTGGGGATCTACGAGCGGCATCGCCAACACGTCTGGACGGAGATCTCGGTCTCAGATGCGGAGGCCGTACTGGAGCGTGCCGGCCTGTACCAGCGCGTCTCGCGCCCCCCGGCCGTCTGCTTCGTGGACCTCACGGGGTACACG
>JBKPBL010000087.1:0-3535 GCA_046726855.1 Actinomycetota bacterium | reverse complement strand
TCGGTGATGTCCACCATCACGCCTTGCACGACCCACGGCCGGCCCGCTGGGTCCCGCAGGATGACGGCGCGTTCGCTCACCCACACCACGTGACCGTCACGGTGGAGCATCCGATACTCGCTCTGGTACGGCGAGCCGGAGGCGCGGGCCCGGACCCATTCGTCCCAGGCGCGAGCGGCGTCGGCGGGGTGGACGTGATCCCGCCAGAACCGGGGGTCGGTCAGCCAGTCCTCCTGCGAATAGCCAAGGAGGTCGGCGACCTGTGGGCTCACGTACAGGCTGTCGCCCCATTCGTCCAGCGGGTCGATGTACGTGACCGCCGGGATGGTCTCGACCAACCCCCGATACTTGACCTCCGCCTCGAACAGGGCGCCGGGCTCCCACATCCGCTCTGTGACGTCGAGAGCGACACCGGCCGCGCCCACGACCGCGCCCCGGTCGTCCTTCAGGGGGACCACTTGTGTGGCGTACCGTCGGCCCTGCAAGTTCTGCTCGTAGCCGGTCGACCGGCCCTGGAGCGCGGCCCGATGGGCCGCGATCGCGGCCATTTGAGGATTGTTCGTCCCCAGGTACTCGTACAGCGTGCGGCCGACCACCTCCCCCGGAGAGAGGCCCAGGCCGGACAGTCCGCCGCCCACCGACGATGTGAACCGGAGCTCCAGATCGGTGGTCCAGGCGATGGCGGGCATCTGCTCGACCAACGACCACAGGAGCTGTCTGTCCTCGGGGGCGCCGGGGTCGTTCCTCATGTGTTGGCAGTGGTATCGGAAGGATGCGCGCCTCGCCCAACCGACCCGTTCGACCATCGTGCGTGGGGACGCGTGGTCCTCGTGTCATGGGTCGGTGCCACCGGTGACTAGGATGGCCCGATGAGTGGGGCCCCCTATCCCTCGAACCTCGAGTCTGACGTGGTCCTGCGGGATGGTTCCACCGTCCGCATCCGCCCCGCCAGGCCCAATGATCTGGCCAGGGTCCAGGACTACCTGATCGGCCTGTCGCCAGAGACCAGGCGGCTGCGCTTCTGGACGATCGCCGTGAACGTCGGGGAGCTGGCCCGGAAGATCGTGGACGTCGACTATCGAGACCACCTCACGCTGCTGGTCCTCCGGGGCGGTGACCAGGGGACGATGATCGGTGGCGCTCAGTACTCGCGCATCGACGATGGCCGGGCCGAGATCGGCATGTCCGTGGCCGACGAGTGGCAGGGCATGGGCATCGGCTCCATCCTGCTCGGCCAACTGGCCCAGGCGGCCGGCGAACGAGGCGTGACCATCTTCGTCGCCGAGGTCCTTCCCGAGAACCACGGGATGATCGGCGTCTTCAGGGAGAGCGGGTTCCCCCTGTCGATCCGGGCCCTCCCCGGATCGATCGAGGTCGAGCTCCCCGTTTCCCTCACCGAGGACGCCGTGGCACGGTTCGAGCGTCGAGAAACCGCGGCCTCGGTGAACGCCATGCGGACGTTCCTGGCGCCGAGGTCGGTGGCCGTCGTCGGGGCGTCACGGGACCGGTCCAGCATCGGAGGCGAGCTGTTCCACAACCTCCTCACCGAGGAGTTCCACGGCCCCGTGTATCCGGTGAACCCTCGGGCGGAGGTGGTGCACGGCGTCCCGGCCTACCCGTCGATCGAGAAGGTTCCCGGCCAGGTCGACGTGGCGTTCATAGTGGTGCCGGCGGCGGCCGTCCTCGAGGTGGCCCGAGCGTGCGGTGACAAAGGGGTTCGAGGGCTGGTCGTCATCTCGTCGGGGTTCGCCGAGACCGGCGGCGAGGGTCCGGCCAGGCAACGGGAGCTGGTCGACGTCTGTCGAGCGTACGGCATGCGGATCATCGGGCCGAACTGCATGGGCATCGTGAACACCGATCCGGGGGTCCGGCTGAACGGGACGTTCGCCTCGATCCTCCCGCCTTCCGGCCGGGTGGGGTTCCTGTCGCAGAGCGGCGCGCTCGGCCTGGCCGTGATGCAGCACGCCGCCGAGCTCGGACTGGGCCTGTCGTCGTTCGTCTCGGTCGGCAACAAGTCCGACATCTCCGGCAACGACCTCGTCGCGTTCTGGGGCGAGGACGACCGGACCGACGTGATCCTGTTGTACCTGGAGTCCTTCGGGAACCCCCGGCGGTTCGCCCGCCTGGCGCGTGAGGTGGGCAGGCGAAAGCCGATCGTCGCAGTGAAGGCTGGGCGGAGCGCGGCGGGGGCCCGCGCCGCGGCGTCGCACACGGGCGCGTTGCTGGCGGCCTCCGACGTCACCGTCGAAGCCCTGTTCCGTCAGGCCGGAGTGATCCGGACCGACACGCTGGAGCAGATGTTCGACGTCGCGGAGCTCCTGGCGAACCAACCGACGCCCGGGGGCGACCGGGTGGCCATCATCACGAACGCGGGCGGCCTGGGGATCCTGTGCGCCGACACCTGTGAGGCGAACGGGCTGAACGTTCCCCCCCTGGCCGAGGCCACGAAGGCCAAGCTTCGGGAATTCCTGCCCTCCGAAGCTTCGGTGGAGAACCCGGTGGACATGATCGCGTCGGCGACCGACGCGGATTACGAGGGCGCCATCCGAACCGTTGCCGGCGACCCGGGGGTCGACGCGATGATCGTGATCTACATCCCGCCGCAGGTCGACAAGGCGGTGGCGATCGTCAGGTCGATCGCCCGAACCGTCCGGAACGTGGGAGGCAGCATCCCGGTTGCGACTACGTTGATGGGGGGCACCGCCGTGGAATCGGAGCTTCGAGCGAACGGGACGAGGATCCCGTCATTCTCGTTCCCGGAGCAAGCGGCCATCGCCGTCGCGCGAGCCGCGGCGTACGGGCGATGGCGCACCAAGCCAACGGGGATTGTCCCTCGATTCGAGGACGTGCAGCGGGACGAGGCCTACGCCGTGATCGCCGCCGCGTTGGGGCGCGGCGGCGGCTGGCTGACGGCCGAGGAGCTGGAGGAGCTCCTCGGCTGCTACGCGCTCCGGGTGGCGCGCGCGGCTGGGGCGGCAACGCCGGAGGAGGCTGGCGCTGCCGCTTCCAACTTCGGCGGCCCCGTCGCCCTGAAGGCCGTGGGCCCCGACATCGTTCACAAGACCGACGTCGATGCGGTTCGCCTGGGACTCACCGGTCCCGACGAAGTGATATCCGCGGCGAGGGAGATGGCGCGGCGCATCGACCAGGCCGGCCTCACGCTGGAGGGGTTCCTGGTTCAGGAGATGGTCACCGGTGGCGTCGAGATGCTCGTGGGCGTGGCCCAGGATCCGCTGTTCGGGCCGGTCGTGGCGTGCAGCGCCGGCGGGACGGCAGCGGAGTTGCTGCGGGACGTCTCGGTCTGGATCGCCCCGATCACCGACTTCGACGCCTCGGACATGGTGCGGTCCCTGAGGACGTTTCCGCTCCTCGACGGGTACCGCGGCGCGCCGAAGGCCGACGTCGGTGCGCTCGAGGAGGTCATCCTCCGGGTCTCGATGATGGTGGACGCCCATCCATCGATCGCCGAGATGGACTGCAACCCGGTGATGGTCCTGGCGCATGGAGCGGCGATCGTCGACGCGAGGGTCCGGGT
>JBKPBL010000086.1:0-11545 GCA_046726855.1 Actinomycetota bacterium | reverse complement strand
TCTTCAGGGTGTCGCCCTCGACCTCCCACCGGTACGGCAGGGGCTGGGGGCCGAGGTTGGCGAACACGGTCGAGGGGAAGGTCTTGGTCTCGGGGTCGTAGCCGATCAGCTCCAAGCTGTCGAGCTGCATCCCCATGAAGTCCATCGTGCCGTGCTGCTCCAGGAAGAACCCTCCAGGCAGCCACCGGAACGTCGTCTCCCCCTTGATGACGATCTCGTCCGAGTCCGGGAGGTGCCCCTCCATGCTCCAGGTTCCGACGAACCGATCTAGGCGCTGGAGGGCCGGATCAGGTGTGGGCATCTGCGGTTGCGCGTCGTCTTCTGCCATGAGTTCCTCCTCTCGCTTGTTTAGAACGGGTCGTCGTCGCAAAACTCATCGGAGCCGGCGCGCCCAACTCTAGACTCAGCATCAGTCGAGGATCACGCCTCAGGTCCAGGTGGGTGACGACCGGGCTGATCCTCCAGTCGCTGGCCGCAAGCCGTCCTTCATTACACCCCGACCCCGGAGGCCAGGGTGAGGCCTCGCCTATCCTCCGATCATCGACATGCTTCGACCCGGGCGGGCGAAGTCCGAGTGGTTGATCCTGTGACCCGGCCATTTGCGCCAGACGGCCTCCCTTACGAGGCCCTCCAGATCCTCTTCCGAGGCTCCCGCTCTCATCGGGCCGAGGAGGTCGGTCTCCTCCATGGCGAACAGGCACACGCGCAGCTGGCCGTCCGCGGTGATGCGGATCCTGTTGCACGTGTCGCAGAAGGGCTCGGTCACCGAGGAGATGAACCCCACCTCACCGGGAGCCCCGTCCGCGAACCGGAACACGGAGGCAGGTTGGGGCCCGTGGCCGTTCGCAGCCGTCAGCGGAAAGGTCGCCGAGATCCGCTCGAAGATCTCGTGAGAGGGGACCACCTTGGAGCGCTCCCAGGCCTTGTCGGCGTCGAGGGGCATGTACTCGATGAACCGGACCTGGTAGTCGGTCTGGCGGGCCAGCCGGGCGAAATCCACGGCCTCGTCGTCGTTGGAGCCCCGGATCACCACGCAGTTCAGCTTGATCGGGAAGAACCCCGCCTCCTCCGCGGCGCGGAGCCCGGCCGTGACCCGGTAAAGAGCGTCGCGGCGGGTCATCTCGGCGAAGCGATGCCGCAGCAACGAGTCACAGGAGACCGTGACCCGATCGAGGCCGGCCTGGCGGAGCGGTTGGGCCAGCCGGTCGAGCAGGAATCCATTTGTCGTGATCGAGATGTCCAGATCCTGGTCGATCGCCCGGATTCGGCGGACGATCTCCGGAAGCTCCGGACGGACGGTGGGCTCGCCACCGGTCAGCTTCACCTCCCGGACGCCGAGTCGGACGAACAAGCGAGTCAGTCTCTCAATCTCGTCGGTGGTCAGGAGGTCCCGGCGATCCAGCCAGGGGAGTCCCTCCGCAGGCATGCAGTACGTGCACCGAAAGTTGCACTTGTCGATCACTGAGATACGGAGATCGGAAGCCACGCGACCGTAGGTGTCGAGCAGCGCCGTCATCACCGAGGCTCCGCCTCCGGTCGGTCGTGGATCGGTCCCCCTCGGTCTGCCAGGAACTCTGCCGGCCCGCCCCGCCTGGTCGCCATCCGCCAAGCATACGGCGGACGCGTTGCGACGGCTCGGTGTGTCAGCGGGCGCGACCGCTGGAGGGCTGCATCCCAGAGACAAGAGCATTACGCCCGAGGGCTGCCATTGACAGGTGACCAGTTGGTCACGTATGCTGAAGGTGACATGAGTGGCGACGATCGGGTGTTCAAGGCGCTGGCGGACCCGACCCGGCGCCACCTCCTGGACCGGCTCTTCGAGCGTGACGGCCGAACGCTCACGGGCCTCGAGTCCAAGTTGGAGATGACCCGGTTCGGGGTCATGAAGCACCTGCGCATCCTGGAAGATGCCGGCCTGGTGGTGACTCGCCGACGGGGTCGGGAGAAGCTGCACTTCCTGAACCCGGTGCCCATACGGCTGATCCACGACCGCTGGATCGACAAGTACCGGGTGCGCCAGGCCTCGGCGCTAGCCGATCTCAAGCAGGAACTGGAGAAGGAGGAGAAGGCATGGCGACGAAGACGGGAAGGAGCGTAACCACGCAGGTCTATCGGGTGTACATCAAGGCCACGCCCGAGGCGATCTGGGACGCCATCACCCAGCCCGAGTGGAACCAGCGGTGGAACGCGATGCGAACCGAGTTCGACCTACGTCCCGGCGGGGCCATGCGGACCCGCCCGAGCCACCGGATGCGTGCGGTCGGAGCGGAGAAGGGGATCCCCGTTCCCGAGGTGGCCATGGACGGGGAGGTCCTCGAGTCCGATCCGCCGAAGCGCCTGGTCTACACCTGGCGGCTGCTGATGGGCGAGGGGATGGCGGAGGAAGGCTTCACCCGGATCACGTGGGACATCGACGAGATCGAGCCCGGCGTGTCGAGGGTCACGGTGGCCCACGACCTCGAGGGCGCGCCGAAGGTGGCCGCCATGGTCACCGGCGAGAGGGAGGACGAGGGCGGTGGCGGCGGCTGGCCCGAGGTGCTCAGCGGCCTGAAGACGCTGCTGGAGACCGGCGAGCCGCTCCGTGACTACGAGCGAGAGGAGGAGCGGACATGAGGATCGTCGCGTTCGAGAGCGTAACCCTCGACGGCGTCATGCAGGCGCCGGGACGTCCCGACGAGGATCGCCGCGGCGGCTTCGAGCACGGAGGGTGGGCCGTGCCCTACGCCGACGAGGTGGCAGGGAGGATGGCCGCCGAGGGCACCGCCAGCACCGGAGGGATCCTGCTGGGGCGACGGACCTACGAGGACTTCTACGGGTTCTGGCCCCACCAGACCGACAACCCGTTCACGGAGGTGCTGAACAACACCCAGAAGTACGTGGCGTCGACGACGCTCGAGGAGCCGCTCCCGTGGACCAACTCGACACTCCTCAAGGGCGACGCCGCGGAGGCCGTGGCCGGGCTCAAGGAGCAGCCGGGCATGGAGAAGGACCTGGTGGTGCTGGGCAGCGGCGAGCTCGTCCGGACGTTGATGAAGCACGACCTGGTGGACGAGTTCGTGCTCCTGATCCATCCTCTGGTGTTGGGGTCGGGGCGCCGTCTCTTCACCGACGGCGGCTCCCGGGCTGCCCTGCGGCTGGTCGACACCACGACCACGACCACGGGCGTGGTGATCGCGACCTACCAGGCGGCCGAACAGGCGGCGGGAGCCCAACGGTAGACTCCGGGCCATGCGGCAGGTCTCGGATGCGTTCCTGCTCAACATGGCCGAGGTGTCCGCCACCCTGATCGGCCTGTTCCTGGTGGGTGTGTTCTTCTACGTTGAGACGGGCTTCCGCCGACTGGACCGCTCGCGCGAGGTCGTGGAGCCGTACATGCGAGCCGGAACGAGGATCGTCCTGGTCCTCTTCGCCATCCCCGTCGGCCTCTCGATCACCCTGGTCGTCCTGGAACCGATATGGAACAGGCTGCTCCTTGTCGTGCTGAGCCTCCTGCTGATCGCGGCGAACATCGACACCGCCACTCGGATGCGGTCAGTGGCGAGGGTCCTCCGCTCGACGGCCCTGCTGGTGAACGAGGTGGCCGGCACCGTAGGGGTGGTCCTGCTCGTGGTGATCCCCTGGGCGCTGGGCGGTCTTCATCCGACCCGGGAGGACCTCACCTGGGCGATCCTCCTGGCCTTCGCCTCGGGGTTCATCAGCATCTGTGCCCTGGTGCTGTCTGTGTTCGACATCGCCAGGTTCGAGGCCGGCCGCGCGAACCGCGGCTGAGGCGGACGCGAACCCCACCCGCGAGTTCGGACCCGCACCCTTGACACGCAGGCTATTTTACCGGTTGGTTAATTACCCGCCCACCCTGGAGAGTTGGAATGCAGACGGTGGCCGACCGGCAGCTCGACCTGGCGTTCGGGGCCCTCGCGGATCCCACGCGGCGGGCGATCCTCTCCCGCCTGGCGGTGGGGGAGGCCTCCGTCACGGAGCTGGCGCAGCCCTTCGAGATCAGCCTTCCTGCCGTCTCGAAGCACCTCAAGGTGCTCGAGCGAGCGGGGCTGATCGCGCGGGGGAGAGAGAGACAGTGGCGGCCGGCCCGGTTGGAGGCGGGGCCGCTGAAGGAGGTCGCCGAGTGGGCCGAACGGTACCGGCGGTTCTGGGAGGAGAGCTACGACCGGCTGGACGAGTACCTGGAGCAGCTCCAGGGACGAGGAAAGGAGAAGGGCGATGGGCGGAAGCGGTAACGAGCTCAAGGTGACGACGCCGTCGGACAAGGAGATCCGCTTGACGAGGATCTTTGACGCGCCCCGGGACCTGGTGTTCGAGGCGCACACCTCTTGCGAGCACATGTCGAACTGGTGGGGACCACGGAGGTACGAGTTCGGCAGCTGCGAGATTGACTTCCGGCCGGGCGGCAAGTGGCGGATCGTTCACAAGGGTCCGGACGGTGAGGAGGACCAGGGGTTCCACGGGGAGTTCAGGGAGATCGTTCCCCCCGAGCGCATCGTGTGGACTTTCGAGTGGGAGGGGATGCCGGGCCACGTCTCGGTGGAGACCCTGACCCTTGAGGAGCACGACGGGAAGACCACGGTCACTGCCAACTCCGTCTACGACTCGGTCGAGGAGAGGAACGGGATGCTGAACTCGGGGATGGAGTCCGGCGCGGCCGAGTCGTACGAGCGTCTCGACGAGTACCTCGAGAAGATGAAGGCGGGGGCGTCTCGTTGACCGGCGAGGCGCGCAACGGGGGGAGACCCCCCGGTTGACAGCATCCTGTCGTGGAGGTAGGCTCCCTTTCTCGTGACAGCACCCTGTCATCTGGGAGGGGGCCGTGGGCCTGGACGCGGGTACCGATGAGTTCGCCGGCCGCCCGGAGTCCAAGGGATGAACTTCAGGAGAATGATTCCGGGCGGAGTGTCGGAATGGCGGATGGAGAATATTCTGGGGCGTCTCGGAGGTTGTACTCGGGGTGGTTGAGCTAGAGGCCAGGGTGGTGAGGAAGTGTCCGACATGATTCGAACGTCGGGGCTGGTCAAGCGGTACGGCAAGGTGGTCGCGCTGGACGGCCTGGATCTCCAGGTCCCGAAGGGGACCGTGCTGGGCCTTCTCGGGCCCAACGGAGCGGGAAAGACGACCGCGATCCGGATCCTCACGACGCTGCTGGAGGCCGACGAGGGCACAGCCGAGGTGGCGGGTCTGGACGTCCGTGCCGAGCCACACAAGGTCCGGGAGCGGATCGGCCTGTCGGGCCAGAACGCGGCTGTGGACGAGCATCTGACCGGGTTCGAGAACCTCGACATGGTGGGGCGTCTCTACCACCTGGGCCGAGCGAAGTCTCGGGCCCGGGCCCGGGAGCTCCTCGATCGGTTCGAGCTCGACGAGGCCGCCGATCGGCCGGCGAAGACCTACTCGGGAGGCATGCGCCGCCGCCTCGACCTGGCCGCCGCGCTCGTGGCCGAGCCGGAGGTCCTTTTCCTGGACGAGCCGACCACGGGGCTGGATCCCCGGAGCCGAGCCCTGATGTGGGACACCATCCTCAAGCTCTCCCGAGCCGGATCCACCGTCTTGCTGACAACGCAGTACATGGAGGAGGCCGACCGGCTCGCGGACGACATCGTGGTCATAGATCGGGGCCGGAAGATCGCCCACGGGAACGCCGACCAGCTGAAGGCTGAGGTCGGTGGAGAGCGTGTCGAGGTAGTGGTCGCGACCACGGCCGATGTGCCGGCCACGGCCTCGATCCTCGGACGGATCTCTCACGAAGAGGTCCAGGTGGACGAGCCGACCCGTAGGGTGACCGCCGCGGTGACGGGCGGCATCGACATCCTGGGACAGGTGCTCCAGCGCCTCAGGGAGGGCGAGTGCGGGATCGTGGACATCGGCCTGCGCCGTCCCACCTTGGACGACGTGTTCCTCTCCCTCACCGGCCACTCGGCCGAGGAGGTCGCCGAGAAGACAGAAGAGGGCCCCGGTGAGCCGGAGCCCGAGCGTGTTCGGGAGAAGGAGGTTGTCCGATGAGTTCGCTGGGCCTTTCCTTCGCAGACGGCGCCGTGGTCGCCAAGCGCAATGTGATCAAGATGAAGCGCGTCCCGGAGATCCTCGTCTGGACGACCATGTCGCCGATCATGTTCGTGCTGCTGTTCGCGCTGGTGTTCGGGGAATCGATCACCGTCCCCGGCGTCGATTACAAGGAGTACCTGATCGCCGGGATCTTCGCCCAGACGGTGCTGTTCGGTTCGACCTTCACGGGAGCCGGCCTGGCCGAGGACATGACGAAGGGGATCATCGATCGATTCCGTTCGCTGCCGATGTCCCGCTCGGCCGTCCTCACGGGTCGTACGGCGAGCGACCTCGTCTACAACGGGACATCGATCTTCGTCATGACCATCACCGGCCTGATCGTGGGCTGGCGTATCCACACCGGCGCGCTCGAGGCGATCGGTGGGTTCCTGATCCTGCTGATCTTCGCCTACGCGGTCTCCTGGATCATGGCCTACGTTGGGTTGAGTGTGTCAAGCGTCGAGGTGGTTCAGAACGTCTCGTTCATGTTCATCTTTCCGGCAACATTCATCGCCAACACCTTCGTCGTCAGCGACAATCTGCCATCTGTCCTGCAAACGATCGCGGAATGGAACCCAGTGTCGGCCGTGGCTCAGGCGGTCCGGGAGGCGTTCGGAAACACCGGGACGTTGCCCGAGCCGGACGTCTGGTCACTGGCGAACCCCGTGCTGTACACGCTCATCTGGGTGGTGATCATACTGGCGATCTTCATCCCGCTGTCGGTCCGCCAGTACAAGAAGGCGGCCTCTCGCTAGGGGTCACGGGGAGAACTGAAGGCAGCTAACCTGGCCCTTCGGTTCCTCCCCGAGCTCCTTGTGGCCCTGGTGGCCGGCGGGAGCCCGATCGGTCTGTCGCGTCTGATCCCGCGCTAAGAGGAAGTCGCCACCTTCCAGAGGTAACCGTCCGGGTCGCTGAAGTACCCGAAATAACCCCACGGACTGGCCGTTGCTTCCCTCACCACGCCGCCACCTGCACCCACGGCGTTGCCTATAACCTCGTCCACAGCCTCTCTCGAGGACGCTATGTAGTGGAGCGAGACACCACGGAATCCGGATCCCTCGGGGGAGACGCCGGCGTCCTGGGCCGCTGCCTCCCGTTCGTAAAGGGCCAGCGACGACGATTCCTCGCCCAGGTTGAACGACACGAAGTTGGGATGGTCCTGGTCGATCGTGCAGCCCAGGCCTTCCCCGTAGAACTTCTTGGACCGGGCCAGGTCCTGGACACCGATCATTATGGCGGTCACCTGCAGGGGCACGGTTACCTCCCTTCTTCTTGGCCTTGCGAACACCCAACCCGTATGACGAAGCGAACCGGCGAGAATGTGACCGGGGAGCCGCTTAGCAGCTGATGTCCAACGGGATCTCCCTAATCTACATGACCAGGGGGGGCCGCAGATCCGGACGCCCGCATGACCGGGCGGTGGTCGCCGGTGCCTAGTCTCGCTCCAGCGCGTAGGCGATAGCTTTGTCGGTGTCCATCTCGCGTCCTTCCTCCCACGCCTTCTGGGCGGCCCCGGGGGCCAGGCTGCGGCGTGCCTCCTCGACGGCCTCGTTGGAGTGCATCAGCTCTTGGGGAGCTCCACCGCCGATATCCTCCTTCATCGCCGAGGCCGCCGCGGCCAGGCGCAGGGCTCGCTCGTGCCGCCCTTCCATGGTCTCGGCGATGGCCATCTCCTCCAGGACCATGGCTATCCCGGTCGGGTTGCCCACCTCGACGAAGATCTCCAAGGCCTCGCGCGCCGCGGCGGCGGCAGCCTCATGGTCGCCCACGGTCCGATAAAAGGTGCCCAGCCCGGAGAGCGAGTCGGCGGTGGCGAACAGGTTCCCCAGATCCCGATAGATGTCCAGGGCCTCCTCGACCATCGAGAGACCCTCGTCGGGCCGGCCCTGCCTGAGCTCGTAGTTTCCGAGGATCCACTGGGAGTCGGCGGCGAGCAGCCGGTTGCCGACTGACCTGGCTCTCTCCAGGACGTCGCGGAGCTTGGCCATGCCCTCCTCCTCGCGGCCATAGATCCGATCGAGGAAGGAGACGTTGTACAGGGCCTCAGCCATGGCCAGCGGGTCGCCGAGCTCGTCAGCGATCTCCAGCGCCTCGGAGTAGAAGCGGTCCGCGGCGGGGTAGTCGTTCTGCCAGTAGGCGAGCCCGCCCGCACCAGTAAGTGCCTTGAACCGTTGGGGGCTGCGTTCCGCCCCACCCGGGGCCTGCAGGAGGTGCTCGAGCTTCCTCCGCCCCTCGGCCAGGTGGCCGCGCTGGTGCCAGAACCGCCACAGCGCCCCGGCCGCTTCCTGACCGGCCATGACCTCGCCGGCGTCGATAGACCACTTCAGGGCGGTCCGGATGTTCTCGTGCTCGCGATCAAACCGATCGAGCCACTGCTTCTGGTCGGCACCAACGAGGTGCGGCTCGGCCGTGGTGGCCAGGGCCAGGAAGAACTGCGCGTGCCGGCGCCGGACGTCCTCTGCGTCGGGCTCGGCCTCCAATCTCTCGCCGGCGAACTCCCGGATCGTCTCGAGCATCTGGAACCGGATCTCCCCTCCGGGGGTCTCGGTACGCCGAAGCAGGCTGTCGTCGACGAGCGAGGCGAGCAGGTCCAGCACCTCGACACCCAGGTCGGAATCGCAAACCGCCTCGATCGCTTCGAGCGTTCCGCCGCCGGAGAAGGTCGCCAGACGGGCCAGGAGTCGCCTGGCGGGCTCATCGAGGAGCCGGTAGCTCCAGTCGATCGCGCCTCGGAGAGTCCGTTGCCTCTCGGGCAAGCTTCGTGGCCCCGAGGTCAGGAGCGCCAGGCGCTCGTCGAGCCTGGGCAGCATGGCCTGTGGTGTCAGGACCTTGACCCGGACAGCGGCCAGCTCGATCGCCAGTGGCAGGCCGTCCAGCCTTGAACAGATCTCCGCGACGGCGAGGGCGTTCTCCGGCGTGAGCTGGAAGTCCGGACGGACGTCTCGAGCTCGCTCGACGAACAGGGAGACGGACTCGGACCGGCCCAGGGCCTCCAGGATCTCGGCGCTCCTCGGGTCGGGCAGCTTGAGAGGGGGGACCGGATACTCACGCTCTCCGTAGACGGACAGGACCGAGCGGCTGGTAACCATGACCTTCAGGCCCTCCGCGTGAGAGAGGAGGTGCTCGACTGCCATCGCGGCGTCGAGGACCTGCTCGAAGTTGTCCATGACCAGGAGCATCTGTCGTTCGACCAGGTGCTCCTCGAGGCACTGGAAGACGGAGGCGCTGGGGTCCCTGGTGGCTCCGATGGCGATGGCAATCTCTGTAGGAACCACCGAGGGGTCGGTGACCGCCGAGAGGTCGACGAACCAGACGCCATCCTTGAACTCGGGCAGCTGGCGATAGGCGACCTCCAGCGCCAGCCGGGTCTTGCCGGTTCCGCCCGGCCCGGTCAGGGTGAGAAGCCGGGTCCCATCGAGGGACGTCTCCACCTCTCGAATGACCTCTTCGCGCCCGATGAAGGTGCTCATCTGGGGCCGGAGGTTGTTGGGCCGGGCGTCGAGCGAGCGGGGAGGCGGGAACTCCGAAGGGAGCCCGTCGATCGAGAGCTGGAACAGCCGCTCCGGGTCGGGCAGGTCCTTCAGTCGGTGCTCGCCGAGATCCACGAGCTGAACGGTGTCGGGAAGGCTCTGGCGGATCAGGGCTGCGGTGGCATCGGAGAGCAGGACCTGTCCTCCATGACCGGCGTCCCCGATCCGGGCCGCCCTATGGACGTCCAGGCCGACGTATCCATTGCCGACCCGGGCGGCCTCGCCGGTGTGCAGGCCGATCCGGACCCGGACCTGCCCGCCCATAGGCCAGTCGTGGCTCGCCAGAGACCGCTGTATCTCGATGACGGCCCGGAGGGCGGCCGCGGGCGAGGCGAACACCCCGAAGAACGAGTCGCCCTCGGTTCCGATCTCCGCGCCTCCCTCGCGCCCCAGCGACTCGCGGAGGATCTTGCCGTGGTCCTCGAGCACCTCGGCATATCGATCCCCCAGCTCCTGAAGGAGCAGCGTGGAGCCCTCGATATCGGTGAACAGGAACGTCACCGTGCCCGTCGGAAGCTGCGTGGCCATCGACATGGTCAGGATATGCAACCAGGGCCGGGGCGCATTGCTTCCTCATCGGCCTGAGTGTGTCCTGGTCCGAGGGCCGGCCGTCGCTACCCAGGCGGCGCGCTCGAATGCGAGTCCGATGCCCGTTTCGGGAGAGCCCGTTCCAGTCTGAGGACGTGATCCACCCCCAGGGTCCGAAGGATCCCCCGGACCCAGCGGGGGATCGACGTGGCCTCCTCGCGGAGGGGCAGGATCCTCGGACCGGTCATCTGGACGGTGCGGCCTCGATGCACCAGCCGGCATCCGCCTGCGGCGACGACGTTCTTGACCCAGTCGACATCGGGCCCGTAGGTGAGCGCGATGAGGAATCGGTCTCGGTCCGGAAAGGCGTTGACCGGGGTCCGGTAGGCAGTTCCGGTCCTCCGCCCCCTGTGGAGCACCACGCCGAAGTAGGGAAGGCGCCCGGCGACGGGGCGGAGGGCCGGATTGGTCAGGCTGCGGTTGAGTCGGGCCAGCCACCCGGGCAGCGGCATGGTTCAAGGGTACCGTCGGGTAGCATCGTTTTTCGATGTTGCTTTGAGACGTGTCACGGACGTGCTGCTGGTCGCGGGGTTGGCGACCGTTTCGTGCACTCCAGATTCGGCGGAGCAGGCCGCCGGCGAGCCGTCCGCGGCCCCTGTCGCCGTTTCGGCGGAGCCGGAACCGACACCAACGGCTGTTCCAGGCTCGGGAGACACCAACCCCGGCGACGAGGCCCGGACCCCGTTCGCCGGTCGTATATTGCCGCTCCCGCCCTCGCTGCTCCGGGAGATGCGAGGGACCACGTGGGAGCCGGGCTGCCCGGTCTCGCTCAGTGACCTCCGTTTGCTCCGCTTCAACTACATGGGCTTCGACGGCCAGGTCAAACGAGGACCGATGGTGATCCACGAAGACGTGGCCACAGACGTGTTGTGGGTGTTCGGGCGACTGTTCGAGGCGGAGTTCCCCATCAAGAGAGTGGCACTCACCAGAGAGTTCGTGCCCGAGGAGTTCGAGCCCCGGATCTCCAGCCGCCGGAGCGTCACCGCCTCGTTCAACTGCCGCCCGGTCATCACTCCCCTGGGCCCGGGGGACGACTTCTCGCAGCACGCCTACGGGTTGGCCGTCGACATCAATCCGGTCCAAAACCCTTACGTCACGGAGGACGGGTTCGTCCGCAACCGTATGGCCCGCCCCTACCTAGACAGGAGCGAGGAACTCACAGGGATGATCCATGACGGCGACGTCGTGGTCCGCTCCTTCGCCGCGATCGGCTGGTCATGGGGCGGCCACTGGAGCGGGGGCAAGGACTACATGCACTTCTCGCGAATCGGGAGCTAGGCTCTCCTCGATCTGACCTTGATGATCGTGCGGATCGTCAGGAGGCCGACCAGTGCGACGATCTGTGCTCCCACCAGGACCCGGTTGAGATCGACGGCCGG
>JBKPBL010000085.1:0-5386 GCA_046726855.1 Actinomycetota bacterium | reverse complement strand
CCTCGAAACCCTGCTCCAGGCACGCCAGGTCGCACGTCTCGCAGGCCGGCAGCCCCTTCGCGTTTCGCTTGACCGGGCACCGGTACGAGTACGGCGCCGGCAGGGCGAACGTCCCCACCGGCCGCGGCCCGTACCCCTTGTGGGGCACCGAGAACGTCACCCCGGCCACCCCGGTGGTCAGGCCGTGGAACGAGAGGTCCACGCCGGCCACCTCGAACCGACCGGTGGCCAGCTTGGCCAGCCGCATCCCCACCTCGTTCGACTCGCTCCCGGTGTTCAGCAGGATCACCTTGTCGAGCGGGTCGGGGGCCAGGGCGGCCAGGCGCTCGGCCAGCCGGATGACCTCCTCGGACAGCATCCACGAGTTGAGGTGGAGGACCCGGTCGCAGGCCTCCCGGATGGCCTCGACGATCCGGGGGTGATTGTGCCCGATCGTGGAGCAGATCTGGCCGCTGGTGAAGTCGAGGTATTTGTTCCCGTCTTGGTCCCAGATCCACGACCCCTCGGCCCGGCTGACCACGAACGGGGCGAACGCCGAGGCGTACCGGATCAGGTGCTTCTGGGCCAGCTCGAGCAGCGCCTCCTGATCCATCGGCTGCCCAATCTACCTTCCCTGGCGGGCCAGGAGCGCATCAGCCTGAGAAGTCAACCGACTAACGCGATACCCATCGCGAGCAGCCAGCCCGACCACGCGACGTAGAGGACAGGGATCGTCGCTCCGGCGAGAGCCCATCCCCGCTCCTCGTTCGGCCCGAGGAACTCCGCCGAGCCGATCGCCAGCCCGGCGCCGATGACGATCCCGGGCCACCCCAGCCACGCGGGCAGCGCCGCCCCCTGGACGACACCGACGCCGATCAACACGGACCAGATACCGGTCAGGAGGTACCCAAGGTGCTCGCCGACTCCCACTCCCAGGTACCGATGCAGGGCGCGGAAGACGGCGGCGTGCACCTCCCGCTGCTCGGTCGTCAGCGCCGGGTCGGCGTACGCGCGGGCCAGCCGGGGAACGAGGTAAACCCAGCGGAGGAGGCCCAGCATCTGGACGAGACCGGCGAGGACTCCGAATGCCGTCGCCACCGGAGCGATACCTTCGAAGCCGAGCACCTGCCCGAGCAGCACCGCCGCAGCGATCAGCAGCAGCCCCGACAGCATGAACGCCCACCATAAGAGGATCAGCGACGAACCACCGGCTCGGAATCGCTCGAGGATCTCGGCCGTGGGTCGGCGCAGGATGCCTGGGTAGTCGAACCGTTTGCCGAGAACGGCGAAGGTCACGTTGAACCACAAGGGAGCGACGATGAGCACGATGCCCGCAGCGCGTTCTACGTTCACGGAAGAGCTCTGGCTGCCGTCTCCCGGACTTCGGGAGCCGCTCGGAACAGGGCTGCAAGGAGGAAGCGTAACCTTTGGTAATCCTCGGGTCGTTGTGCCGATCGTGGAGCGGATCTGCCCGCTGTTGAAGTCGAGATACTCATTCCCGTCCTGGTCCCAGATCCACGACCCCCTCGGCCCTGCTGACCACGAACGGGGCGAACGCCGAGGCGTACCGGATCAGGTGCTTCTGGGCCAGCTCAAGCAGCGCCTCCTGATCCATCGGCTGCTCAATCTACCGCCCCACAGGGCTGGGCAGGAGAGCCCGATTTGCCCCCAAACGCGAAGTCCTGGTATGGAGAACCACCCGTCGAGCCCGGGAGGCGAGATGAGAAAGCGATTGGTCGTTGCGACCGTGGTGCTGTGCATGCTCCCCCTCTGGCCGCAACGCGCGGCGGCGCATGGAAGCTGTTCGCTCCGGATCGACAGGCCCTACCGAGACGGCGTGCTGACCCACCACATGAACGGGTTCGCCCGGTACACCTGCACGGAGGGGCATGCCAGGATCGCCATCCGGGTCAAGATCCAGGTGGTTGCCGTGGGGGGCTGGACGACGGTCGGCATCATGAACAATTCGAACAAGCAAGCGAAGAGGGTTGCCGCTACGGCAAGCGTCGGCTGCTTCCTGTGGCATGGTACCGGCGCGACCGACAACTACCGGACTTTTGTTGAGTACGCGCGTGTGTTCAACCAGGCTGGCCACCTGATCGCGAAACACACCCTGAACGACGTCCCGGGTGAGTCGAAGTCGGATTCGTGCCTGGCTTAGCTTGAAGCCCCGAACTGGGTGCCTATCACGAGGCTGGCGAGTCGAACAGCGTGAACGTCCGCATCCCGTAGCGGCGGGTGGCATCGAGCCGCGGTCTGAGGTAAAGGCGAGGGCCGGGGTGCTCCGGAACACCCCAGCCCTCGGACAGCCGGTGGGGAAGGTCTCCTCCTCCTACTCGGGGCAGCCGGCTCCCGGCGACGGCTGGTCGATCCGAAGCGCCAGTGGTGGCGTCCTCACCGGCACGAAGTAGACGGCGAAGAGAACCACCTCTGCGGCGCCCTCGTTCCTGGCCAGGTGGATCTCATCCGGCAGGTTCGAGAACGACTGGCCCGCCGCGTACTCGATCTCTTGGGTGCAGGCCTCGGCGTGGTAGAAGCTGAGGGTCCCCGCTCGCACCGTGACCACGGTCGGGCCAGGGTGGCTGTGCCAGCCGAGTGTTGGCACCGGCTGGCCTTGTGTTGCCGGCTGTAGGACGATCCGCTGGAACGCGATCTCCATCGGCCCCTTCGTCTGGAGCTCGACCTCGGCCTTAGTTCCGTTCTCGAACTCCATGTTCACGTCGAGCGGTCGGTCCACCAGCGGCCCCCGGGCCGTCTCCGCGGTCGCGGAGATGACCGGCGTGGCTAGGGCCGATCCTCCGATGACTCCACCGATGAGCCCGAGCGCTGTGCTCACCCCGATCAGCACCATCATCCGTTTCCGCATGCTGCTTCCCTCCTTTCCCGACGGCGCCGTGCCGTCGTTGCCGTGTCGCTACGGCGCGACGATGAGGGTGTCGTTGTCGAGCCACTCAGCGGTGCTCCCGACAGCCACGTTCGACGGCTCACCCCGGGCTGACCCTGGGTAGATCTCGATCACATAGATGGAGCCGCCGTCCTGATAGGCGATCCTGTTTCGGTCGGGGGAGATCGTGGGCCACCAGATCGAGTTGTTCGCCTCCACCAGCGTATGACGGATGTCGGACTCGGGGACTGGACGAGCGGTCATGAGGCTCTGACCCGAGAAGTCATTGGTCCCCGGCAGGAGGAACTGGATCAGCAAGCCCTCAGGACCCTCGCCGCGATCTATGGGGAACGTGGCGTTCCGTAGCACCAGCGAGGGCTCGCCACCTGTCACGGGCACCGACCACACATCCCACCTTGTGGTCTCGGATGAACTCCGGGGCAGGTGGAAGAGCACATGCTGCCCGTAGGCATTGAAGCTCGGCGACAGGAAATACCACCACGCTCGCGTAAGCTCGAGATCGGTGATCTGAGTCTTCTGCCCGGTGGCGAGATCGTAGACGAAGAGGTTCCCGACGCTGTCCTCCGTATCTGCCCGCTGCTGGTACACGATCTTGGTGCCGTCCGGCGACCAGCGTGGAGCGCAACTGACGAAACCCTCTGGCGGCTGGAGCGTGCGCACGTCGGTTCCGTCGATGTTCGCGACCGTCACGCCGCCATCGGCGCATCCCCCGCCTGTCTTCGAGCTGTAGGCGACCCTCGTGCCGTCGGGAGAGGCCACGTAGCTGTAGCCGCCGGCGAGGCTGTCGGGCAGCAGTCTCGTTTCGCCCGTTCCGAGGTCGAGGAAGTGGGGGTGCGTGGCCAGCTCGGCCGCGGAAGGTTCCTGCTCTCCCTGGCCGGCCGGTCGCTGCTCTCGCGACCGCAGGGCCAGAAAGCCGATCACCACGGCCGCGATCACCAGGAGCGCCAGGAGCACGTAGCCCCCGGCCCGCTCCCTAGTGCGGCGTCGCCGCTGGTTTCGGTTCTGCCGTTCTAGCGCCCCAGGATCCGGGCGCACCTTCTGGGTGGCCATGCGGAACACCTCCTGCACGTCAGGCATCCCGCGCTCCTTCCATGTATCGGAGGGCCCGTCGGCCCTTGGTAGCCAGGGCCCTCACGGTCGATGGACGGACGCGCAGGATGCGCGCCGCCTCCTCGGAGGGATACCCGAGGAGGTCCACGAGCAGGAGAGCGGCCCGCTGGCGAGGCGTGACCTCGAGAAGGAGACGGCGTACGTCTACGCGCATCTCCGCGTCGAGGAAATCGTCTCGCCGCTCCGCGACCGGAAGCACCTTCCGGATGGCCATCGCCGAACGGCGGCGGCGCATCCGGAACCCGTTCAGGGCCACGCGGAAGAGGTACCCGACGGGGTCGGAGATCCTGTGGATCTCCTCCCACCGCTCCCAGAGTTTCAGGAACGCGTCCTGCATCAGCTCCTCGGCGTCGTGGCGGTTGCCGGTCACGAAGTACAGGGCTTTGTAGAGGCGCTCGTGCTCCTCCTCGAAGAAGTCGTCGAAGCGGGCCCCTGCTTCGACGCGCTCCGAGGGGAACGCCACCACCTCACCCTCTGCCTGCACGGACCATGGATGCACGAGTAAGCCCTTTCGCTGACGCCGACCCTACTCCGGGCATAACGGCAGGCGGCGGGGAGCAGCTGGGCCTTATACGACCCGATTTGTCCCCATTAGTCCGGCGGGGCTAGGGTGGAGTGGCCCCGAGCGGAAGGAGGAATCATGAGGCTTCGCTGGGTCTCCCTGCTTATGGCGTCGGCCCTCGTCTTCGCCCTGGCCGGGCCCGCCGCATCCGCCACCGATATCCGGCTGACCTCGGACAACGCGCCCGGCTCGTATACCCGGTACGACGGCGGGTCGGACGCATCCACGGAGGGGTGCAGCACCGGGCGCCGTCCCCAGAACGAGCCGACCGTGGCGATCGACCCCTCGAGCCCGAGCATCGTGGTCGCCGGATCGAACGACTACTGCCGGCAGACCGTCGGCGGCGACGTGTGGACGGGCTATTACCGGTCCACCGACGGCGGCATGAACTGGAACCATAGCCTGGTGCCCGGCTATCCGGGCGACGAGTCGGAGGCGGGGACGGAATCGCCGCTGGCCGGACAGTGCGCGGCGGCCGGCGATCCGACCCAGTCGTTCGACGCCGAAGGTCGACTCTTCTACGCGTTCATCTGCTTCAACCGCGTGAAGCCGGTGAATGGCTCCGTATACGTCGCCAGGTACCTCGATCACGGGGCAACCTACGATCGCACCGTCCTGATCAAGAAGGGGACTCCCTCGGGACTGTTCCTCACCGGTCTGTTCCAGGACAAGATCAACCTGACGGCCGATCAGACCGATGGACCGGGCTCCGGCAACGTGTACGTGGCCTGGTCCCAGTACGACGGTTTCGCTCCCAACAACGCCGTCCTGTTCTCACGGTCGACGGATCACGGTGTCTCGTTCTCCCGACCGGAGAAGATCAGCCCGGT
>JBKPBL010000084.1:0-15985 GCA_046726855.1 Actinomycetota bacterium | reverse complement strand
TACCCGCCCCGGCCAATCTTCCGGTCCAGGGCGGTCACCAGGCGACTCAGGAGACGGTCCTGGGCGGCAAGGATCTCCTCCTGCTGGGACCCCAGCATGTTCCACACATGACCGGCTATGTCCGTGGCCTTCAGCTCCACGAACAGAAGGTCGGTTACGCTGTCCTGGCCGATGGGCTCCCGCTCGACCATCTCCATCACCGCGTCGCCCTGGTACTCGACGAAGGCGGGAGTCCCGGGGAAGTAGTACTCCTCGACGTCCAGAGAGACCTTCCCCCACGAGCCGTCCAGGGCTCCGTCCGCGCCGTCCAGCTCACGGGCGTGCCCTTCCAGGACGTCGCGGCCGGGTAGGTAATCGGGAAGCGAGTACCACCGCTCGTTGATCCAGAACTCCAGCCGGTTCCGCTCCCACAGGACCGCGGTGTCGCGGTCCCCGCCGGGAGCGCGGGCCCCCCTGCTCATCATCCCCAGGTGCCAGGACTCGTGGCCTAGCATCCCCACCCAGGCCCGGTTCCCGACGGCGCGATCCCACGCGTCCGCCAGCGTCTCGGCCCTCATCATCCGGGGGTCGGCCTGGTGGAAGTAGATCTCGCCTATCGACCCGTCCGGGAGGCGGGCGGTGTTCTCCGGGATCCCGTGGATCCGCGGATAGGCCCCGGTGCCCATGGTCGAGTGGACCGGCGCGGTGATGGACGGGGCCGAGCCGGCCGTGGCATTCGTGTACACGGTTCCCTCGAGGGCCAGTCGCCGCTGCGTCGGCCAGGCGTCCGGCCACTGCTCCAGCACGTTCCATCCCCCTCCGTCGTAGGCGACCAGGATCACGGCCCGGGGAGGCTCCGACCGGCCGGGCTCCAGCGCCTCACGCAGAACGCTGCCGTCGGGAGCCCCGAACGGGAACCCCATCAGCTCGCCGAAGGTAGGAGCCAGGTCGGCCAGGTCCACCGGCCGCTCGGATCTGACCCGTTGGCGCACGTGGCCCGGCCCGTACAGGATCACCGGGACCCTCTGGTGGTACGACCACGGCGAGGCGTGGGTCGTGCGCGGATCGTCGGGCCCCCGGACCCCACCGTTCCACCGGCCCACCACGTTCCACGGCTCGGCCACCAGGGCGATCTCGCCCGACCTACCGGGCACGTGCCCCCGCAGGATGTGCAGGAGCACGTCGGACCCCAGGGTCCTGGCCATGTCCATGAACCCTCGGAACGCCACCGGGCGGCGGTCCGCCACCGTGCACGACGAGGCCGCCAGCACGGCCACCAGCAGCGTGACGAGGACGCGATAGGGCATGCTCCAAGAGGCTTCGGGGGGGTTCATCGGTGCTCTACAATAGGCCGTCTCGCCACCCGACCCAACGGAGGACCCGATCCCATGCGCATCCTGATCCTGGGGGGTGACGGCTACCTGGGATGGCCCACCGCCATGCGGTTCTCTCAGCGGGGCCATGAGGTTCACGTGGTGGACAACTATCTGCGCCGCCGGGCCCTGCGGGAGAACGGGACCGACTCACTGACCCCCATCGCCCCGGACCTCCCGTCCCGCCTGGCGGCCTGGAAGGAAGTCACCGGCTCGGACATCGGGCTGACCGAGGGTGACCTGTGCGACTACGGGGTGGTCGAGCGGGTCATCGGGGAGCTGGATCCCGAGGTGATCGTGCACTACGGCGAGATGCCATCGGCGCCCTACTCGATGGCCTCACGGGCTCACGCGGTGTTCACGCAATACAACAACGTGATCGGGACGCTGAACGTGCTCTTCGCCATGCGCGACCTGGCGCCCCGGGCGCACATGGTCAAGCTCGGCACCATGGGCGAGTACGGCACGCCGAACATCGACATCGAGGAGGGATTCATCGAGGTTCGCCACAAGGGCCGGACCGACACGCTCCCTTACCCCAAGCAGCCGGGCTCCTTCTACCATGCCTCCAAGGTCCACGACTCTGTCAACATCCAGATGGCCTGCAGGATCTGGGGCCTTCGGGCCACGGACCTGAACCAGGGGGTCGTATACGGGATCCACACCGACGACACCCGCCTCGACGAGCGTCTCCTGACCCGGTTCGACTACGACGAGGTGTTCGGAACGGGCCTGAACCGGTTCTGTCTCCAGGCCGTGATCGGACATCCCCTCACCGTTTACGGAGCCGGGGGCCAGACCCGGGGGTATCTGAACATCGTGGACACTATCCAGTGCGTGGAGCTGGCAGCGGCCAATCCTCCCGAGGCCGGGGAGTACCGGGTGTTCAACCAGTTCACGGAGAAATTCTCGGTCTCCGAGCTGGCCGAGCTGGTGGCTCGAGCCGGAGCCGCGTACGGCCTCCAGGTGGAGGTGCGCGGGATCGACGACCCTCGGGTGGAGGCCCAGGAGCACTACTACAAGGCCTCCAACACCCATCTCCTCGATCTGGGACTGAAGCCGCACTACCTGTCGGAGACCCTGATCGAGTCGATGTTCGCGGCCATCGAGACCTACCGGGACCGGGTGATCGAGAAGCGCATCCTCCCACGGATCCGGTGGCGGCCCCGGGAGCCCCTGGCCGCCACCCAGTAGCGTGATCGCCCTCCGGATACTGGGCGGACTGTTCGCCGCAGCGCTGTTCGTCTCGGCGGTGATCCGGTTCCGGAGGCGGCGCATCACCAGGCTGAACCTGATCATCTCGTGCACGCTGGCCCTCTTGGGAGGGGTCCTGGCCGTGGTCCCCTCCGCGTTCGACCCGGTGTTCAACCTGTTCAACTTCCAGCGCGGCGGGGGGCGGCGTCTGCTGGGGGTGTTGCTGTTCGGCAACGTGGTCCTGCTGATCCTGATCCTTCGGAACACGTCGGAGACCGACGTGGTTCGTCGGGACTTCCAGCTGCTGATGGAGTGGATGGGGACCCACTCGCTCTCACAGGAGGACCGCGAGGGACTACCGGCCGGGGAGCGGCTGGTGGTCGTCATGCCCGCCCACAACGAGTCGGCCAACGTCGGCGCGGTCCTCCGGGCCATGCCCGAGAAGATCGACGGGCACCCCGTGGTCTCCCTGGTGGTCGACGACGCCTCGGACGACCGGACCGCCGGGGCCGCCAGGGAGGCCGGGGCTCTCGTCGCCACGCTCCCGATCCGCCGGGGCGGAGGACAGGCCGTCCGGGTCGGGTACGAGCTGGGCCTCCAGCTCGACGCCGTGGTTGTGGCTTCTCTGGATGCCGACGGCCAGCACGACCCCGACGAGCTGCCGCTGCTGGTCGGCCCGATCCTCCGGGACGAGGCGGACATGGTCCAGGGCTCCCGGGTCCTGGGCCGATACGACAGGGAGAGCGGCGTGCGCCAAGTCGGCGTGCTGGTCCTGTCTCGGCTGGCGTCCCTGATGACCGGCGTCCGGATCACGGACGTGTCGAACGGCTACCGGGCCATCCGCAGCGACACGCTCCGTCAGCTGATCCTTGAGCAGGACCAGTTCTGGACCAGCGAGGTGATCATCGAGGCCCTCCGGCACAAGGCCCGGATCAAGGAGGTCCCCATAACCGTGCGGGCCCGGGCCAGTGGGGTGTCGAAGAAGCCCCGGCCGTTCAAGTACGGCTGGAACTTCCTCAAGGTGATGGTCAAGACCTGGCTTCGGTAGACAGGCCGGTCTTCAGCCGTCGCACCGCGTCCCGTGGTCGATCCGCCTCGGTCACGGCCCGGACGACGACGATCCTGGTGGCTCCCTCCAGGAGGACCTCACCGAGGTTAGCCTCGTTGATGCCGCCGATGGCGAACCAGGGCCGGCGCTCGCCGCTCCCGGCGGCGTGGCGTACGAGACCGAGTCCTGCGGCAGGGCGGCCGGGCTTGGTGGGCGTCTCCCACACCGGGCCGGCGCACAGGTAGTCGGCCTCCGCGGCGGCGGCTTTCCACTGCTCCGCGGAGTGGGCGGACAGGCCGATGATCGCCTCCGGGCCCAGGATCTGCCTGGCCACCGCCGGCGGCAGGTCGTTCTGTCCCAGGTGAACGCCGTCTGCCTCCAGCGCCAGGGCCACGTCGGGCCGGTCGTTCACTATGAACAGCGCGCCGTACCGCTCTGCGGCGTGGCGGAACACCTCGCCCCATCGCAGAAGCTCGCCGGCCTCGGACTCCTTCTCTCGGAGCTGGATCACATCCGCGCCCGAGCCGAGCACAGCGTCCAGGAACTCGGGCAGGTCGTCGCGGGAACCGGTCACCACGTAGAGCCGGGCCCGCTCCAGCCGGTCCCGCCTCTCGGCCGGATTCACGAGCCGCCGGCCACCGCCCGCACCAGCTCGAGGCGATCGCCCTCCGCCAACGCCACCTGGCCGTATCTGGTGCGCTCCAGCGGCTTCCCGTTCAGCTCCACCACCACGTACCGGGGATCGAGGCCTCGCTGGCGGATGAACTCCTTGAGAGACACGCCGTCGTCAACCTGGAACGGCTTGCCGTTGGCCGTGACCCGCACGTCAGGTTCGGGCCGGCTGGAGACCACGGGCCACACCCGCCGGGAGCGACGGATCCTCCCACACCGGCTCGTACCCCATGGCCCGGAGCGAGGCGGCCACCTCGGCCGGGGACCGCCGGTCGGCCACCTCGAACTGCTCCTGGGCCTCGTCGGGGTGCTCGTACCCGCCGGGGTCGGTGTGCGAGCCGGCGCTGGTGTGAGTGATGCCGATGCGGTGGAGCCCGTCGCGCAGCGCCGGCGCCTCTCGAGTGGACAGCACCAGCCCCGCGTCCGGCAGGAACAAGCGGAGGGCGCAGACCAGCTGGGTCAGGTCGCGGTCGGTCACCTCGACCCGGGGGTGGAAGCCGCTGGCCGAGGGGCGGATCCGAGGGACGGAGACGGTGACCTGGGAGCGCCAGTAGCGCCGCAACATGAACCGGGCGTGGGCGGCGGTGCAGATCGCCTCGAACCGCCAGTCGTCGTGGAGGCCGAGGAGCGCGCCGATCCCGAGCCGCCGCATCCCCGCCCGGGCGGCCCGCTCCGGCCCCAGGAGCCGCCACCCGTAGTTCCGCTTCCGCCCGGCCAGGTGGACCTCGGCGTAGCGCCGCGGCTCGTAGGTCTCCTGGTAGATCACCACTCCCTCGCACCCGGCCCGGCGGAGACGCCGGTACTCCGACTCGCTCCACACCTGCACCTCGATCGAGAGCGAGGGAACCACCCCCGACAGCGCCCGGAGGTGCCGCTCCAGGAACTCCACCCCGGTCAGCCGCTCGTGCTCGCCCGTCAGGAGGAGCACCGAGCGGAACCCGTTCCGGGCCAGGTGCTGGACCTCCGCCAGGGCCTCCGCCTCGCCCAGGGTCTTCCGGACCACCGGCAGGCTCCGGGCGAACCCGCAGTACCCGCAGGTCGTCAGGCACTCGTTGGAGAGGTACACCGGCGCGTACATGTGCATGGTCCGGCCGAACCGGGCCATGGTCAGCCCCCGGGACATCCCGGCCAGTGTCTCCAGCCGCTCCCCCGCCGCCGGCGAGATCAGCGCGGCGAAGTCCTCCAGCGTGCGTTCGAGTGGGTCGGTTCCCATGGCTCGCTCGACCCGCTCGGAGGAGGCGTGGCGTGCCAGCGCCACCAGCCGATCGACGGGAAGGGCGACCAGCTCAGCGGCGAAGGTGTCGCTCGGGTACGGCTCGTCGAAACCGTCCCGTTCCGTGGGCGGACCTCTCAGATCCGCGAACGACCCGATCCTCATGATCCAGTGACCCCCGGATCGCTGTGCGAGGCCGAGAGCTGCTCCAGGAACCCGGTCAGCGGGCTGGAGGGCTCGGCGGTCTCCCGCTCGGGCGCCCGTCCCGCCAGGAAGGCCCGGCGACCGGCCTCCGCGCCGAGGCGGAAGGCCCGGGCCATCGCCACCGGATCGCCGGCCACGGCGATGGCCGTGTTCACCAGCACCGCGTCACAGCCCATCTCCATGCACTCCGAGGCGTGTGACGGAGCGCCCAGCCCCGCGTCCACCACCACGGGAACCGTGGCCTGCTCCAGGATGATCTGGACCGCGTCCCGGGTCCGGACGCCCTTGTTTGACCCGATCCACGAGCCCAGCGGCATGACAGTGGCGCACCCGACCTCCTCGAGTCGCTTGGCCAGGATGGGGTCCGCGTTGATGTAGGGCAGCACCGTGAACCCGTCCTTGACCAGCCGCTCGGCGGCCCCCAGGGTCTCGGTGGGGTCCGGGAGGAGGTACCGCGGCTCGGGGGTGATCTCCAGCTTGATCCATTCGGGCATCCCCGCCGCGCGAGCGAGGTGGGCCAGGCGGACCGCCTCGTCGGCGTTCATGGCCCCGCTGGTGTTGGGCAGGAGCAGGTAGCGCTCCTGGTCGATGAACTCCATGATGTCCGGCCCGCCGGTGGCGTCGAGATCCACGCGGCGGAGGGCCACCGTGACCATATCGGTCCCGCTGGCCTCCAGAGACGCCCTCATCACCTGGTGGGATCCGAACTTCCCGGTGCCCACGATGAGCCTGGAGGAGAAGGCGCGACCGGCGATCAGAAGCGGATCCGCGTGAACGTCGGTGGTGGCCATCGCAACGGGCCGCTGGCGCGGCCCCACTCTCCCTTCGCCCGCATTATCGGGTGCAGGTTCGCGGGTCGCCGGCGCTGCCTAGCCGGCCTCTCAGCCCGGTTGCCCGAGCTCCCCGGCACCTCACTGCCTTCACCTCAATTATACGAGGCTGGCGGCCCCTACACGCGCTGTGCCCGTCCGACCCGGACCTCTCGACGAACCTTCTTCCAGTCGGAGTTCTTCGTCGAGAAGAAGATGTCGGTGAAGATCTGAAGGACCCCCACGGCCAGGATCCCCCACAGGGACCACGGCGGCAGCAGGTCGTAACTCTCCGACCGGTGCGGGAGGTACAGCGCCGCGAACACGGCGAACGGCGCCACCTTGGTCACCAGGGCGCCGCTGGCATGGGTCCACGCCCGGGCCGCGGGGGATGCCTTGAGGTACGACTCGTAATCGATCTTGATCCCCGGTTGGATCCGGAGCGGCCCGTCCAGGAAGTACGCCAGGAACCGGATCCCGGCCAGCCGGCCCACCACCCAGTGCCCCAGGTCGTGTAGGGCCGGCCCGAGGCCGGCCCCCGCGGCCAGGGCCAGGAGACCGGCCAGGAAGGGCTCAGGGGTGGAGGATTCCCGGGCGACGGCCAGTGACACCGGTATCAGCGCGATCAGGACGCCCGCTGCCGCCAGCAGGGCAGCGTTCCCCAGCCACACGGGGAAGCGGGGACGGATCCTCCGCTCGAAGGCTTTCCTGTCGATCCTCCCGGCCGGCTCGGCCCAGTGGACGGCCAGCCGGGGCTCCAGCTTGACCCGCCGGAGCAGCCGCCAGAACCCCAGGGCCGCGAGGTCGGTGTTCCCCGCATCGACCTCGCGCTCGATGCGGGCGAAAGCTTCCTGGTACTCCTCGGCCGGCTCCGCCATCCGCGGGCTATTCTTACCGTTCCGCTTCCTTCGGCGGATGCGGCCCCTACAATGGCGATGAGGCCGCTCCCCCATGCAGCAGCGAATGATCGAAACGACCGTCGACGGCCGGTACCAGATCCTGTCGCGGATCGCCGCGGGCGGGATGGGCGAGGTGTACCGGGCCCACGACCCCGTGCTGGAGCGCGAGGTCGCCCTGAAGATCCTGCACCCCTCCCTGGCCGCGGACGCGGGGTTCATCGACCGGTTCCGCCGGGAGGCCCGCTCGGCGGCCATGCTCGGTCACCCCAACATCGTGGCCGTCCACGACTGGGGCGAGACGGGCGGCACGTACTTCATGGTCATGGAGTTCATCCGGGGCCCCAACCTCCGGTCGGTGCTGATGGGGAACGGCGCCATCCACCCCGCCCAGGCCTCCGAGATCATCTCCGGGGTGCTGGCCGCCCTGGACCACGCCCACCGCCAGGGAATCGTCCACCGTGACATCAAGCCCGAGAACGTCATGCTGACCTCCGCCGAGGGAGTGCCCAAGGTGGCCGACTTCGGCCTGGCCCGGGCCTTCGCCGACTCGCGGGTGAGCCAGGCGCCGGGAACCGTCACGGGAACGGTCCAGTACCTGGCGCCGGAACAGGTCGAGGGCGATCAGGCCGATCCCCGCACCGACCTCTACTCCACCGGAATCGTCCTGTACGAGCTGCTGTCCGGGGACGTGCCTTTCACCGGCGAGACCTCCGTGGCCATCGCCTACAAGCACCTCCGGGAGCGGGTGCCGCCGCCGTCCACCTCGAACCCTATGGTTCCCGTGGCTCTTGACCGGGTGGTGCTGAACGCCACCCAGCGGGACAGGCATCGCCGGACCGCTGAGGCCCGGACCATGCGGGCGGAGCTCGCCGCGGCGGCGGCCGAGCTGCCTCCGGCCCCTCCGCTGTCCGAGCTGGCGTCGAGCGTGGCCCCGGCCGACGAGGTGCCCGCTGACCGCCTTTCCACGGTCACCATCCCCCGAACGCTGTCGCCCAAGCAGCGGCGCCGCCAGCGTCTCCGCCGGTCATGGACGTGGCTCTCGGCCCTGGTGGTGCTGGCCGCGGGCGGGTGGGCCGTCTGGACTTACCTGGTCCCCCACCCCACCACTGTGCCCAGCCTGGTCGGCCGCCCGGTCGAGGAGGCCCAGCGCCTGGCCGTGGGGGCCGAGATGGACTTCGACATCGACCGGCGGGCCTTCTCGTCCGACGTCCCGGCCGGGAGCATCATCAGCCAGCGCCCCGCCCCGCGGTCCGAGGCCGAGGAGGGCGACACCCTGACGGTGGTGGTCTCCCGGGGCCCGGAGCTGGCTCCGGTGTCTGACGTCTCGGACCAGGCCGTGGACGTCGCCCGCCAGCGGCTCAGGAAGGACGGGTTCGAGACGCTGGTTCGCCAGGAGTACCACGAGCGGATCCCCGAGGGCCGGGTGATCGACCAGACCCCGCCGGCCGGTACCGACCTGGAGGTGGGCGAGCCGGTCCGGATCACGGTCAGCCTGGGCAAGGAGCCCGTGGACGTCCCCTCGGTGGAGGGCAAGTCGGAGAGCGAGGCCGGGGCCATCCTCCTGGGGGCCGAGCTCCAGGTGAGCGTGACCGAGGAATTCTCGGCCACTGTGCCGCTGGGCGTTGTGATCAGGCAGGAGCCGGCTGAGGGGACCACCGTGGACCAGGACAGCACCGTGACGATCGTGGTCTCCAAGGGCCCCCGGCAGTTCCCCATGCCGAACGTCGTGGGTCAGTCCACGGGCGCGGCCCGGGCCCAGCTCGAGGACGCCGGACTGGTCGCGCGCGTCGTCGAGGTACCCAACTCGGACGGCGACCAGATCGTCAGCCAGAAGCCGGACCAGGGAACGATCGTCCAGCAGGGACAGCAGGTCACGATCTACGCGGCATGAGGTTCGGGGCCCACGTCCCCACCAGGGGATCGCCGGCCTCCGCGGTTGACTACGCCATATCGATCGGTGCAGACGCCTTCCAGATCTTCATGTCGAACCCCAGGGCGTGGGCCCCGCCGTCGCTGACCGAGGGGGCCGCGCGGGAGTTTCGGGATCGACGCGAGGAGGCGAGGCTCGGCCCTGTGCTGGTCCACTCGACGTATCTGATGAACGTGGCCTCGCCGGACCCCGGGTTCCTCCGCAGGTCGATCGAGCTGGGCCGGGCAGAGCGCGAGGCGGCTCGGGCCATCGGGGCGGACGGACTGGTGGTCCATGCCGGGGCGGGAGGACCCGGGGAGCGGGGCGCCTCGCTGGAGCGGGCCGCGGCGGCGATTCGGGCCATGGCGGGCTCGGACGACGGCCCGGAGGTGGTCCTGGAGCTCACCGCGGGGGGCGCCGGGGCGGTGGCCTCCACGATCCCCCAGGCTGCCGAGCTCATCGAGGCCGTGGACCACCCTCGCGTGGCCCTGTGCCTGGACACCAGTCACCTGTTCGCCGCCGGCGCGCCCCTTGACGAGGCCGATGGGGCCCGCCGGACCCTGGACGAGGTCGACGCCCGGGGGCTGGGCGACCGGCTCCGGGTGATCCACGCCAACGACGCTCGCGATCCCCGGGGGTCACGGCGGGACCGCCACGAGCACCCGGGTCACGGCCTGATCGGCGAGGCGGGACTGAGCGCGGTCCTGGCCCACCCCGCGGTCCGCGGATGCACGGTCCTGATGGAGACGCGAGGGGGCCCGGAGGAGCACCGCCGGGACGTGGCCACGCTCCGCCGCCTGGCCTCCGTTTGACCGTCAGCGAGGCCGGGTATCGATGCCCACGCCGAAAGGAGGCTCCTCGATGGACGATGACGACCGCATGCAGTTCGAGGGCAAGTGGGACCAGCTCAAGGGCCGGGTCAAGGAGTCCTGGGGCGTCCTCACCGAAGACGACCTGAAGAGGACAGAGGGGAAGTGGGACCGCGTGGTGGGGACCATCAAGGAGAAGACCGGGGATTCCACCGAGGCCATCGAGCGGAGGCTTCGGGAGCTGCTGAGCTGACGCCCGGATCTCGCTGGACTCTGTCGTTCGGCCGCCCGCTCCCCGGGCGGCCGAACACCGTGTTTGGAGCACATCGTGACGGCAGATGAGGAATCCACCAAAGAGCGCCTCGACCGCGAGCTGAACGAGCTGCTGCAGGAGCTTCGGGTGGCTCTGCCCGGGGTCCAGGTGCTGTTCGCGTTCCTGTTGACCGTTCCGTTCAGCCAGGGGTTCACACGGATGACGGACCTGCAGAGGGACGTCTACTTCGGGACGCTCCTGGCCACGGCGGTGGCCTCGATCCTGTTCATCTCTCCCACGTCCTACCACCGCCTCCGGTGGCGCCAGTACGACAAGGAACAGATGCTGGTCACCTCGACGAAGCTGTCGATAGCCGGCATCGTGGCCCTGGCCTTGGCGGTGGCCGGCGCGGTCTTCCTGATCGGCGACTTCATGTTCGGCATCGCCGCCGCCGGCGTGTTCACGGCCCTGGTCGCGGGATGCCTGGTGTGGTTCTGGTTCGGGCTACCGCTGATGCGCAGGGCCCAGAGCGGCAACGGCCGGCCGGCGTCGTCCGACTAGGCGGCCAGCCGCCTCCACGCGGCGATGGCCTCCTCGATGTCCCCCGTGGAGACGTCCAGGTGGGTCAGCATCCGGACCTTGCCGGCCACCTGCGTCACCAGGACCCCCTGCTCCTTCAGCCGCTGAGCGATCTCCCCGGCCGACGCTCCCAGCGGCGCCGGGTCCACGAACACGATGTTGGTCTCCACGTGCTCGGGTCGAACCGCGTCCGGGAGGATCTCGGCGATCCCCTCGGCCAGGCGGTGGGCGTTGGCGTGGTCCTCGTGGAGCCGCCGGGGACCCTCCTCCAGGGCCACCTCGGCGGCCGCCGCGATGACCCCGGCCTGTCGCCAGGCCCCGGTCAGCTGGAGACGGTTCCGCCGGGCCTCCCGGATGAAGTCCGTTGGACCGCACAGGATCGACCCGATCGGGGCTCCCAGCCCCTTGGAGAAGCAGAACATCATGGCGTCCACCTCGGCCGCGTACTCGGCCACGTCTACCCCGGAGGCGACCGAGGCGTTCCAGATCCTGGCCCCGTCCATGTACAGCGGGACGCCGGCGTCGAGGGTGACCTTCCGGATCGCCCTCAGGGTGTCGATGGGCAGGACGGTTCCCCCCCCGACCTGATGGGTGTTCTCCACGGCCACCAGGTCCACCACGCGAACGTCGAGCGGGTCGGGCTTGAGAGCCTCGACGATCTGCTCCGGGGTCATGAGACCTCGATCGGCGGCCACGGGTCGGTAGGTGACCCCCGACAGCGTGGCGGCGCTGTTCTTCTCCACGCTGATCACGTGAGCGGTGGCCTCGGCGATCACCTCGTGTCCGCTGTGCACGAACGTCCGAAGCGCGGTCTGGTTGGCCATCGTCCCGGTGACCGTGTAGAGCGCCGCCTCCTTGCCGGTCAGCTCGGCCACTCGTTCCTGGAGGCGGTTCACGGTGGGGTCGTCGCCGAACACGTCGTCGCCCACCTCCGCCTTGGCCATGGCCCGGCGCATGGCCTGACTGGGCCGGGTTACCGTGTCCGACCGCAGGTCGATCATCCGGATGCCTCTTCCTCCTCCAGCGCGACGTACTCGTCGATCACCCCGACGGTCAGCCGCCGCCGGCAAGACGGGCACACGTAGCGGGTGGGTCCCTCGTCCAGGTCGGGTTCGACCGGCAGGGGGACGATCTCATCACCGCAGAAAGGACACCGGACCGTGGCCACGGCGGGGAGACTACCCGAAGAACACCTCGGCCACCTCGTACATGTCCTCGGGAACCCGCTTGATGTCGGCCACGGCGTCGTCGAGGGGGCAGTTCGCGATGTTCGGGCCCCGGAGGGCCACCATCCGGCCCCAGGATCCGGCCGACGCCAGGTCGATCGCGGCGACACCGAACCGGGTTGCCAGGACCCGATCGAACGCCGTGGGGCTGCCACCTCGCTGGACGTGCCCGAGGATCGTGACCCTCGTCTCGAACCCCGTCCGCTGCTCGATCTGCTCGGTGATCATGTTGGAGATCCCCCCGAGCTTCGGCCAGCCGTACTCGTCGCGCTCGTACTCCGGCATGTCCAGGGTCCCCTCGATCGGGATCGCCCCCTCGGAGACCACCACGATCGAGAACAGGTGGCCCCGCTCGTGCCGGTGCCGGACGTGGCTGCAGACCTTGTCGATGTCGAAAGGATGCTCGGGGATGAGGATCACGTCGGCTCCGCCGGCCAGGCCGGAGTACAGGCCGATCCATCCGGCATTCCGGCCCATCACCTCGAGGACCATGACCCGGTTGTGGCTCTCCGCGGTGGTGTGGAGCCGGTCGATGGCGTCGGTGGCCACCTGGACGGCGGTGTCGAAGCCGAAGGTGAAGTCCGTCACTGCCAGGTCGTTGTCGATGGTCTTCGGCACTCCGACGACGTTGACACCCTCCGCCGCCAGCTTGGCCGCGGCGCCCAGCGTCCCCTCGCCGCCGATGGCGATCAGCCCGTCGATCCGGTAAGCGTCGAGGTTCTCTCGGAGCAGCTCCATCCCACCCTCGACACGGAACGGGTTGATCCTGGAGGTCCCCAGGATGGTGCCCCCGCGGTGGAGGATCCCCCGGGCGCTCTCCGGAGTCAGTTCCATAACCGAGCCCTTCAGCACCCCCTGGTACCCGTTGCGGAACCCGATGATCACGTTTCCGTAGCGCTCCACGCCCTTGCGGACCACAGCTCGGATGACGGCGTTCAGTCCAGGGCAATCCCCGCCCCCCGTGAGCACGCCGATCCGGGCCATGGGGCCATTCTAGGTTCCGTCCCTCCCTGCGATGATCGGGGTTCGCTCGTGGACGGTCGAGTGCGTGCTGTTCCCAAGTAGCGGGACGGCGGCCCCGTCGGTAGCCTTCCCGGGTCATGGCGGTGCTGGCCATCGACGCCGGGACCACCGGCGTGACCGTGCTGATCGTCGACCACGGAGCCCGGGTGATCGCGAAGGCTTACCGGGAGTTCCCCCAATCCTTCCCCCGGCCCGGCTGGGTGGAGCACGACCCCGATGACTGGTGGCGGGCGGTCCTGGAGACGGGCCAAGAGGCCCTGGGCCGAGCCGGGCTGGCCGCCTCGGAGCTAGAGGCGGTGGGCATCACCAACCAGCGGGAGACCACGGTGGTTTGGGACCGCGAGACCCTTGAGGCTGTCCACCCCGCCATCGTGTGGCAGGACCGGCGGACGGCAGCGCTGTGCGACGCCCTCAAGGAGGAGGGCTGGGAGCCACACGTCAAGGAGCACACCGGCCTGGTCATCGACCCGTACTTCTCGGCGACCAAGCTGTCGTGGCTGCTGGAGGAGGACGACGTCCGGGAGGGGGCCGAGGCGGGAAGGCTGGCCTTCGGAACGGTCGACTCGTACGTGATCGCCCGGCTGACCGGCGGTCGGGCCCACGTCACAGACCACACCAACGCCTCCCGAACCATGCTGTTCGACATCCGGAAGCTGGCCTGGGACCCGGACCTCCTGGCCCGGCTCGAGGTCCCACAAGGGATCCTTCCGGAGGTCCTGCCCTCCAGCGGCTCGATCGCGGTGACCGACCCGGAGGCGTTCCTCGGCGCGACGATCCCCATCGCCGGGGTGGCCGGCGACCAGCAAGCCGCGCTGGTCGGGCAGGCGTGCTTCGCCGCCGGCGACGCCAAGAACACCTACGGGACCGGCTCGTTCGTCCTCCTGAACACCGGTGAGGAGTCGCCCTCGACCGAGGGCCTCCTCACCACCGTGGCCTATTCGGACGCCGAGGGTGTCCGGTATGCGCTGGAGGGATCCATCTTCATCACCGGCGCCGCGATCCAGTGGCTGCGCGACGGGTTGGGGATCCTCGAGGCTTCGTCCGAGGCGGGTCCCATGGCCGAGTCCGTTGCCGACTCGGGCGGCGTGTACTTCGTCCCCGCGCTGGTCGGGCTGGGGGCGCCCTGGTGGGACCCCTACGCCCGGGGCCTCATCGTGGGTCTCACCAGGGGGACCACTCGAGCGCATATCGTCCGAGCGGCGGTGGAGGCCATGGCCTACCAGACTCGGGACGTCGTGGAAGTGATGGTCGAGGCCGGAGGCATCGAGCTGGCCGGCCTGAAGGCCGACGGAGGAGCCAGCGTCATGGACCTGCTCCTCCAGCTCCAGTCGGACCTCCTGGACGTCCCGGTGCGGCGCCCGGTGGTCCAGGAGACCACGGCCCTGGGAGCGGCGTTCCTGGCCGGGCTGGGCACCGGCGTCTGGTTGACCAAGGAGGAGGTGGCCTCGGCCTGGTCCCTCGGCCGCGAGTTCGTTCCGGGTGACACCGGTGAGGCCGACCGGCGATACCGGGGATGGCGCCGCGCCGTGGAGCGTTCCTTGGGGTGGGAGCGGCCGGACTGAGTCCTCAGGTGGCGGTGAGGACCCGGGCAGGGCGCTCCGGCGTCCCGGCCGCTGCCAGATCCTTCTTCACCTTCGAGGCGTACTCGTCGACGTACTCCTGGCCGGACATCATCATGATCTCGTACATGATCTCGTCGGTGACGGATCGGAGGACGAACCGATCCCTGGCCCGGTCGTAGTACCGGTCGAACCGCAGCGGCCTACCGTACTCGACCAGGACCTGGCCCGACAGCCGAGGCATCTTCGCGTCGAGGGGCATGACCTCCTCGGTCCCCCGGATCGCCACCGGGACCACCGGCACGCGGGCCTCCAGGGCCATCCGAGCCACCCCGGTCTTCCCCCGGTACAGCCGGCCGTCGGGGCTGCGGGTTCCCTCGGGATAGATCCCAACCACGTGGCCCTGGCCGAGGGCCCGGATGGCGGCGTGGATGGCGCCCTCCCCTGCCGAACCTCCTTCTCGGCGGACCGGGATGACGTTCACGGCCTCGAAGAACCACCGGGTCCGGGCCTTCTCGAAGTAGTCGGACTTGCCGAGGAAGACCACGGGGCGAGGGCACAACAGCGGCATGAACAGGCTGTCCACGAACGAGACGTGGTTCGCGGCCAGGATGAACGGGCCGCTCGTCGGGATGTTGGCCACTCCCTTGGCCCGAGGCCGATACATCGTCCTGAGCAGCGGTCCCAGTAAGACGTATTTGAGCGTCCAGTAGAACACGGGGAAGCCTCCTCGCCGGCGGCCTTGCTACCGCCGTTCGACCCTACACTAGTAGACTCCCGCCTGGCCTATCAAGGTTACAGGAACGGGAGGAATCGGACGAGATGGTCGGCTCGCTGGGTGCTCTGGAGATCTCGTTCATCGCGTTCATCTCCACGATGACCGCCCTGGCCGGGGTCTTCGCCGTCTACGTCCTGATCCAGGCCTTCCGGAACCCGTTCCGCCGGTAGCCATACCACCGCCCGAAAGGAGCGCCGTGGCCGAGACGAAGAGGGTCCTCCTGGTCGAGGACGACGAGTCGGTCCGCCAGCTCGTCCGGGTCACTCTCGAGATGAACGACTACGACGTGGTGGAGGCCAAGGACGGCCTTGAAGGGTTGCTCCTCCTGGAGATGCACCGCCCCGACGCTGTGGTCCTGGACCTGATGATGCCGGACGTCGGGGGCGAGCGGATGCTGGCCCAGCTCAGGACGGCCCCCGAGACCAAGCGAACGCCGGTGGTGATTATCACCGGCAAGC
>JBKPBL010000083.1:0-7159 GCA_046726855.1 Actinomycetota bacterium | reverse complement strand
CCTCTGATCCGTCCGAGGCGAGCCCGGCTTCACCGCACCACGGACCTCGCCGTGGCCAGGTCGGGTCCGATCCCCATCCGCACCTCGTCGGCCGAGCAGGCGATGACGGCGTCCTGCCGGTCGCCATCGGCCCGGAAGTCGCCGTCCACGGTTTCCCTCTCGCTATCTCCTTGGAAGGCCGATCCGTACCACTCCTTCACCGAGAGGCAGAGGTCGTCCGACCCCGTCCGCTCGGCCAGGGCGATGCCCAGGGCCGTCTCCGGCCCCCGGGTCCACAGCTGCATCTCGCCGCCAGCCCACCCGGAGGCCCGGACCAGCGGATCCGAGAGAGCCCTCCCGGGGTCATCGCCGGGCGCCGAGAACAACCACAGCAGGTTCGCCGCCCCCAGCTGTCCGGTCCCGGCGTCGTCCCACTCCCGCCCCGGCGAAGACGGGTCACGGGGATCGACGGCCTCCTCCCCCTCCTGGAACCGTTCAGGGAACAGGATCTGCGCCGAGGTGGTGGGCGGGTCGGCGTACGCCTGATTCACCGCCTGCCAGCCTCCTCGAGCGTACAGGCCGCACACGAAGCTCAGGCCCTCCTGGTACGGGAACACCAGCTCCTGCTCCAGGTAGGAAGGCAGACTGGCCAGGCCCGCCTCCGACTCGGCCACGGCCTGCGGGTCCACCAGGCCGAGCTGCTCGTCCAGGGGGAGCGCCTGGGAGAACCTCTGCATCGTGAGCGTGGCGTCACCCTCGACCACCGCCAGGGCCGCCAGGTCGGCATCCTCCATGCCCGGCCGGAGGTCGTCGGGGACCGGCAGCTCCAGCCGCTGGTCGGCCAGGGCGTGCTCCAGCTCGTGCGAGAGCGTGACCTTGTCCAGAGGCGAGAGCTCCTGGCCCGACGTTCGGACCACCAGCTCGCCGGTCTCGGGGTCGTAGAACCCGGCCACCTGCTGGCCGAGCGTCTCCGCTCGGAGCGCTCTCAGATCGGTCCCCAGAGGGATGGCACCCAGGGCCGCGAGGATCCGGGACTCACGGTCGGCCAACGCCGGGGTGTACTCCTCGAGGAAGAGCTCCTGGACCCGGGCCCCGGCCTCCGCCTCCGGGAGGAACTCCGGCCGGACGGGCTGGGAGAATTCCAGCTCACGGATCATCTCGACCTCGGAGGCGATCGCGGCGACCTGCTGCTCGAGCGTCCCTCCGGTCTCGCTTGGGGCGGTGGTACCGCCGGTCAGGCCATCCTGGGGTCCAAGGCACTGCAGCAGGTCCCCGAAGCCAGCGCCGGTCTCCCCGGTCCCCTCGCCGAGGAGGTCCTCGAGGATCTCCTGGAACTCGTCCAGGAACCCTCCGCCGCCACCGGTTCCCGCGGCGTCCTTCTCGAGCTCCTCGATCCGGTCCTGCGCCTCCTGGAGCCGGACCGTCTGGACCACGGCCAGGGCGGCGGAGGCCACGAGCCCCACCGCCAGCAGCGCGAGGGCGATGGCCGTGCCCGGGCGGAGCGGGGGCCGGACCGCCACCTACGGGAGGGTCGCGCCGGGCGGGAACCTGGCGAAGATGTCGGGGAAGACGCCCACGGCCAGGGTGGCCGCCGCCGCCAGGATCACCACCCCGGTCACGGCGAGGGACGCCCTGAGGGGTCTGGGCTCGGGGACCTCCACGAAGTACATCTGCCGAACCACGGCCACGTAGTAGTACAGGCTGACCACCGAGTTGATCACCATCACCACGGCCAGCCAGGCCTGCCCCGCGCTGATGGCCGCGTTGAAGATGAAGAACTTCCCCCAGAACCCCGCCAACGGAGGAATGCCGGCGAGGGAGATGAGGAACATGGCCATCGACAGCGCCATGGCCGGGGCCCGGCGGCCCAGTCCGGCGAAGTCCGTGATCATGGCCCCGGGGGCCTCGCGGGCCAGGGCGATAACCACCGCGAAGGCGCCCAGGTTCATCACGCCGTAGATCAGGATGTAGAGGACGGCCGAGGAGAACGCCAGCTGGTCGGCCCCCCCGCCGGCCAGGGCGAAAGGCAGAAGCATGTAACCGGCCTGGGCCACGCTGGAGTACGCCAGCAGCCGCACGATCTGGCGCTGCTGAAGCGCGATGAGGTTGCCGACGGTCATCGTCAGCACGGACAGGACCGCGAACACTGGGGCCCAGAACTCGGCCAGAGGGAGGAAACCCAGGAACATGATCTGGAGGAGCCCGGCGAACCCCGCGGCCTTGGAGGCCACGGAAAGGAACGCGGCCACCGGGATCGGAGAGCCCTCGTAAGTGTCCGGAGCCCAGAAGTGGAAGGGCACCGACGACACCTTGAAGGCGAACCCGGCCACCACGAACAGCACGGCGGCCACCGCGATCGGCTCGGCGGCCCCCTCGAGGCCTCGGGCCACCTCGGAGAGCTTCAGCGATCCGGTGATCCCGTACACGAGGCTCATGCCGTACAGCATCACGGCCGTGGACAGGATCCCGATCAGGAAGAACTTCAAGGACGCCTCGTTCGACCGAGGGTCCCGCTTCCGGAGCCCGGCCATCAGCCATCCCGGCGCGGTGACCAGCTCGAGCGAGATGAACAGCATCAGCAAATCACGCGACGATGAGATCGTCAGCATCCCCAGGAACGACGAGAGCAGCAGGAAGTAGTACTCGCCCTGGTAGTAGCGACCGTCCCGGAAGTACCGGGCCGAGAGCAGGAGGACGACCAGGGCCACGGCCAGGAAGAACACCTTGAACAGCACGGCGAAGGAGTCGATGACGTAGGTGTTCCCGAACGAGGTCCGGGTCCCCCCGATCAGCGTCAGTGCGGCGACCAGCGCCCCGGCCGTGCCCAGGAACGATGGGATCACCGCCAGCCACTTCCGCTCGGGCCGCAGGAACAGGTCCATGGTCAGGACGAGCAGAAGGGTTCCCCCCAAGATCACCTCCGGGGCGATGGCGTGGTAGTCGATGTCGGGCATCGGCTACAGGAGGCCGACCAAACCGCCGACAGCCTCAGAGGTGATCCCGAACACCAGGGCCGGGTACACCCCCAGCAGCAGGATGCCCACCAGCAAGGGAGCCCACGACACGTACTCCACGGCGTTGACGTCGTCGAGGTCCTTCTCGGCCCACCGGTCGGGGACCACCCCGAGGTTGACCCGCTGAAGCATCCACAGGAAGTAGCCCGCGGTCAGGATCGTGCCGATCCCTCCGGCCACCATCAATGTCCGGTACAGGCCCAGCGACAGTCCCGGCGCCGGGTTGTACGAGGAGAGCAGGGACATCACCTCGCCCCAGAACCCCGCCAGTCCCGGCAGGCCCAGCGAAGCGATCGCTGTGAACGCCAGGATCCCCCCCATGACCCGGACCTTCTTGAGCATCCCCCCGCCGATCACGGCGATCTCCCGGGTGTGGTACCGCTCGTGCACCGAGCCGGCGATGAAGAACAGCATGCCGGTGATGATCCCGTGGGCCACCATCCCGTAGATGGCGGCGTTGATCCCCACGTCGGTGAGCGTGGCGATCCCCAGCATGACGAAGCCCATGTGGCCGACGGATGAGAAGGCGATCAGTCGCTTGAGGTCGCGCTGGGCCAGGCAGACCAGCGCGGCGTAGACGATGGCGATTACGGCCAGGACCCCGATCCACGGGGCCCACGTCCGGCCGGCGTCGGGGAGGATGGGCAGAGCGATCCGAACGAACCCATAGGTTCCCATCTTCAGCAGGATCCCAGCCAGGAGCACCGAGCCCACCGTTGGAGCTTCGGTATGGGCGTCGGGGAGCCAGGTGTGGAACGGCCACATCGGCACCTTGATGGCGAAGCCGAGGAACAGTCCGGCGAAGGCGACCAGCTGGAAGGTCCGGTCGAAGCCGGCCTGCTGGAGGGCGATCATGTCGAAGGTGTGCGGCTCGGCGTTGAGGTACATCGCCAGGAAAGCCAGGAGCATGAACACGCTGCCGAACAGCGTGTACAGGAAGAACTTGATAGCGGCGTACTCGCGGTTGGGGCCGCCCCACAGGCCGATGAGGAAGTACATCGGCACCAGGACCAGCTCCCAGAACACGAAGAACAGGACCAGGTCGAAAGCGATGAACGTGCCGGACATCCCGGTCTGTAGAAGGAGAAGCAGGGCCACGAAGGCCCGGGGGCGCCCGGGCTCCGGCAGGTATCGCCAGGTGTAGATCATGCACAGGAAGCCCAGGAGGAGGGTCAGCTCGAACAGAGGGAGGCTGACTCCGTCCAGGCCCACGAAGTAGCGGGCGTCGATCACGGAGATCCACGACAGGTCGACGCCGAATTGAAGCGCGTCCCTCCCCATCGCTGCCCCGAACGCCCCGGCCCCGTCGAAGTCGAAGCCGAACAGGATGACGATGCCGATTACCAGGGGTATCGCGGTGAAAACGATGCCCAGGGCCCGGACCAGCCGGTCCCGCTCCCGGGGCATGAACGCCACCGCCACGGCGCCGATGGCGGGGATGAACACCGCCAGGGTCACCGCCCAGTCCTCGAACGTCATCGTTCCTCCCTCGTCAGATCCTCGTGAAGATCACGGCCAGGATGGTGATCCCCGCGAACAGCAGTACCGCGTACCGCTGGACGTTGCCCGACTGGATGTACCGCAGCAGCCCACCGGTCCAGCCCGTCCCGATGGCCAGCCAGTTGACGGCTCCGTCCACCAGCCGGCGGTCGATGCCGTCGGTGAGCCGGCCGAAACCTCGCGTGAGGAGGCCGAAGCCGTTCACCACCCCGTCCAGGATGCGGTTGTTCGTCCAGTTGGTGAAGGCCGCCACCGAGTACTGGATCGGACGGACGATCCCCTTGAGGTAGATGTCGTCCAGGTAGTACTTCCGATCGATGAACGTGTACAGGGCGCCGAGGTTACGGAGCGGATCCCGGTCCCGGTAAGTCCGATAGAGGACCGATCCCACCATGACCCCGACCAGCGCCAAAGCCACCGAGATGCCAGCCAAGACGAGGTCGAACTCCACCAAGTGGGCCTCCTCGCCGAGGTGAACAAGGCCCCGGAACCCCCCCTCCACGAACGGAGCGCCGAAGAATCCCACCACCACGGACAGGGAGGCCAGGATCACCAGCGGGATGGTCATGATCCTGGGCGACTCGTGCGGGTGCCCGTGGCCCCGGTACCTCCCGAAGAAGGTGAGGCGTATCGCCCGGGTCATGTAGAACGCGGTTAGTAGAGCCGTCAGCACGGCGACCAACCACACCCCGAACTGGTCGCTGAGGAAGGCCTCGGCGATGATCTCGTCCTTCGACCAGAACCCCGCCAGGGGCGGGATCCCGGCAAGCGCCGCCGAGCCGACCAGGAACGTCCAGAATGTCGCGGGCATCGCTGTTCGCAGTCCTCCCATCTCGCTCATGTTGTTCGAGTGCACCGCGTGGATGATCGAGCCGGCTCCCAGGAAGAGGAGGGCCTTGAAGAAAGCGTGGGTGAACAGGTGGAAGAAAGCCGCCGAGTAGCCGGGCTCCCCTATCCCCAACGCGGCCATCATGTACCCCAGCTGTGAAACCGTGGAGTAGGCCAGCACCCGCTTGATGTCGTCCTGCACCATGGCCAGTAAGGCGGCGATCAGCATGGTGATCGAACCGATCACGGCGACGACGGTCAGGGCCTCGCCGCTTCCTGCGAACACGGTGAACATCCTGCCCACCAGGTAGACCCCCGCCACCACCATGGTGGCGGCGTGGATCAGGGCCGAGACGGGCGTGGGCCCGGCCATCGCGTCGGGCAGCCACACGTGCAAGGGAAACTGGGCCGACTTTCCGATGGCGCCGCCGAAGAGGAGGAGCGCGCCCACCGTGAGAAGGCCGGTGGAGATCTCCCCGCCTTCGGCGGCGTTCGTGATCTCGGGGATGTTCGCCGTCCCGACGGCGAAGATCATCACGAAGATGCCGAAGTAGAAGGGCACGTCGCCGGTCTTCGTGGTGATGTAGGCCTTGATCGCGGCGTCCGAGTTGGCCTTCTCCTCCCACCAGTGTCCGATCAACAGATAGGAGCAGATCCCCACCAACTCCCATCCGACCAGGAGCTGGATCAGGTTGTTGGCGATGACCAGGTTGAGCATCGAGCCGGTGAACAGCGAGAGCGCCGCAAAGTACCAGGTGTAGCGGGGCTCGTCCCTCATGTAGCCCACCGAGTAGACGTGGGCCATCAGCGAGACAAAGGTGACGACCAGCATCATCATGGCCGCCAGACCGTCGACGTTCATCCCCAGCTCGAACTCGATCCCGATGTCGAACCATGTGACCGAGCGTTCTATCTCCTCACCACCCAGCACCTGGAAGAACACGATGAGGGACATCACGAACGAGGCCAACACCGCCAGGATCCCGATTCCGGCTCCACGTCCAGGAGTCCTCTTGCCGAAGAAGATGATCAGAAAGAACGAGACGAAGGGAATGGCCGGGATCAGCCACGCCTGCTCAATCACAGTGATCTCTGGGGAGGCGAGGCGGGGCCAAGTTGGTAGGACGTACGGAAACGCGGCGGCCCCAAGGTGGTGGGACCCTCGTGAGCGGAGCGAAGTGCAGCGAAGCGGGGCGGAGCGGAAGCCGTGGGCGCGAAGCGGAGTGAACGGGGGGGACCAGCGCAGGGGCCGTCGCGTGCACCACCTGGACTACCACTTGAGGAGGTTGACCTCGTCGACGTTGATGGTCTCGCGATTCCGGTAGATCAGGATGACGATGGCCAGCCCGATGCCCACCTCTGCCGCGGCCACGGTGATGACGAACAGGGTGAAGATCTGGCCGGTGAACACGGAGTCTTTCAGGAACTGGCTGAACGCCACCAGGTTCACGTTGACCGCGTTGAGCATCAGCTCGATCGACATCAGGACGAGGACACCGTTGCGGCGAGCCAGGACGCCGTACACACCGATCGCGAACAAGCCCGCCGAGAACATCAAGGGGAAGGTCAGCCGGATCACCCTTCCTCCTTCCGGGCCAGGACGATGGCCCCGATCAGCGCGGCCAGCAAGAGGAAGGACACCACCTCGAAGGGAAGGACGAACGAGCGGAAGAGGCTGTCCCCAACGTCGGCGGTGGGGCTCGTCGACAGATCGATCCTAGCGCCCTTGAACGCGTCCCAGACCAGCACCGCCAGCCCCGCCAGGACCCCCACACCGACCACGGCGGCGAACCCGCGCTGCTGGTTGTCCAGGGCCTCGCGGCCGATAGGCGCACGGG
>JBKPBL010000082.1:0-13205 GCA_046726855.1 Actinomycetota bacterium | reverse complement strand
GGCCACATTCGGGTACTTCGCCTTCGATCCGCCGCTCGCGGGAGGGTGGGTCTCCTGGGTCCTCGCCCTGCTCGTCTCCGGTCTGGCGCTGTTGGCCGCCACCACCGGCCTGTGCGTGGGATGCGAGTTATTCGTGTGGGCCCGGAGAATAGCCACCGGCGGTCGGATCAGGGGGCGACTGACGGCACCGGTCGAGCGAGCCGAGGCGGGGGCCTCGGGGTGATCCTCAGGGCCGGCATCGCGCTGGGGATCCTCGTGTTGATGACCGGGGCTTACCTGTTGTGGAAGCGGCCACCCCGCCGACTGAGACGACTCGACCTGGCCGGCCTGGGTATCCGGGGCCCGGCGATCGTCCAGTTCACCACGGAGACCTGCGCGCCGTGCAAGGCGGTCGCCCCAACTCTGCAGGATGCCGCAGATCGAGCCACGGTCCCCTTCCAGCAGTTCGACGTGGGGCAGCGACCGGAGGTGGCCCGGGCCTATGGGATCCGAACCGTACCCACCATCGCGGTGACGGGACGAAACGGCCGGGTCACGGAAGTTTGGACGGCTCTCCCGGCGAGCGGCGAGGTCGCTCGGGCCATCGGACGGGTCCTCGGAGCGGACGCCCCCTAACCCCTCGGTCCCGGCGGATTCCGCGCTACCCTCCGAAACGAGCCGCGTGTAGTATCCCGGGTCCGTGACCCCGCACGATTGGCTGGCGAGGCGGACCTTCCACCACCGACAGTTCGCGGACACGGCCTCCCTCCTGGAGCAGAAGCAACGACAGTCCCTCACGGTCTCCGTCTGCATCCCCACACTGAACGAGGCCGCTACCATCGGCCCGATCGTCGAGACCATACGGAAGGAGCTGGTCGAGGGAGTCCCCCTGGTCGACGAGCTCGCGGTGATGGACTCCAGCTCGACCGATGGAACGGCCGAGGCCGCCCTTGGGGCCGGAGCGGTGGTGCATCAGGACCGGGATGTCCGGCCCGACCTCGAGTCCATGTCCGGGAAGGGCGAGGCCCTGTGGAAGAGCCTGTTCGTCCTCCGCGGCGACCTGATCCTGTGGCTAGACGCCGACATCGTCAACTTCCACCCGCGGTTCGTGTGCGGCCCGCTGGGTCCCCTGCTGGCGAACCCCGAGGTCGGTTACGTGAAGAGCTTCTACGAGCGGCCCGTTTCCGAGGGGACCTCGCTGGGCGGTGGGAGGGTGACCGAGCTGGTGGCCAGGCCCCTGCTCAACATGTTCTGGCCGCACCTCTCGGGCCTCATCCAGCCTCTCTCGGGAGAGTACGCGGGCCGTCGCTCGATCCTGGAGCAGGTCCCCTTCCTGACGGGCTATGGCGTGGAGATCGGACTGATCATCGATGTGGCCGAGCGCTTCGGCGTCGAGATCATGGCCCAGGTGGACCTGGAGGACCGGATCCACCGAACCAGGCCGATCGGCGAGCTCTCCAGGATGGCCTTCGTGGTCCTACAGTCCGCCCTCCGGCGGCTGGCCGCCTCTGGGCGGATGGAGTTCCACAGCCAACCCGGCATCGACCTCTCGCAGTTCGAGAAGGAGGACGGCGAGTACAGGGTCCTCCGGACCCCGATCGACGTGGGCGAGCGCCCCCCCGCCGTCACCGTCGCCGGGTACGGAGCCCCTCGTTGAGGCGGGCCGGGGACCACCTCCGTGACCTAGCAGCCTCGCTCGATCCCCGGGTGATATACACGGATCTCGACGGGACCCTGTTCGGCCCGGGTGGCTCCCTGTTCGCGACCCCCGAAGGCGGGATCACCGAGGCGGCCTCGGAGGCTGTGATCGCTCTTCACCGCGCCGGCACGGCCCTGGTGCCGTTGTCCGGCCGGACCGAGACGCAGGTTCGCGAGGTCGCCCGGATCCTCGGGGCCACCGGATTCATCGCCGAGCTGGGCGGGATCACGGCCCGAGGCGAAGCCGTCGTCCGGGACTACGGGGCATATCGCGGCCCGGGTACGCCTCGCCAGGAGATGGCCAGGTCCGGTGCCGCGGCGCTGCTGCTCGAGAGGTACTCGGGGCGGATCGAGCCGCACGCTCCATGGGCCCATGCGGAACGCGAGGTCACGATGCTGTTCCGGGGCCAGCTCGACCTGGCCGAGGCCCGGTCGATGCTGGCCGACGCCGGGTACCGGTGGGTCGACCTACACGACAACGGGATCATCCGCCGGACCTTCCCGGGACTCGATGTCCCCGAGGTGCACGCCTACCACCTGGTGCCCGCGGGGGTGACCAAGGCCTCCGCGGTGGCCGCCGACGTGGCCGCTCGAGGCCTCGGTCGAGCACAGGCCGCGGCGGTCGGCGACTCGGCGTCCGACGCCGAGGTGTCCCCGCACGTGGGAGCGGTGTTCATCGTGGCGAACGGCGAGCGCGCCCTGGCCGGCACGGAGCCGGCCGACAACGTGTACCTCACCGACGCCCCGAACGGGGATGGATTCGCCGAAGTGGTCAGGGGGCTGCTCGGCTAGGAACCCGGAGAGGTTCGTTCGGGCTCTCGAGACTCCTCGGCGACCGGCTCGGGCTCATGATCCGGTTCTCCTCTGGGCCGGCGCGGACCAAAGACCGCCCGGAAGGCGTTGTGCCACCACGAGCCTCGCTCCTCGGTGGGGCGGATCGGGTCCTTCGCCGTGTCGGCGACCCGAGCCCGTCTGTCGACCTCGGCGGCCGGCTCCTCCGCCGAGGCACCGGCCGGGGCTTCCCTGATCACAGGTTGTTCCCCGCTCGACGGAGGGGGCCACCGCATCCGTGTGTCCCAAGCGTGCAGCAGAAGGATCTTCACCGTGGCCAGGACCGGCACGGCCAGCAGCAGGCCCCAGAGACCGAGGAGCGTCCCTCCCGCGAGGAGACCCAGCATCACCGTCACCGGATGGAGCTTCACGGTCCGGGCCACGATGTTCGGGCTCAGGATGTGATTGTCGATCTGCTGGACGATCAGGAGCGCCACGACCGAACCGAGTGCAAGGGGCCAACCCGGAGCCAGTTCGATCAGCCCCTCCCCGCTGGTGGGCGTGGTGAACGCGATGAGCACGGCCAGGAACCCTCCGATGAACGGGCCGATCAAGGGGATCAGGTTGAAAAGCCCGACCACGAGCCCGACCACTGCCCAGAACGGCAGCCCCACGATGAACAAACCGATGGAAGAGGCCACGCCGACGAACAGCGCCACCAGGAGCTGGCCCCGGACGAAGCCTCCGATCGCCCTCCCGATCTTGAACAGCACGGAGTCGGCCTCGGGACGACGCCGAGCGGGGATCATGGCTCGAAGGGACCGTTTGATCTTGGGCAGGTCTACCAGAAGGTAGAAGGCCAGGATGGGCCCGAGGATGAAGATCAGCGCGAAGTCCAGGACGCCACGGGTGAACGACAGGAGCTGGCCGAAGAAGTCGACCACGCCCTCGCCACCGCCGGCGGTGTCGGCCACTTGGATACCCAGGCCCTCCAGGAAGCTCTGCACGCTTTGGCTGGCTCGGTCGATCAGGTCGGGGGCCGAGCGAGCGAAGGCCTGGACCTGGTCCGCGAGGATCGGGATGGTGAACGCCAGCGCGGTTCCGGCCACGGCCATGCCCACGAGATAGGTGACCAGCGCGCCCCAGAGCCGCGCGATCCCTCGGTCCTCGAAGAAGGACACGATCGGGTTGAGCAGATAGACGCCGATCATGGCCACGACCAGCGGTGGGAAGATGATCCTGACCGGGTACACGACGTAGGCGAAGAAGAAGTACCCCAGCACCAGAACGCCTATCGCCGCCCACGACACGATGCCCCAGCGGGCCGCTCCGATGACGAGGGGGCTGCCGAGCACGCGGCCGCGATTCCGGTCCACTGCCGACCAGTATAGGTGCGGCCTCTCGACCCGACCCGGGAGCCGATCAGGGACCTCGTTAGACTGGAGGCGTGCTCCGCACCGTCCCGGCTCCCGAACCGAAACACGTCGACGACTATCGCGAGGCAGCAGGCGACGAAGCCATCGAGCGCCTTCACGAGGCCGCCGACCCCCTCAAGGGGTCGCGGGTGCTCCATGTCAGCAGCACGTCTTTCGGTGGTGGCGTGGCCGAGCTGCTCCCCACCCAGGTTGCCCTGCTCCAGGATCTGGGCATCGACGCCGAGTGGCAGCTGATCGAGGGCTCGGAGGAGTTCTTCACCGTCACCAAGCTGGTTCACAACGGGCTTCAGGGGATGGGGGTCCCGTGGAACGAGGCCCTGGAGACGACCTACCTGGACCGGCTGGCCGCGAACGCGGCTCGGTTCGACACGGACGCGGATTTCGTCTTCGTTCACGATCCCCACCCGTTGGCGCTCTTGACCCTCCTCGAGGAGGCGCAGCGACGCTCCGGGAAGTGGATCTGGCGGTGCCATATCGACCTGTCACATCCGATGGAGCAGGTGTGGTCCTTCTTCGCGTTGCACGCCGGGCGCTACGACGCCGCCGTATTCTCGATCGAAGACTACGTCCGGCCCGGGCTGGGCCCGCGGATCGCGGTGATCCCGCCGTCGATCGATCCCCTGGCCCCTAAGAACGTCTGGTTGGAGCACGAGGCCGTCTACGAGATCGTCTCGGCGTACGGCATCGACATGCAGCGCCCCACCGTGACCCAGGTGTCGCGATTCGACCCCTGGAAGGACCCTCTCGGGGTGATCGACGCCTACCGCCTGGCCAAGGAAGAAGCGCCGGATCTTCAGCTCCTGCTGGTCGGCTCGATGGCCCACGATGATCCCGAGGCTTGGCACTACCTCGCGCTCACCGAAGAGCACAGGGCCGGCGACGCGGACATCCACGTCTTGACGAACCTCCAGGACGTCGGGCCGATCGCCGTGAACGCGTTCCAGCGATCCGCCACGGTGGTGGTCCAGAAGTCGATCCGGGAGGGGTTCGGCCTGACCGCTTCGGAGGCCATGTGGAAGGAGCGGCCGGTCATCGTGGGGAACGTCGGCGGCCTCCGCCTCCAGGTCGAGGAAGGCGTGACCGGCTACCTCGTGGACTCGGTAGAGGCCTGCGCCGGCCGGATCGTCGACCTCATGGCCGACGGCAAGCTTCGGGAGAACATGGGGAGGGCGGGCCGGGAGCTGGTCCGCCGGCGCTTTCTCACCGCGCGGGAGCTGACGGACTACCTCGAGCTGATGAGCTCCCTGTGAGCGATCGGCCGGTCCTGGTGGCCTCGAACCGCGGGCCGGTGTCGTTCGCGGAGGAGAACGGCGAGCTGGTCGCCCGGCGAGGGAGCGGCGGCCTGGTCACGGCCCTGGCCCCGGCGGTGCAAGAGACCGGCGGCCTGTGGGTGGCCGCCGCAATGGGCGAGGGCGACCGCAAGCGGATCGATCGAAGCGCCGACGGGCGGATCGATGCGGTCATCGACGACGCTAAGTACCGGCTCCGCCTGCTGGCCCTGGACCCGGAGCGATACGACGGCTTCTACAACGCGATAAGCAACCGCCTCCTGTGGTTCCTCCACCACTACCTGTGGGACCTCCCCACCGTGCCCGGTCTGGGAGTTGAAGCGAGGGAGCAATGGGATTCGTATCGTGCCGTGAACGAGGAATTCGCCTCGGCTCTGGCCGAGGAAGCGGGGGGGGCGCCGGCGGCAGCCCTGGTGCAGGACTACCACCTGTCGCTGGTCCCGGCACAGCTGCGGGCCGCCGCACCGGAGGCCAAGATCGCCCACTTCCACCATGTTCCCTTCGCCGGAGCCGACTATCTCCGGCTCCTCCCGAGGACCATGCGGGAGGAGCTGCTGGAGGGACTGCTCGGCGCCGACCTCCTCGGCTTCCAGACCGAGCGGTGGGCCGAGAACTTCCTGAGCGCCTGCCGGCTCCTCGAGGGCACCACGGTGATGTATCGGCGCCGGGCGATCCGGTGGCGAGGCCGGCTGGTCCGGGTTGGAGTGTTCCCGATCTCGATCGACGCCGCCCAGTTGCGGGCCTTGGCGGCGTCGCCGAGCGTCAGGCGGAAGCGACGGGCCCTGGAACGGTGGCGAGGCGACCGCCGGCTCCTCCTACGTGTGGACCGCGCCGAGCTATCGAAGAACGTCCTCCGGGGATTCCTGGCCTTCGAGGACCTCCTTCGCCGGTACCCCGGGTGGCGGGGCCGCGTGGTATTTCTGGCGCTCCTCAACCCGTCTCGGCGGGAGATCGAGGAGTACCGGAACTACACGGAGGAGTGCGTCCGCACTGCCGAGCGGATCAACAGCGACCTCGGGGGTTCGGACTGGACCCCGATCGAGGTGCGTCTCGGCGACAACTACGAAGAGGTGGTGGCGGCCTACGGGATCTACGACGCCTTGATGGTCAACCCAGTGTTCGACGGGATGAACCTCGTGGCCAAGGAGGGCGCCCTTCTCAACCGGCACCACGGGGCCCTCATACTTTCCAGGACGGCGGGAGCCTACGCGGAGCTGGGTCGCCACGCCATCGGCGTAGACCCGGTCGACGTGGCGGGCATGGCCGAGGCCGTCGACACCGCCCTCAGGATGCCCGAGGAGGAGCGGGCGGCTCGGGCGTCGGGCCTCCGCCGGGCTGCGGCGTCGAGGACCCCGACGCAGTGGGCCCGCCGCCAGCTCCGGGACCTGGAGCGCGCTACCGGGAGCTGACCAGGCCCCGAAGCATCTCGACCAGGGCCGAGGGGCTCTCGGCCACCAGTTCCGCCTGCTGCAACAGGAGATCCGGCGTACCGGTCGAGCGCACCGCGATCCGGACGCCGTCGATACCCCGTTCCCGCAGGCGCGCCACCGCTTCGAACGCCTCCAGGTCGGGCAGGTCGTCCCCAGCATAGAGAAGGGCCTCGAGCCGCTCTTCCAGAGCGACCCGCTCAACGACGTCCCCCTTTGATGGCCCATGTCGGGGAGCAATCTCGATCACACGCTTGCCCTCGAGCAGCCGCAGGCCCGCACGGTCGACGACACCCTCCACCGAGGCCAGGAGGTTCAACCGAGCCTGGTCGGGATGGGGCGACTCCCGGTAGTGGATCGACGCGTTGAACACCTTCGGCTCCACCCACGCTCCGGGGACAGCTCCAGCGGCCCGCTCCAGGGCGGGAAGGACCCCCTGCAGCTCCTCGTCGAGCTCCTTCAGGGCCGGATCTGTCGGTCCGGACTCATCCTCGAGGCCGTACAGCCCGTAGCAGCGAACGCCCTGGGGGCGGCGGAGCCTCCGGGCCAGCCCCTCGGCTCGACGGCCCGAGACCACGGCCACCACCCGGTAGCTGCGGGCCAGACCGGCCAGCACCTCCACCGCTCCGTTCACCGGCCGGGCCTGCTCCGGACGGGACACGATGTCTGCCAGCGTGCCGTCGAAGTCGACGAATATCCCGGCCCGCTCAGGTCGACGGGCCAGGGCGTCGAGCGCGGGGGGCGGGTCGGCCACCGCGCGAGCCTACCCTGGTACAGTCCCCGCGAGTTGCGCCGCCTCCTCGTCCCGATCCTGATGGTGACTTTGGCCCTGGCCTCTTGCGTCGACGACCAGGTCCCGCTCTCCTATTCGCTGGACACGGGTCGCCGGCTCGAATACCTGCTCCATCTCGAGGCCGACATCACCCGGACACTCGCCGGAGCCAGCAGGGACCAGCGGGTCCGGGCGACATTCCGGGCCACGCAGCAGGTGCTGCGACCTCTTCCGGAAGGCGGGGTGGAGGCCAGCATGTCGCTGGTGCCCAATTCTCTGTTCGTCGACGGGCGTTCGGTCGAGGTGGGAGCGGACCAGGAGTTCACGGTGATCCTGGGACGGGATGGGCGAGTCGTTGAGATTCAGCAGTCCGCCGGTGATCCGTCCGAGCCGCTCGAGCCGGTCGGCATAGAGCGTCTCCTCCCCCGGCTCCGCCCGGTGCTCCCCGGAACGCCAGTGGGCGCCGGCGACGCCTGGGTTTCCGACACCCGGTTCTCGGACCAGGAAGGGATGTTCTCGGTGAGCTCTCGGTCTCGCCTTCTTCAGCTCGGCGTGGTCGATGGCTACGAGTCCGCCCTGGTGCGGACTACCTACACCTCACCGGTGGACCGCCGGGAGACGTTCGCGAACGCCGTGGCCGACCTGAACGGGACCGACGTGGGTGCGCAGGAGGCCTGGTTCGCTCTCGAGGGGTTCCTGGTCCGCGCCTCCGGTGACTCGGTGGGTAGCTACCGGGTCACGTTCACGCCGCCGGGTGGCGACATCGACCTCCAGCCTGTGGAGGGCGCGCTCGTGGTCCGCCTGCACACGGAGATGAAGCTGCTGAGCGAGGGGCCCTCGGGAGACCAGGCCTAGGCGGCCTCCTGGGCCGCGGCGTAGTCCGCCCCCAGGATCACACTGACGTCGACCGCCAGGTCGCGAGCCCCCTCCTCCAGCTGAGCGTCCGGGAAGAAATCCGTCTGCAATGCCGTGGCCGCTGCCTCGGACTTCGGGTGGAAGAAGAGGGTGGTCACCTCGTACGACTGGTTGGCGTTGTCGATGTTGTCGATCTCGTATCCCTCCGCCTCGAGCAGGTCGGCAGCCTCGGCGGCCAGCCCGTCGACGTCGGTTCCGTTCAGGACCTGGAGTGTGACGTCCTCGGGCGGCGGAGGTTCTTCGGGCTTCTGCTCCGCGGGCGGCGAGCCCATTCCGCCGCCACCGGGCTCCTCCTCGGGAGCCTCGCTCGTCGGCGTCTCGGCGGGAGCAACCGGCGGCGTGTCCTCGCCCGTGCTGGGGAACGCCCTCGAGAGCACGAAAACGCCGAGGACCACCGCGGCGACGACGAGGGCTCCCCTCAGCGCAGCGGTCGCCAAGGAGAGGTAGAAGCTCCCGGTTGCCTTCGGCTCATGTCGACCAGCCAATCCTCCTCCGGGGCTAGCGTCTCGCCCCGGCGCTTCCATCGAACCGCTGCCGTCTCCTCTCGACCCGGAGGCGCCGGAGCCGCTTCACCAGCAGCGGATCGTGGCGGAGCGCCTGGGGGAAGTCGATGGCGCGGTTCAGGAGCCGATAATACCGCGCAGGCGATACCCGAAGCCGGGCCCGGATGGCGCGCTCCTTGGGACCGGGTACCCGCCACCAGGACCGCTCGAAGTCGAGGACCGCCCTGGTGGTGTCGTCCAGGGGCTCTGTGTCCACTCCCATCGAGCATAGGCACGGCATATGGGCGATTCAAGAACATCGAGGGGCTCTTTCGCTAGGGGAAGAGGCCCCTGGTGGTGTGGGCCTCGGCAACCCTCTGCACGCCCAGGATGGTGGCAGCCTGCCGCATCGTGACCTTCCGGTCCTCCGCCAGCTCCAGGACGTCCACGTAGGAGTCCTCCATGATCCGCCGGAGCCGGGCGTTCACCTCGTCCTCGGTCCAGAAGTACGCCTGGAGGTCCTGGACCCACTCGAAGTACGAGACGGTGACCCCGCCTGCGTTCGCCAGGATGTCGGGAACCACGTGGACACCTCGGTCGTGGAGGATCTCGTCGGCCTCCGGAGTGGTGGGGCCGTTGGCCGCCTCCACGATGATCCGGGCCCCTATCCGGTCGGCGTTCTTCTCGGTGATGATGCCCTCCAGGGCGGCCGGTACCACCACGTCGCACTCCACCTCAAACAGCTCTTCGTTCGTTATCGGCTCGCCGCCCTCGAACCCCGCCACGGTCCCCGTCTCGTCGTGGTGAGCGGCCAGGCCAACCGGGGACAGACCCCGGGCGTTGTACACGGCGCCGCCGAGGTCGCCGACGCCGACCACCATGCATCCCTGGTCGTGAAGGAGCTGGATGACAGGGGCCCCCACCTTCCCGAAGCCCTGGACCACCACCCGGGCCTCATCCACCGGCATGGCCAGGTGCTTCAGGGTTGACACCGTGACGTACATGACCCCCCGGGCTGTCGAAGCGCGCCGGCCGGCCGAGCCCCCCACGGACAGGGGCTTCCCCGTGACCACCCCGGGAACCGAGTAGCCCATGTTCATGGAGTACGTGTCCATTATCCACGCCATGACCTGCTCGTTTGTTCCGACGTCGGGCGCGGGGATGTCCCGCTCCGGGCCGATCAGTGGGAGGATCTCCGATGCGTAGCGGCGGGTCATCCGCTCGAGCTCGCCGGGCGAGAGGCGCTTGGGGTCCACGACGACCCCGCCCTTGGCCCCGCCGTACGGGATCGACACGACCGCGCACTTCCACGTCATCCACATGGCCAGGGCCTTGACCTCCTCGAGATTCACTCCGGGGTGGTAGCGGATCCCGCCCTTGGACGGCCCTCGTGAGGTGTTGTGATGGACCCGGTAGCCCGTGAACACGCGGACGGACCCGTCATCCATCCGGGTCGGTATGGCCACCTCGAGCGTGCGCTTCGGGTTCCGGAGGACCTCATGAACGTTGGGGTCCAGGTTCATGATGCGGGCCGCCTGGTCGAGCTGGGTCAGGGCCTGTTCCCACGCGCTTCCGGTCACGCCGACTCCCTCGTCGGTTCAGGGGGGAGCCCATAGTCTGCCACGCCCAGGGACTGCTGACGAGGACGCCGCGCTAGAATCGCCGGACGGATGAGCGACACCCTTCCCGCGATCGTCGGCTTTGCACCCAACGACGTCTCGTTCGTGGCCAACCCCTACCCCGTCTACTCGGAGCTCCGGGAGCGGGGACCGATTCATTGGCTCGAGGAGACCAACCAGTGGCTGATCCCGCGGCACCGGGACGTCAGCCGCCTCCTGAGGGACCGGCGCTTCGGTCGGACGTACCTGCTTCTGGCCACCCACGCCCAGATGGGCCGGCCGGAGGATGCCGAGGAGGCGCTCCCCTTCTGGTGGCTGATCCGAAACGGCATCCTTGACATGGAGCCGCCCGACCACACGCGGGTTCGGAGGCTGGTGGCCAAGGCGTTCACCCCCCGGATGGTGGAGGGGCTCCGAGCCCGTATCCAATCGTTCATGGACGGCCTGGTGGACGAGGTCAGCGGCGCCGGGGATTTCGACCTGATCTCCATGCTGGCCGAACCGCTGCCTGTCACCGTGATCGCCGAGCTGCTGGGCATCCCAGAAGCGGACAGGCATCACCTCCGGCCCTGGTCAGCCGACATCTGCCGGATGTACGAGCTGAACCCCACCGAAGAGGACGCCCGGGCCGCATCGAAGGCCGCCATCGAGTTCTCCGACTATCTGAGGGACCTGATCCGAGAGCGGCGGGCCGCCCCGACCGAGGATCTCATCGGAGAGCTCGTTCAGGTGATCGACCAAGAAGACAGGCTCACCGAGGACGAGATGATCGGCACGTGCGTGCTGGTCCTCAACGCGGGACACGAGGCCAGCGTGAACGTGACCGGTAACGGCTGGTGGTCGCTGTTCCGGAACCCCGGTGAGCTGGACCGTCTCCGTGCCGACCACTCGTTGGTGCCTCACGCGATCGAGGAACTGATGCGCTACGACACACCGCTCCAGATGTTCGAGCGGTGGGTGCTCGATGACGTGGAGATCCACGGTGTGCACGTTCCCCGAGGACACGAGGTGGCGCTGCTGTTCGGCTCGGCCAACCGTGATCCCGAGGTGTTCGAACATCCCGACGAGCTGCGTCTGGAGCGCGACCCCAACCTGCACATGTCATTCGGGGCAGGGATCCACTTCTGCCTGGGGGCGCCGCTCGCCCGGCTGGAGCTGGAGATCTCCTTCTCCACTGTCCTACGTCGTCTGCCCCGGCTGGAGCTCGTTTCCGAGCCTGAGTGGAAGCCGAACTACATCATCAGGGGGCTTCGAGAGCTCCGGGTTCGGAGCTGACGGCTGATGGGGACCCGGAGGCCCCCACCAGGAGGCGGCGCTCGAGGCGGGCCAGGCCACAGGAAAGCCAGACGCGTTCCGGGGCGGGAGTTAGGTCAGGGTCAGGTGAACGGCCGCACGACGTCAGTGTGGCGGCAGACGGGATGGGCCGCAACCTGCGGAAGAGCTGGCGGCGGGATTCGAACCCGCGACCTAGCGATTACAAGTCGCTTGCGCTACCGGACTGCGCCACGCCAGCGCATCGATTCTACTGGGCCGGTGCCAGGCCGGCCGGCTCCTCAGTCTCCCCCTGGGTCCGGTCGCGCAGGTGGAGCTCAACCTTGCGCTTGATCCGCTGGAGGGCGTTGTCGATGGATTTGACGTGCCGGTTCAGGTGCTCGGCGATCTCCTGGTAGGACTTGCCTTCCACGTACATGTGGAGAACCTCGGCCTCGAAGTCCGAGAGGATCTCGGCGAACACAAGCTTGATGCTGCGAAGCTCGTCATTGGAGATGACAAGCTCGGCCGGGTCGCTAACCTGCTTGGTCTCGATCACGTCCTGGAGGACCCAGTCCTGATCCTCGTCGGCGGCCAGTGGCTTCGACAGGGACACGTATTGATTCAGGGGGAGATGCTTCCGTCGGGTGGCGGACTTGACCGCGGTGATGATCTGGCGAGTGATGCAGATCTCCGCGAACCCGCGAAAGGACGTCTGCTTCTCGGCGCTGAAGTCCCGGATGGCCTTGTAGAGGCCGATCATGCCCTCTTGGACGATGTCGTCCTTGTCCGCGCCGGCCAGGAAGTACGAGCGGGCCTTTAGCCTGGCGAAGTCCCGATAGCGCTGCAGGAGCGACTCGACCGCAGGCCCAGATCCTTGGCGGTAGAGCGCGATGAGCTCCTCGTCGCTGGCGTCACCGATGTCGATGGGGGGGTTCGCCTCCGCACGCGCTCCCAAGAGGTGCTCCGCAGCTCTTCGCTCCCAGCCCCACGGCCGGGTAGCGTTCTGTCGAGGGTGTCCATCGATTATGGCCACAACTTCCGGCTTGGCAAGGGGTAATCACCGGATGAAGGCGGGCAAATGCCTCGAGTCAGCCAGGGAACTCCTGCCTGGCTCCTCTGCCCTCCCCGGCAGCGTAGGCAAACAGACCGATCCCCGCGGCGACCGAGACATTCAGCGACGCGACGCGGCCTCGAAGGTCGATGCGGACCAGCTCGTCGCAGGATTCGCGGGTCAGGCGGGACAAACCCTTCCCCTCCGAGCCGAGCACCATCGCCACCCTTCCCGGGGGCCGATCCGCCTCATGGATCGGCAGTGGAGCGGACGCCTCGAGCCCGACGACCCAGAAGCCGTTCCCCTTCAGAGCTCCCAGTGCTCGGGAGAGATTCCCCACCTCGGCCACGGGCAGATGCAGGAGCGCGCCCGCTGATGTCCGCATGGCGGACTGGCTCCATCCCGCGCCCCGGCGCCGCCGGACCACCAGGGCCTCGGCCCCGGCCGCCTCCGCCGTTCTGGCCACCGCGCCGATGTTCCGAGGGTCGGTCACCCCGTCGAGAATGACGGCC
>JBKPBL010000081.1:0-5572 GCA_046726855.1 Actinomycetota bacterium | reverse complement strand
GGAGATCACCATAACGGTCCCTTCGAACCGCTCAATCTCGGCCTCCAGGACCTCCAGCGACTCGATGTCCAAGTGGTTGGTGGGCTCATCGAGGACCAGGCAGTTGGCTCCGGAAAGCGATAGCAGAACGAGCTCGAGGCGGATCCGCTCGCCGCCAGAGAGTTCGGCGACCGGCCCGCGCATCTGCTCGTATCGAAAGAGGTGGCGGCCGAGGAGGTTCACCGCCTCCTGCTCGAAGAGCGGCTTCGCCGAGCGGACCAGACCGAGCGGGGTGGCCTCGGCGGGAAGAGGCGGCGGCTCCTGCCCCAGATAGCCGACATGGATGGACGGTCCCACCCAGCGGTCCCCCAGTGCTGGCTCGATGAGTCCGGCCACCACCAGCCCCAGGGCGGTCTTGCCAGCGCCGTTTGGGCCGATGACTCCGACCCGCTCCCCGCGGAATACGGTGAGCTCCAGGTCGACGAGGACCGGGTCACCGTCGAAAGCCACGGTGACGTTTTCCAGCTTTACCACCTTCTGGCCGCCGCGCACCTTGGGCCGGAGCTCCAGGGCTAGCCGCCGCCGCTCGAACACCGGCTTGTCCACCTTCTCCATTCGGTCGATCTGCCGCTGCTTGTTCCGGGCCCGGACGACGTTGCGGTGGTCGCCGGCGATGGCGAACCACTGTCGGAACCGGCGGATGGCCTCCTCCAGCCGCTCGATCTCCTTCTGTTGAGTCACGTACCGCTGCTGCTGGCGCTTCAAGGCTAGCTCGCGCTCCAGTGTGTAAGTGGAGTAGTTGCCCGGCCACAGCGGGAGTGTCCCGCGGTCGAGCTCGGCGTTATGGTCAACCGTCTCGTCGAGGAGGTGGCGGTCATGGGACACGATGACCACGGCGCCCTCGAAGGTCTGGATGACCCGCTCCAGATCCGCTCGACGGGGTGAGTCGAGGTGGGACTCCGGCTCGTCGAGTAGCAGCACATTGGGACGGCGGATCAGGCACGCCGCCAGCGCTACGAGCTTCCGCTCCCCTCCCGAAAGCTGGGCTGTGGGCGTGCCCAGCGTTCCCGGCTCTAATCCGAGGCCGAGAAGCAGAGACCGGATCTCGCCTTCGAGGCCGGGCCCGCGGACGGCTACCCATCGATCCAGGAGGCCCTCCTGGCGGCGCAGGATCCTGCCCACGCGCTTCAGGTCAGCGGACACCCCGGGCTGGGCCAGCTCGGACTCGATGGCCCTGAGGGCTGCGTCGATCTCGGCGACGTCTGGCCTGGCTTCCAGGACCGTGCGGATGGGGTCCCTTCCGTCGCCCAGGACCTGCTGTGGCAAGTAGGCGGCCACCGAGCCCCTGCTGCGAGTGAGCCAGCCGCCGTCGATGGGCTCAAGGCCGGCCAGGATGCGGAGCAGGGTGGTCTTCCCCGCGCCGTTCGGCCCGATGAGCCCGATCCGAGCGTGCTCCTCCACCTCGAGGACCACGTCGCTAAAGAGGGACCAGGACCCCCAGGACTTCTCTGCGGAATGGAGCGATATCAGGAACATGTGGGCCTCCATGAAGGTGGCGCGTTCGAAGCTCGGCCGGCAAAATCGATCGGGAATGCGCTTATATGGGGCCTATGGGGCCCCGACCGAACCGCGAGTGTTCCTGCTAGCTCAAGACCTGGTGAGGATATCTCACCGTTCATCAGATTGCATGTCGTGGAAGTAGGACACCTTCCTGCCGGTATTAAGCCTTCGGCCTGGCCTCGCCACAGCCTCGACAAGTGGTTCATGGCTGCCCTCGAAAGGAGCCTAGGCAAGAGCGGGTGGACCTACCGAAATCACCCCGTCGAGCCAGCCCAAATCACAAGGCCTCCTTCCAGCTGGTGATCGGCAGCCACTGCTGCGAAGGACCGAGGCCGTCCTCGTTGACTAAGACTGGGGTACACCGCTAGCGCTGCGCTTCAAGCTGCCTTCGTTGGAGCGATCCCTTCGAGACCCCGTCGGAACCCGTCTCGCCAGCTCGGGTACTCAGGCTGCCAGCCAAGGTCTCGCTTGGCCTTGGCATTGGAGGCCCCTCGCACGTCCGTCATCATGACGACCCCGTGCTCCCCCACGAGGAGACGAGCCACCCACGTCGGAACGCGTCGCGGGGGCTGCGCGCCGATCGCGGCGGCCAGGGCGGGCAACCACTCGGCGACCGGTGCCGGGTCGTCGTCAACGATGTTGTACACGCCTGGAGTGCGTCTCTCGATCGCCGCAAGAGTGGCCGTGGCCGCATCGTCGATGTGGAGGAACGACGTCACTCCCGTCCCCGCGCCAACGATCGGGAAGCGGCGCCGCCGAACGACCTCGAGCTGGAAGCCCCCCTCGCCGAGCGATGTCCCAGGTCCGTAGAAGCCTCCGTACCGGAGGACCGTGCCCTGGATCCCGTCCGTGTGGAGCACCGCCCCCTCGAGGTACTGGATCGCCTCAAGCGCCCGTCGAACAGCAGCGGGAGGATCCTGATCGAGCGGGTCATCCTCCGTCTTCACGGGACCGCCGACCCGCTCGTGAGGCCAGCCGGCGAAGCTCTGGGCCAACAGTCGCCGAGCACCGACCTCTCTCATGGCCGCGAGGAGGTTATCGGTCCCCTGCGTGCGCAGTCGGTTGGTGACCGCGAACCCCTCATCGAACTTTCGGAAGTCGGTGAACCCCGCCAGCGCCGTCAGCTGGTGGACCACCACGTCGGGCTCGGCCTGGATGAGCGCCTCCCTGACGGCGTCCCGGTTGAGAGCATCGACCACCAGGGGCCTGGCGCCGGCGGCTCGGAGCGCATCCGCCTTGCCTGCCGTACGGGCCGTGCCGATCACGGTATGACCGTTCGCAACCAGCAGCGGCACCAGCCGCCGTCCGATCACCCCGGTCGCTCCGGCGACGAAGATCCTCATGGTTTCCTCCTTTGGCCTTGTAGCGTGCCTTCGATGAAGGAGACGAGGCAGGGGGGGTCACCTGTGACATCCTGCGGGGTGTCACAACGGGAGCTGCTGCCTCGTCTTGAGTGAGGTGGGATCAGTGACCGGTGGGACCGAGCGGGGCCAGGATCACGAGGAGCTCCGGCCGCTCCTGCTCTCGATCGGTTACCGGATGGTTGGGAGCATGACCGAGGCGGAGGACCTGGTGCAGGACGCCTACCTGCGGTTCCACCGGTCGGTTGCCGCGGGCGAGGTGATCGAGTCCCCCAAGGCCTATCTGTCCGCGATCGTGACTCGCCTGGCCATCGACCACCTCCGGTCGGCTCGGGTGCGGCGCGAGCAGTACGTCGGTCCCTGGCTGCCCGAACCCCTGCTGTCCGACGATGCTCCTGATCCGGCCGAGCAGGCGGAGACGGCCGATTCCCTGTCCATGGCCTTCCTGATCCTGCTCGAGAGCCTCTCACCGGTCGAGCGGGCGGTCTTCCTCCTGCGCGAGGTCTTCGGGTTCTCCTACGACGAGATCGCCGGCGTGGTCCACAAGACTGAGGACAACTGCCGTCAGATCGCTGCTCGCGCCCGTCGCCACGTCGAGGCCCGCAGGCCCCGGTTCGAGGCCTCGCGCAGGCAGAAGGACGAGCTGGCCGAGAGGTTCTTCGCCGCGGTCGCGGAAGGGGACCTGGATAGCCTCATGGAGCTGCTGGCCGCGGACGTCGTGGTGGTGGGTGACGGCGGTGGCAAGGCCCCAGCGGCCCGCAAGCCGCTCCAGGGCAGCGAGCGCGTGGCTCGCCTACTCGTCGACCTTGCAGGCTGGCTGCGAGGCATCGAGGTGCAGCTCCGCCCTGCAGGGGTCAACGGGCAGCCCGGCGCCATGATGTCCGACAAGGACGGCCGCATCCTGAGCGTCTTGTCGCTGGATATCGCGGACGGGCGTGTGCAGACAATCCGCGGAATCCTCAATCCCGACAAGCTGCGGCACCTCGGCCCGGTTGGGGACATCGGGCGACTCGTTCGCCAGGCCCGACCTGAGGAACACACCTAGATTGACACGGGAGGCGATGAAACTGCTTCACCAGGCCGGGTCCCGGGCGACGGCTTGGTCTTGGCCGAGACGACGTTCGTATAGGGCGGGTTGCCGGCCGCGTTGAAGGCCTGATCGCCGAGCCGGTACGTGGTGTTGGCAGACTGCGCCACCAGGGCCGGCCAAGCTGTGCGAGCGGTGACGGCCAGCTCAGCGCTGCGACCAACGCCCTAGCTACCTGCCCACGCGACGCGTACGCCCGGCTCAGACTCCCAGTAGTTTCGACTTGGCCGCAGCGAACTCCTCGTCCGACAGCACCCCTTGGGCGTGCAGGTCGGCGAGCTTCTGCAGCTCCGCCGCCATGTCGACCGCCTGGCCGGGCGCCGGCGGTGGCGCTTGTGGCTCGGGCTCGGGCTCCTGCATGTCCCGCCACCTCTCCTGCCGGCGGACGGTACGCCGAGCGGTTCGTCTGGCGACTCTTCGATTAGCTCCGAACATGCTCCCTCCTCTACGGTTGCCCTAGGGTTGCCGAGATTCGGCGGCGGCCATCAACGCTTTCCCCACCCCGATCAGGACCTCGGGACTGAGGAAGTCCTGGGCCACCAGGATGCCTCCAGCGTCTCGGATCGCGCGCTTCAGGCCGAGGGCCCACCGGTGCTCGATCATCAGGTACAGCGCGGCCCCGCCCGGAGGAAGATCCTCAAGGATGGACTCGAGGCCTTCGGTGTCAACGCCGTATTCGTACTCGTCTGCGACGAGCATCGCGCCCGCCAACGCGCCCGCTTCCGCGCCCTCCTCGCCGGCCGCACCCAACCCGATGAGACCTCCGATCACCGCTCCCAGCTCCACCTTCTCCTCCGGGGTGTAGTCGGAGAACTCCAACCTCTCGACGGTTCCGTCCTTGTTCTTCAGCACGCCAAGCGCATCCACGAGGCGGATGTCGCCACGCTCCCGGAGCCGGTCGAGCTCACGGGCGATCTCCCCTCTGAACTGCGGCTGCTCGAAGGCCACGACGACCAGCTGCAGGGGCCCGATCTGAGTGGGGTTCCCGCCCATCTAGACCATCGCCTTCCGCTTCAGCGCCTCATACTCGTCCGCCGTGATCTTGCCCTGGTCTCGGAGCTCGCCGAGCTTGGCGAGCTCGTCGGCGGTCGAGTACCCGGCCACCCGCCGCTGGGCCTCCTCGGCCTCCATCATCATCTGCCGGTCCTGCTCGGTCATCCGGGGTCGGGCGATGAGATAGATCAGGATTCCCAGGAAGGGCAGCACCACTAGTAACAGGATCCACCCGGCCTTGGCCACCCCCGACAGGTCGTTCCGCCGGAAGATATCGGCGAAGACCCTGATGAACGCCCAGATGACCAGGAACCAGAAATAGAAGACGATCATGGCCCAGATGAAGTCTCCGAACGACCAATCCACGGCTCTCCCTCCCACTGGTCGGGTATCAAGCACAATCCCACCTGGACGGGCAAGGCGGGCATCCCCCTATCCGGGTTGAAACTGGCTGCGGTAGTCTACGCCGTCCAGACGGCTAGAGCTCAAGTATGCATTACCATCTAGATACGCTGGCGCCATCGGCCCGAATCCCACCTGAATGAGGGGAGTGTGACGATGCTTCATGGATTCGCAACGATCAATTACTGGG
>JBKPBL010000080.1:0-5666 GCA_046726855.1 Actinomycetota bacterium | reverse complement strand
TCCTGGATCCCATGCTGGAGGCGGGCATCCTTCCGAACCTCCAGGCCCTCATCGACCGGGGCAGCCGGGGGATCCTCCGGTCGACCACACCGAACCACTCCTGGGCGGCGTGGCCTTCCTTCCTCACCGGGCTGGAGCCCTCGAACCACGGCGTGTACGACATCTTCGAGAGGGAGCGGGGACAGCGGAAGAGCCTTCCGGTCACCTACTCCTCGATCAACGAGAAGACCATGCTGGCCGACCTCACTTCGGCCGGCTGCACCACGGTGATGACCAACCTTCCCCTGACTTTCCCACCGCCTCGTATCGATGGGAAGCTCGTGGCCGGGGGCGTCCTTCCGAAATGGCGACCTTTCACCCACCCCGAGGGGCTGGGGAAGGAGCTGGAGGAGGCGGGAGCTCCCTTTCCGATAAACGGGATGTCCTGGACCACCTTCCGGAACCGTCCGGGGCCCTTCCTCGACGAGGCGATCGATCTGACCGGCGCCCGTACAAAGGCGAACCTCCGTCTCCTGGACACCACCGACTGGCGGTTCGCGGCGCTGATCTACGTGGCCACGGACCGGGTTCAGCACTGCCTCGACAAGTTCGTGGCCCCCGATCACCCCGAGTTCGCGACGCTCTCGAAGGAGGGCCTGGCCGAGCGGGTCAGAGACGTCTATCGCCTCCTCGATGAGAGCCTGGGACAGATCCTGGAGCGAGCGGGGGATCACGACCTGGTCCTGTTCGTCTCGGACCACGGGTTCCAGTCCTGCACCCGGGCCCTGCACATGGACCGGCTCCTGGAGCACCTCGGGTTCCTGCGATTCGGTGCTAGCAAGGCGGTGTTCGGGCCGATGCAGTGGGGGCCCATGCGGACGGTGGCCCGCAAGGTGTACGACACCCTCGGGCTACACGGGCGGGTCTCTCTGCCCCAGTCCGTCAGCTGGCAGAAGACCGTCGCCTACACCTCGGTGCGGTCGACCGGCGAGGGCGTTTCGATCAACCTGGCCGGCCGCGAGGCCGAGGGCATCGTGGACCCGGCCGACTTCGAGGCCACCCGGGACAAGGTCATGGAGGCCCTGGGGTCGTTCACGGATCCGGCCACCGGGCAGAAGCCCGCCCGGCGGGTGCTCCGACGGGAGGACGTGTTCACGGGAAAGTACGCGGAGACGGCTCCGGACATCCTGCTCGAGCCGGCGCCGCTGTACAGCCTGACCCACGCCAAGTCGATGGTCGAGGACGCCGACTGGCTGTCCGGGGATCACCGGATGGAGGGGGTCATAGCCGCGGCCGGGCCCAGGGTCCGGCCCGACGCGTTCGCCGATCCTGCGCTGCTGATCGACATGGCCCCCACGATCCTGGCCGCCCTGGGGGTTCCCGCCTCCGTGAAGCACGACGGCCAGGTCCTGTCGGCGGTGATCGGCGACGAGGCCTCGGTGGCGGCCGCCTCGGAAGGTCCCGCCGAGACCGGCGGGCGGGACGCCGAGGGTGGCCTCGCCGAGGACGAGGCGCTGGAGGTGGAGGAGCACCTCCGCGGCCTTGGCTACCTCGAGTAAGCCACCGGGTCGCCCCGAAGGTCCACGCGGGATCCGCCGGGCGCTCGAGGACGTCATCCCGCTCGAGCGGTTCGGCGACGAGCGGACGATCCTGGTCGGCACAGGCCAGAGTGCCATCGGCTTGGTGGTGGCGATCCTGGCCACATTCGCCACCCAGGTCCTGATCACGAGGTCGTTGGGGGCCGCGGCGTTCGGGATCGTGACCCTCGCCACTCAGGGCGCCCTGGTCCTCGGTTACTTCTCGCGCTTCGGGATGGACATGGCCGCGGTCAGGCGGGTCGCCATCGACCTCGGGCAGGGCCAGCGGTCACGGGTCCGCTCCGTGGTCACCAGGGCCTCGATAATCTCGACGGCCTCCAGCTTCGTGGTGGGGGCCGCGGTGTTCGCCCTGGCCGAACCCCTGGCCCGGGCCTTCGTCTCCCCAGAGCTGATCGACGACGGTGTCTCGGCGTTCCGGGCCGGGGCCCTGGCCATCCCGTTCGCCGCTTTGGTCCAGGTGTACCTGGGAGCCACCCGAGGGCTGAAGATCATGCGCCACACCCTTTACGTGTTCTGGATCGGCCAGCCGCTCGGCTGGCTCGTCTTGATCCTGGTGGGGTGGCTGGTGGCCCGGTCGGTGGGGATGACCACGCTGGCCTACGCGGCCTCGTGGATGCTGGCCACTGCGTGGGCCGCTTTCCTCTGGTACCGGGAGACCAGGGGTTTCGGGCGCGATCGTCCTCTCCCGGGCGAGGTCGGCGAGCTGATCCGCTACGGTGCGCCCAGGGCCCCGGCGGCGCTGTTCTCTCAGCTCCTGTTCTGGACGGACGTCTTCGTGCTGGCCGCGTTCGTGGCCTCGGAGGAGGTCGGGATCTACGCGGCGGCCGCCCGAGCGGCCCAGGTGATCCTTCTGTTCATCATCTCGGTCTCGCTGATGTTCAGCCCCTTCGTGGCCGACCTCCACGCCCGAGGGGAGCGGGAGAAGTTGGACCGTCTCTACAAACAGCTGACCCGGTGGACGCTGGCCTTGACCCTGCCGATCTTCGTCGTCCTTTCGGTCACCCCGAGCTCGGCGCTGCGGCTCTTCGGGGCGGAGTTCGGCGCTGGAGCCGATGCGCTGGCCATCCTCCTGGTGGGCCAGCTCGTGAACGTGGCCACCGGCACGGTCGGGTTCATCCTGATCATGGTCGGTCGCACGGGCTGGGACCTGATCGTGTACGCGGCTTCGGTGGCGTTCGACATCGGGATCGCGGTCCTTCTGATCGGCGTGTTCGACCTGGGGATCGTGGGGGCCGCCATCGCCGGAGCCGCGACCATGGTCCTGTCGAAGCTGGCCCGCCTGTACCTCGTGTGGCGGTTCGTTCGGATCCAGCCGTACACCCGTGAGTACTCGCGGCTGCTCTGGCCCACCCTGGCCGGCGCGGCCGCCGGTCTGGTCGTTCACCTTCTGCTGTCCGACGCGGCCTGGCAGGTCGACCTTGTGGTCACCGGAGTCGTCGTGGCGGCCTTGTACTTCCCCCTCCTTGTGCTCGTGGGGCTCCCCCGAGCCGAGCGGCGAGCCGCCTCCACGCTCCTGGCTGCGGCCCTCGGCCGGAAGGAGGACAGGTCCGGCCGGCGATAACGAGATGGACCGCTCCTCGATCGACCGCGGCCCCCGCAGCCTCGTCAGCCGGCTCCGCCGGCGGCGTCCAGGGCCATGCCCACGGCCTGCTCGGGCGTGCCGGCCCTAGCCACCGGGTCCGGGCCGCCGTCTCGGGACAGGTCCCAGGTGCCCAGGCCGACCACGGGCTTGCCTATCTTCAGCGCCAGCGCCATCTCGGAGAGAGTCCCGAACTCCCCGGCTATGGCGATGACCGCGTCCGCGGCCCGGACCACCAGGGCGTTCCGGGCCTCGCCCAGGCCCGTGGGCACCGCCACCGTTAGATGCCGGCTGGCCCCAGCGCGGCTTTCTCCGGGGAGTATCCCCACAGCCATCCCCCCCGCCTGCCTCGCTCCCCGAGCGGCGGCGTCCATGACTCCGCCGAGCCCTCCGCACACCACGACGGCCCCGGCCTCGGCCAGGCGCCGCCCGACCTCCTCGCCCAGGCCGGCCTCCTCCTCCGTGGCCAGCGAGGGCCCGCACACCGCCACGTAACGCCTCACCGGAGCATCTCCTGGATCAGTTCGGCGGCAGCCGCCTTGTCCAGGGGCTCGTTTCCGTTGCCGCACTTCGGCGACTGCACGCACGAGGGGCATCCCGACTGGCACGGACAGGCCCGGATCGCTTCCAGGGTCGCCCGCAGCAGCCTGTCGCCGGAGAGGAAGCCCCGTTCCGAGATCCCGGCGCCGCCCGGGTAGCCGTCGTAGATGAAGATGGCGCAGGTCCCGGTGTCGGGATGCAGCGCCGTGGAGACCCCGCCCACGTCCCACCGGTCGCAGGTGGCCACGAGGGGGAGGAGGCCGATGGCGGCGTGCTCGGCGGCGTGGGCCGCTCCGGGAAGGACCGCCGGCCCGACCCCGGCTCGGCCGATCGTGGAGTCGGGGATCGCCCACCAGACCGATCTCGTCTCCAGGGTCTGCGGAGGTAGGTCCAGGGGCAGGGTGTCCACGACCTCGCCGCTCATGTGGGCCTTCCGCTGGAAGCCAACCACCTGATCGGTCACCCGCACCGCGCCGAAGAACATGGGGGTCTGCCCGACCTTCGACTCCTGAAGCGCCCCCAGGACCTCGATGTCGGTGATGGCCCGGGACTGCGTGTAGTAGTCGACCTCGGCCGGACGGACCAGGGCGACGTGGCGGTCCAGGTCAAGCTCGGTGACCAGGTACTCATCACCTTGATGGATGTATATGGCGCCGGGGTGGACCTGGAAGAACGCCCGCGACTCGTCGACGGTGCCCACGAGCGACCCCGTGTCCGCCTCCACGATTAGGAACTGGTGGCCCGAGGCGGACCGGATGTCCACGCCCCGGTGGGGAGGATCGCCCGCCCTGGCGTGGAGGCGGTTCCGCCGCTCCACCAAGGCACCCTCCTCGATCAGCGAGGCCACCACGTCGGGCGCCTCGTCCCCGAAGAAGGCCAGCTCCTCCGGCTCCATGGGGTGCTCGCGGGCGGCGCAGGCCAGGTGCGGTCCGAGCACGTATGGGTTTCCCGGGTCCACCACGGCGGCCTCGGCGGGCTTGGCGAACAGGTCCTCGGGATGCGTCACCAGATACTGGTCGAGGGGATCGTCCTGGGCCACCAGGAACGACAGCGAGGCCTCGGCCCGGCGCCCGGCCCGCCCGGCCCGTTGCCACATCGAGGCCCGGGTCCCCGGATATCCGACCAGCACCGAGGCGTCCAGGGTACCGATGTCGATGCCCAGCTCCAGAGCGCTCGTCGAGGACACGGCGAGAAGGTCTCCTTGGGACAGGGCCCGTTCCAGCTCGCGGCGCTCCTCTGGGAGATACCCGGCTCGGTAGGCCTTGACCCGTCCGGCCACGGCCTGATCCAGCCCGCGCCGCGCCGCGTCGGCCAGGATCTCGGCGCCTCGCCGGGACTGGGTGAACGCGATCGATCGGGTGTCCGTCTCGACCAGACGGGACAGAAGGAAGGCGCCCTCGGTCATCGCGCTGGTCCGGACGCCGGCGTCCTCGTCCAGCAGCGGAGGGTTCCACAGGCAGAACAGCTTCTCGCCACGAGGCGAGGCGTCCTCGACCACCTCGTCGAACCTGAGGCCGGTCAGACGCTCGGCCAGTTCGGTCGGGTTGCCGACCGTGGCCGAGGCCAGCACGAACCGAGGATCGCCACCGTAGTGGGCCACCAACCGGCGGAGGCGGCGGAGGACCATGGCCACGTGAGAGCCGAACACACCCCGGGCGATGTGAGCCTCGTCCAGCACGACCAGCGAGAGCCGGAGGAAGAAGTCGGCCCATCGAGCGTGCCCAGGGAGGATAGAGGCGTGGAGCATGTCGGGGTTCGAGAGGATCAGGTTGGCCGTCTTCCTGATCAATGGCCGGTCTGCGCTGGGGGTGTCTCCGTCGTACACGGCCGCCCGGATCTCGGGCAGACGGAGGTCCCGGATCTGGCGGAGCTGGTCGCGGGCCAGAGCCTTGGTGGGGAACAGATACAGCGCGGTGCTCCGGCGGTCCTCGAGGGCTCGGCGGGCGAAGGCCAGGTTGTACACGAGTGTC
>JBKPBL010000079.1:0-7229 GCA_046726855.1 Actinomycetota bacterium | reverse complement strand
GGTCGGGGTGATCCGGGCCCTTGTCCAGTACCACCGGGACCATCCAGAGGAGATCCCCCAGGAGTACGCGCGGGCTCCAGGCGGCCTGGAGGATCGGGTGGTGGACTACGTGGCGGGCATGACCGACCGTTACGCTTTGGCCACCTACGAGAGGCTCTTCCTTCCCCAGGGCCAGATGCTCTGAGGAACGGCTCGGTGGCGAGGATCCGGCAAGAGGACGTCGAGGCGGTCCGGGACCGCACCGACCTGGTCCGGCTGGTCCAGCAGTACGTGGCGCTCCGGAAGGCCGGCGCCGACCGCTTCGTGGGCCTGTGCCCCTTCCACACCGAGAAGACCGCCTCGTTCGGGATCAGCCCGTCGAAGGGCTTCTACCACTGCTTCGGCTGCGGCAAGGGAGGCGACGCGATCAAGTTCCTCCAGGAGATCGAGAACCTGGAGTTCCAGGAGGCCGTTGAGCGGCTGGCCTCCCAGGCCGGGATCACCCTCCGGTACGAGGGGGTGTCGCCGGGGGAGCGGCGGGCCGCCTCGCGTCGCCAGGCCCTGTTCCGGGCCAACGCCAGGGCCGGCGAGCTGTACGAGCGGATGCTGCTGGAGGGCAGGGAGGCCGAGGGGGCCCGCTCTTACGTGGCCTCCAGGAGCATCTCCCGGGAGTCGGTGGAGAGCTTCGGGATCGGGTTCGCTCCCCGGTACCAGGACTTCCTCCTCCGCCGCCTGGCCCGCGAGCTCTCCCCGGAGATCCTGGTGGAGGCGGGGTTGGCCATGAAAGATCCCCGTGGTGGAATCCGGGACCGATTCCGCGCTCGCCTGGTGTTCCCCATCCACGACCTGACCGGCAAGCCGGTGGGCTTCGGTGCCCGGCTCCTCGAGGGCGACGGCCCCAAGTACCTGAACTCGCCGGAGACTCCCGTCTACAGGAAGGGCGAGCTCCTCTACAACCTCCACCGGGCCAAGGCCGACCTGGCCCGGACCGGCCGGGCCCTGGTGGTCGAGGGGTACACGGACGTGATCGCCCTCCACCAGGCCGGGATCCCCACCGGGGTGGCCACGTGCGGGACGGCCCTGGGCGAGGCGCACTTCCGGCTCCTGTCCCGGTTCTGCCGGAAGGTGGTCCTGGCGTTCGACTCGGACGAGGCGGGGGCCCGGGCCGCCGAGCGAGCCGCCGGGATGTTCGAGGACTTCGGCCTAGAGGTCTCGGTCCTCATACTGCCCGAGGGCCTGGACCCGGCGGACTTCGTCACCCAGCGGGGCCGGGAAGCCTTCGAGGGCCTGGCCGCTGAGGCCGAGCCGCTGGTCGAGTACCTACTTCGGCGGGTCGTCCTGCCGCTAGCTACCTCTTCTCCCGAGGGACAGTCACGGGCGGTCCGGGCCGGCCTGCCCATCCTGGCCGGGTTGCGGGACGAGGTTCTGGTGGATCGGTATGCGGGGGTCCTGGCCGACCTGGCCCGGGTGTCGGACACGGTCGTCAGGTTGGAGCTTCGCCGGGCCGATCTCAGGCCCTCGGGCCAGCCCCCCGGTCCGGTCCGCTCGCGAGAGGCCCTTGTGCGCTCCCCGGCCAGAGAGGTGGAGAAGGAGGCCCTGAAGCTCCTGGCCCAGCACCCCGATATCTCTCAGAGGCTCCTGGACCGCGTGGGGGAGGGCCTCTTCGAGACCGAGCGCCATCGCAAGGCCCTGGCTCTTCTTCGAGAGGGCGGTTCGGGACGCCCGAGTGTCGGGGAGGAGCGGGCCTCGGGGCGGGGGCTGACCGAGCTGATCGCCGAGCTCTCCGTTGAGCCCCTGAAAGGGGAGCCGACCCCCGCCTATGCCGAGCAGGTCTTCGCGCGACTGGAGGAACTGATGCTCGGCCGAGAAGTGTCTACACTGAGGAAACGTCTTGAGGCCCTTAATCCCGTGACCAATGCTCCTGATTTCGACGTCGCGTTCAAGGAGCTGGCCGACGTGACCAGCCGGCTGCGGGATGCTCGGGCCCGAGCGCGCGAAGGAGCGTAGCTTGGCTGAGATCACCAGGGACCCCGTGCTCGACGAGGCCAAGGAGCTGATCGTTGCTCGCGGGCGGGAGCGAGGGTTCGTCACGTCGGAGGACCTCGTAGAGGGGCTCCCGGTCGAAGACCTCACCCCCGAGCAGGTCGAGGACTTCCTCACCCAGATCGAGGAGCACCTTCGGGAACAGGGGATCGAGGTCATCGAGGTTCCCGGCGAGGAGCTTGAGGGCCAGATCGCCCTCCCCCGGGACGAGGACGCCCTCAAGGCACCCACCAACGATCCCGTGCGGATGTACCTCAAGGAGATCGGGAAGGTCCCCCTCCTCACCGCGGCCCAGGAGGTGGACTTCGCCATGCGGATCGAGGCGGGCGAGTTCTCCACCGAGCTCCTCGGACTGATCGAGGGCAACGGCCGTGGGGACCAGAAGCGCCTCCGCGTCGTGGTGGAGTCGGTCGTCCGGATCCGCCTGCACCAGGTGGACAAGTTCGGCAAGGTTGAAGGGATCGGCCGCGAGACCATCGCCAAGACCTATACCCCCCGGACCCGAGACGCCCTGGACGACTTCCTGCGCAAAGTCGAGCGTGACGGCCAGCTGGCCAAGAAGAAGCTAATCGAGGCGAACCTCCGGCTGGTCGTGTCCATCGCCAAGCGGTACGTGGGCCGGGGGATGCTGTTCTTGGACCTTATCCAGGAGGGGAACCTCGGCTTGATCCGGGCCGTAGAGAAATTCGACTACTCCAAGGGTTACAAGTTCTCCACCTACGCCACCTGGTGGATCCGCCAGGCCATCACCCGGGCCATCGCCGACCAGGCCCGGACGATCCGGATACCCGTGCACATGGTGGAGACCATCAACAAGCTGGTTCGGATCCAGCGCCAGCTCCTCCAAGACTTGGGCCGGGAGCCCCTGCCCGAGGAGATCGGTCACCAGATGGGGATCCCCTCGGAGAAGGTCCGGGAGATCTTGAAGGTCTCCCAGGAGCCGGTCTCGCTGGAGACGCCCATAGGCGAGGAGGAGGACTCCCACCTCGGCGACTTCATCGAGGACTCCGAAGCCGTCGTCCCCATCGACGCAGCCTCGTTCATCCTCCTCCAGGAGCAGCTCGAGTCGGTCCTCCACACGCTCTCCGAGCGGGAGAAGAAGGTGATCCAGCTCCGGTTCGGCCTGGTCGATGGGCATCCCCGGACCCTCGAGGAGGTCGGCCGGGAGTTCGGCGTCACCCGGGAGAGGATCCGCCAGATCGAGTCCAAGACCCTGTCGAAGCTGCGCCACCCGTCACGGTCCCAGAAGCTCCGGGACTACCTGGAGTAGGCGACCAGCGTGCCCACCGCGGTGTGGACCGGCTCGATCTCGTTCGGCCTGGTGAGCATCCCCGTTCGGCTGTTCCCGGCCACGTCGCCCAAGGACCCTCGGTTCAGGCAGATCGACCGGCGGACCGGGCGCCGCGTCCGGTACCGCCGGGTCGTCGAGGAGGAACCGGAGGCGACCGCGGTCCCATCCGAGCCGCCCGAGCCGGAGCCAGCGTCTGCGCCAACGCCGGAAGCCCCATCCGAGCCGCCGGAGACGCGGGATTTCCCCGATCGCGTCGAGCGAGAGGTGCCGTACGCCGACATCGTCAAGGGATACGAGGTCGAGGAGGGCCGGCACGTCATCCTGGAGCCGGAGGAGGTCGAGGAGCTCCGGCCCGAGCGGAGCAGAGCCATCGACATCGAGCACTTCGTGGCGCTGGACTCGATCGACCCTGTGTACTTCGAGAAGAGCTACCACCTGGCCCCTCGGGACGAGTCGGCCGCGAAGCCGTATGGTCTGCTGCGGATGGCCATGGAGGAGGCCGGACGCGTTGCCATTGGCAGGTTCGTCCTCCGGACCCGGGAGCACCTGGTGGCGATCCGCCCCACCCGAGGGATCCTCGGACTGGAGACCCTGTTCTTCGCCGATGAGGTCCGGGCTCCCGCCGCCGGCTGGCTTCTGGCCCCTGTCGAGGAAGGGTCACCGGCGGAGGTGGAGATGGCAGGAAAGCTGATCGAGATCATGGCCGCGGACTGGGACCCGGCGCTGTACCGAGACACTTATAGGGAGCGGGTCCTCGACCTGGTGGGGCAGCGGGAGCCCTCGGTGGTCGAGGAGCCTGAGGAGGGACCGCCGGTTGCCGACCTCATGGCCGCCCTCAAGGCCAGCGTGGACGCATTAGGGGAGGCCAAAGCGAAGCCCAGCAAGCGCGGGCGCAGGGCCAGTGGCTCGGGAGGCCGCTGATAGACTGAACGAGCCGGTCGCCATGATCGGCTCGCGGTCCGGGGTAGCTCAATCGGTAGAGCGGGCGGCTGTTAACCGCTAGGTTGCGAGTTCGAGTCTCGCCCCCGGAGCCCCAGGAGTTGCTTCAAGCTCGAACGGCCTCGTATACCATCACCGGCAGGGAGACGCCCTTCAACTCCAGCCGGCCCCGCTCGATCAACCGAAAGCGGTCTGAGGTCACCGCCCGGTAGGCGTCCTCCCCAACGAGGACCTGATCCGCCTCAGCCTGCGAGGCGATCCGTGCGGCGATGTTGACCGTTCGACCGAAGTAGTCGCCCTCCTCGTAGATCATCGGTCCGGCGTTCACGCCGATGTGGGCGGGTGGGAGACCGCGGGGACGAACGCCCTCCACGATCTCCAGCGAGGCCCTCACGGCGGCCGTGGGGTCGGGGAAATGGAAGAAGACCCCGTCACCCAGCATCTTCACAACTTGGCCATCATGCCGGGGGGCGATCTCATTGACCAGCTGCGCGAGCGCGACCGACACGCGAGCCGCCTCCTGATCGCCGGCCTCCTCGGTCAGCTGTGTGTAGCCCGAGAGGTCGGCGAACACCGACGCCTCGACTGTTTTTGCCGGCCGCTCGCGGATCCCTGCCTCCTCGAGGGCGGCTTCCACGTGCCCGAACTGGTGCTCCCGCAGGAATGTTTCTGAATGCCGTCGAAGCAGCCAGGCCAGCATCTCCTCCCCGGAGTGCCCCATGCGGAAGCCCACCTCGCGGATGGCCGCCTCGACGGCTTCGTTGTCGCGGAGCCCTCGGCGCCGGAACGGCTCTTCGATGGTGTTGTGGAAGTAATGGTGCTGGAACTGCGCCACTCGGCGGGCGCTCTCGCCCCAGATCCGCACGCCCCGGAGAACGTCCCCCTCGTCGAGGCCAGCTCCAAAGAGCACGGGCACGGCCCTTAGCACCGGGAGATCCTCCTCGCGGACTCGTTCATCCCCGTGGGGCCGGGGCAAGCCGAACGAGACGTACAACGTCTGGAGCGTCTCCAGGGGGATGCCGACTTCTTCACCGAACTGGGAGAAGGTCAGATCGGAGCGAGGGAACCGGCGCCCGGCGCTCTCCAGAAACCCGAGCCTCAGGTGTCCGGTCGAGAGCGCGGTTCCGAGGGCGGTGACATCGAGGCCCGTCGCCTCCAGCTCGAGGACGACGCGGGCCCGCATGACGTCTCGTCGGGGGAAAGATCCGTCCGCCGGCTCGAGGATGCCCAGTGCGACCAGCTCTCGCACCCTCTCGACGGTCGTTCCCGCCCGTTCGGCGAGCTCCTCCTCGGTAACTCGGCCGTGCTCCATGCGGGCCAGTCCCACGGCTGGGTACGACGCCGGGTCGGCCACGAACGCCTCGTGGCAAGCCTGGGAACAGAAGTAGTACGTCTTCCCCTCGTGCACAGCGGTTGCGGCTGCGTCGTCGCTGTCGATCCGCATCCCGCAGACCGGATCGGTGACCATGGCCATGAGCGACCTCCTCCAGAATCACCTATACATCTGCGACGGCCCCGCTGCCTAAGGGAGAGGCGCCGCTACTAGCTGGAGACGTCAGGGGGCGACGTTGGACAACTCCGGATGCCAGTAGCTGGTCTTCATTCGAGCGCCCCGCCGCGTGAAGCTGAAGTGGACGTGATCCGTGTGCGGATGGACGATCGACCCGTCCTCGGGATCGCGGCAGTACCTCTTCTTCTGGACGCAAGTGACTTCCCAGGTGTGGTCCCAGGAGCTCCACATCTTCCGGTTCCAAAGGATGTACATGACGCCCATCCGCCGGGCGATGGCTTGGGTGTTGCCGTGCCGGTCCGTGGCCAGCAGCCACGCGAAAAGATCGTTCACGGTGGCCGCCTGAGCCGGATCCTTGGCGTTGCGGGCCCAGTCCAGGGCTCGTCCCTCCTTGTGCTCGCTCCGGCCCCCGACGTTGCACGCCCGGCTTATGTTGAACGAGGTGGAGTCGGGATACGCCGCCTGGAGCATCTGCTGGAAGGCCACCACTCCCGGCTTGGGCCAGGGGCGGCACCGCGTCTGGCCCACGTAGCGCGCATAGTCCTCGATGTAGGGGCCGAACGAGGGGCCCACGGGGGCCGCAGCGGCCGGACGACCCAGCAGGGAGGCCAGCGCGGCCACGGCCGCCACGGCGGCCACCATCCGCCCCACGAGGGCGCTCCGGGTACGTGTAGGACTACGCATTTGAGGGGATTGCGTCATCCTACGCCCGTTGCTTGAGCAGTCAAATCGTCCCCATGGGGTACATTTGAGGGCATGAACGGGCCAGCGGAAGGCCGGGCGGAGCCGGTCACATTATTCGATGAGCTGCAGGTTCGGCTGGACCGAGGGGTTGAGGACTTCCGCCGGTACATGGCTTCCTCGGAGGGCCGCCAGTTGCGCAGGCGGGCGGCCCAGGCGTTGATCATCTCGGCCCCGTTCCTGTTCCGGCTCAAGTTCTTCACCCGTACGTGGCCGGGTCGGGTCCTGGGCCTGGTCGGGGGGGCGGCCTTAGTGGTCAAGCTGGCCGAGGCCATGCGGGACTGGGAACCCCTCGAGGACCTGGCCGAGGACCTCGGTCTCCGCGAGGAAGACGACCGCTAGAAGGCCTCCGCTTCCCCTATGATTCGCGGGCATGGGCTGTCTGCTGGCCATCCTGGGGCTGATCACCCCTCGGCTGATCCTGATCGTGCTGTGGATCTTCACCGGCTACGTTGGGCGGGCTATCGACAGCGCGTTGTGGTCGGTCCTGGGGTTCATCTTCCTGCCGACCACCACGCTGATGTATGCCGTGGCCCAGAACAGCTTCGACGGCCTGGAGGGATGGGGCCTGGTTGTCTTCGTACTGGGCATACTGTTCGACTTCGGCGTCCTCGGGGGCGGCGCCCGGTTCGGCCGCGGGCGCTGAACGCGTACACTCGTGACTGTCTCTTATACACATCTGACGCTGCCGACGACGTGTCGTGGGGGGGGGTGTGGGGGGGGGGG
>JBKPBL010000078.1:0-8654 GCA_046726855.1 Actinomycetota bacterium | reverse complement strand
GGCCAACCCGACATCGTGGTCCGCTCCGAGGAGCCCCAGGGACCGGTTTGGTTCCCTCAGGTAGTGGACGTCGAGGGGCAGACCGGCGCCGGCGTCTCGCTGGCCACCGACGCCGACGGCAACCCGCACCTGTCCTACCTGGCGTTCCCCGAGGAGGTCCCCGAGGGTCAACAGCCACCTCCTCCCGACCCCCTGGCCCCGGTGCTTCCAGCGGTCCAGCACGCCCACCTGGTCGATGACCTGTGGACCCGTGACCCGGTGGCCGAGGAGCAGGGCGTCGACGAAACCAGCGAGACCGCAATCGCCGTGGACGCCGAGGGCACCCACCACGTGACCTGGACCGCCGGGGGGCAGGTCCTGTACGCGTCCAACGCCGAGGGCGAGTTCGGCCAGGCCGAGGTGGTGACCGCGGCCGCTGCAGCGGGTCTCTCGATCGCCGCCGACGAGTCGGGGGCGCCGTTGATCGCTTTCTACGACCTCCTGACCGACCCGGAGGGCCCCGCTGCCCTGGTACGCGTGGCCGTGCCGTCCGGCAAGGGTTGGGAGGTCGAGACGGCCGCCGAGGCGGACCCCTCAGAGCCTTACGGCACGGGGATCGCCGCGGCCGGGGCAGAGCCGATCGTGGCGTACGGCGACGCTACGGGAACCCTTCAGGCCCGCCGGGCCGGCCAGCGCTGGCGGAGCGAGTCCGTCGACCCGGAGGGCGGGCTCGGTGTGAGCGTCGCCCTGGATGCGGCGGGCGTGCCACATCTCGCCTACGTCACCCCGGAGGGGTTGGTCCGGCACGCCCATCCCGCTGGAGGGGCCTGGGAGATCAACGACGTCGGCGAGGGCGCCACGAGCACCCCCACGTCGATCGCCGTCGACGCCGCTGGGGTCCACCACATCGCCTGGCAGAACGCCGAGGGACTGGCATACTCGACCAACGCCGGGGGCGACTTCGCCGGCGAGCCACTGCCCGAGGCCACCGCCGGGGGAGCACGGCCCCGGGTGGGCGCCGGCCCCGAAGGAGAGGTCTTCCTGGCCTGGTTCGACGCCGAGGACGGGGAGCTCCAGATGGCTACCCGCACCGAGGATCAACCCCTGCTGGCCGTGCCCATCCCCGAAGAGACCGGGGCAGGCGGAGGCCCCGCTCCCGCCGAGTGCGAGCCGAAGGGGACGGCCCTGTCCCTGGAGGCGCCGCCCGGTGCGGTCACGGATGGCTTCGCCACCGATTGCCTGGCCGCCCCGGTCGGTGAGGCCTTCACGGTTGACTTCAACAATGCCGACTCGGTGCCCCACAACTTCTCCATCTACACGGACGACTCCGCGTCGGAGAACCTGTTCGAGGGCGAGATCGTGGAGGCCGGGGCCTCCACGACGTTCCAGCCGGACCCGATCGAGGAGGAGGGAGACCTCTTCTTCCGCTGCGACCTGCATCCCACCACGATGACCGGCACCTTCGTGGTGGCCGGCGGGGGGCAGGGCGGGCAATAAGATCCCTTCCTTCCGGCACATAAAGCCTCCAAGGCTGGACCCGCCCCCTACAATGGAGACAGAGCAGCCCGTGAGCGAACTGCCACGACCGGACCCGGCCACGATCCCCGACTCGCCGGGGGCGTATCTCTTCCGGGACCGGGACGGTCGGGTCATCTACGTGGGCAAGGCCAAGTCCCTCCGCAAGCGGCTTCCCGGCTACTGGTCGGCCCCCCTCCATGCGCGGACCGAGGCCATGGTCGAGGCGGCGGACAGGGTGGAGTGGATCGTGGCCTCGAACGAGGTGGACGCCCTCCACCTCGAGTACAACTTGATCCAGCAGCACCGGCCCAGGTTCAACGTCCGGTACCGCGACGACAAGTCCTACCCCTACCTGGCGGTGACGGTGGGGGAGACCTGGCCCAGGGCCACCGTGACCAGGGCCAAGCGCCGGAAGGGTATGCGGTTCTTCGGGCCCTACGCCCACGCCTACGCGATCCGGGAGACACTCGACTCGCTTACTCGGGTCTTCCCCGTGCGGACCTGCTCGAATGGGTTCTTCGACCAGCGGCGGCGGGCCGGACGGCCGTGCCTGTACTACGACATCGGCAGGTGTGCGGGCCCCTGCGTCCCCGAGAAGACTGGGGTCACCGAGGAGAGCTACCGGGAGACCGTCGACTCGCTGGCAGACTTCCTGGCCGGGAACCATCGGCCCATCCTCCGGGACCTCGAGGCCGAGATGAAGGTCGCCTCCGAGCGCCAGGAGTTCGAGGCCGCGGCCCGGTTCCGGGACCGCCTCACCGCGGCCAGGAAGGCCATCGAGACCCAGGAGATGGTCCTCTCACAGCGGGAGAACCTCGACGTGGTCGGGCTCGACGAGGATGACCTGGAGGCAGCGTTCCAGGTGTTCTTCGTCCGAGGCGGCCGAGTCACGGGACGGAAGGGATGGGTCGTCGACAGGGTCGAGGACCTGGACACGCCCGGCCTCCTCTCCTCGTTCATTCGCGAGCTGTACATGGAGCGGGACGAGGTGCCGCCCAAGGTTCTGGTCCCGGCGTGGCCGGTCGATCGGGACGTCCTGGAGCTCTGGCTGGAGGAGCGGCGAGGAGGCAGGGCCCGGATCGCCGTCCCCTCCCGCGGCGACAAGCGCCGCCTGCTGAAGGTGGTGACCACCAACGCCAAGGAGGCGTTCGTCCGCCACAAGCTGAAGCGGGCCTCGGACTTCGCGGCCCGATCGAGGGCCCTGGCAGAGCTGGGCGACGTGCTGGGCCTGGATGAGCCACCCCTCCGGATCGAGGCCTACGACATCTCGAACCTGGGCCCCGACTCCAAGGTCGGGTCCATGGTGGTGTTCGAGGACGGCCTGCCCAAGCGGTCGGACTACCGGCGGTTCGAGATCAAGGGCGTGCCCGGACAGGACGATTTCGCCAGCATGGAGGAGACCCTTCGCCGACGGTTCACCCGGTACCTCAAGGAACGAGGCCAGCGGCCCGACAAGCGAAGGCGGTTCGCCTATCCGCCGTCGCTGGTGGTTGTGGACGGGGGTCGGGGACAGCTGAACGTGGCCCTCCGGGTGGTGGACGAGATGGGCCTGGCCATCCCGGCGGTGGGCCTGGCCAAGCGCCTGGAAGAGGTGTACCTGCCCGGCCAGCCGGAGACCCTGGTGGTGCCGAGGGGTTCGGAGGCTCTGTTCGTGCTCCAGCACGTCCGGGACGAGGCCCACCGCTTCGCCCTGGACTACCACCGGCGGAAGCGCCAGCGGCGGGCCATGGCCTCCCCCCTCGACGACATCCCGGGCGTGGGACCGGCCAGGAAGCGGGCCCTCCTTCGGCGGTTCGGCTCCCTGGCCCGGCTGGCCAGGGCAGGCACGGAGGAGATCGCCGCAACACCCGGGGTTGGCCCCAGGCTGGCCTCCCAGATCGCCGCCGCCATCCGAGGCCGGCGGAGCCCCGAGCGGGCGAGGTCCGCGTGACCGCCGCGGAGCCCGTCAAACGCCCGGAGGCGATCCCTCGAAAGCTCCCGGCCGCTCCCGAGGTGACCATCATCACCGGGCTCTCCGGCGCAGGCCGGTCCGAGGCGGCCAAGTGCCTCGAGGACATGGGGTACTTCGTCGTCGACAACCTGCCTCCGGCTCTCATCGGGAAGATGTCCGAGCTTGTGGAGACTACGGGAGGCCCGCAGAAGGTGGCCATAGTGGCCGACGCCCGGGGCGGGAAATTCTTCGACGCCCTGGCCGCGGCGCTGCACGAGCTCCGTCAGCGCCGGATCCCCACCCGGATCCTTTTCCTGGAGGCGTCGGAGGACGTCTTGATCCGGCGGTTCGCGGAGACCCGCCGCAAGCATCCCCTCGCACCCGAGGATCGCCGGGCCGAGGGAATCCGGAGGGAACGGGAGACCATGGAAGCCCTACGGGAGGAGGCCGACCTGATCATCGACACGACCGAGCTCCACCCGCACGAGCTTCGGGAACGGCTCCGTGATGCGTTCGGCCGGGCCCGCCCCGAGGCTGGGCTTCAGGTCGCGGTGGTCTCGTTCGGATACAAGTATGGCGTTCCCAGAGACGCGGACCTGGTGCTGGACGTCAGATTCCTCCCCAACCCGTACTGGGTGGACTGGCTCCGACCCCTCCAGGGGCTCGATGCTCCGGTGAAGCGGCACGTGACCGGCCAGCCGACCTACGCCGAGTTCATGAGCCGCATGTTCGCCCTCCTCGATCATGTCCTGCCCGGCTACGTGTCGGAGGGGAAGTCGTACCTGACCGTAGCCATAGGGTGCACCGGCGGCAGGCACCGCTCGGTGGTGGTTGCCGACGAGCTGGCGGCGTTCTTCCGGGAGAAGGGGCTCCCGGTCAGACGCGATCACCGCGACCTCGACCGCGAGTAGTGGGTCACCTCCGCCCGGCGGTCCTGGTCGGGGTACTCCTGCCGGCGCTCCTCCTGCCGGCATGCGATGGAGAGGCACGCTCCGGCGACGGAAACGAGGCCGGAACCGACCGCGGGTCGGCGCTGGCTCGCGTACCGCTCCAGCCCGACGAGGCTCCCGAGGGTCTCCGCCTCGATGAAGGTCTCTCCGGGCCCGTGGGCTCCCTGCGTGAGGTGCTCCCTCCGAAGGAGGCGGTCCCCAACCGCCCGCCGGTCCCAGGCTCGGTGACGGGCGCCTTCAGGGGCGGCTACCAGACCGTCTTCACCGCCACGAGTGACGAGGGGGAGGCCCCACCGGAGGGGCTCACCTCCGCAGGGTCGACCGCGGTCCGGTTCGCCGAAGGATCTGCCGCGGGCCGGTTCCTCGAATACCTCCGCGAGGTCCAGACCGGGGCCGGCCAGACGGCGGTACGTGAGGAGCTACCGGCCCCCGGCCTGGGAGAGGCCGGGTTCGGCTGGCGGCACGAGGTTCCCTTCGCCGAGTCGTTCGGCTACGTGTGGAGGTCGGGAGACCTGGTGCTCACGGTGACCGTCGGAGGGGCCACGGGAGCGACGGATGCCGCCGAGGTGTTGGACCTCGCGGAACGCGTCGACGCCCGCGCACCGTGAACGCTGCCGCCCGGTCGGGTCCGGATAGGATGGAGGAACGAGAATAAGGAGGTCATGAACCATGGCGGTCAAGGTAGGGATCAACGGCTTCGGACGCATCGGGAGGAACTACTTCCGGGCAGCCAAGGCCTTGGGGTCGGACCTCGACTTCGTTGCCGTCAACGACATCACGGATGCCGGCACGCTGGCCCATCTCCTCAAGTACGACTCGGTCCTGGGCGTCCTCGATTCCGACATCAAAGCCAGCGACGACAGGATCAGCGTCGACGGCGACGACCTCAAGGTCATCTCCGAGCGCGATCCCGGTTCCCTGCCCTGGAAGGAGCTCGGGGCGGAGATCGTCATCGAGTCGACGGGCCTGTTCACGGACCGAGAGAGTGCCGAGAAGCATCTCACCGCCGGCGCCCAGAAGGTCATCGTCAGCGCCCCCGCCAAGGGCGAGGACATAACGATCGTCCTGGGCGTCAACGACCAGGACTACGACCCGGCGGCCCATCACGTGATCTCCAACGCCTCTTGCACGACGAACTGCGTGGTCCCGATGGCCAGCGTCGTGGACCGCGCCTTCGGCATAGACCGAGCGCTGATGACCACTTGCCACGCTTACACCAACGACCAGAACCTCCTGGACCTCCCGCACAGGGACCTCCGCCGGGCCCGGGCCGCGGCCATCAACATCGTTCCGGCGTCGACCGGGGCCGCCAAGGCCACCTCTCTGGCCATCCCCAAGCTGAAGGGAAGGATGGACGGGATGGCGTTCCGGGTCCCGGTGCCCGACGGATCGGTCACCGACCTGGTGTGCATCCTGGAGCGCGACGCCACCGTGGACCAGGTGAACGAGGCGTTTCGCACCGCCGCGGAGGGGCGTCTGGAAGGCCTGCTGAAGTACACCGAGGACCCCGTGGTCTCGAGTGACGTCGTCGGCGATCCTCACTCCTGCGTGTTCGACTCGGCCTTGACCATGGCCATCGGAAACATGGTCAAGGTGGTCGGCTGGTACGACAACGAGTGGGGCTACTCGAACCGTCTGGTCCAGCTCACCGAGCTCGTCGCCGCCAAGCTGTAGGGGTGGGTCGGCTCCGCACGATCGAGGATCTCGGCGACCTGGACGGGCGCCGGGTCCTCGTCAGGGTGGACTTCAACGTGCCTCTGGAGGACGGGAAGGTAGCTGACGACATCCGGATCCGGGCCGCCCTGCCCACGATCGAGGAGCTTCGAGGAGCAGGAGCGGGCCTCGTGCTGTGCAGCCACCTCGGAAGGCCCAAGGGGGAGGTGGTCGACGAGCTCCGGATGGACCCTGTCGCCGAACGGCTGGGGGAGCTGGGCTCGTTCCCGGTCGTGAAGCTCGATCCCCTGACCGGCGACCACGAGGCCTCGGCGATCGAGAAGGTGCTCCCGGACAGCGTCGTGGTGCTGGAGAACCTCCGGTTCGACCCGGGCGAGGAGGCGAACGAACCTTCGTTCGTCGACCGGCTGGCCGCGCTGGCCGACGACTACGTCGACGACGCGTTCGGGGCCGCCCACCGGGCCCACGCCTCGGTGGTCGGGGTGGCCGAACTGCTGCCGGCAGCGGCGGGGCGGCTCATGCAGAAGGAGATCGAGGTCCTCTCCCGGCTTCGGGAAGGACCCGAGGAGCCCTTCGTGGCCATCCTGGGTGGGGTCAAGGTGTCGGACAAGCTGGGCGTGATCGAGACCCTCCTCGACCTGGTCGACGGGCTGCTCATCGGCGGGGCCATGGCCTTCACGTTCCTGGCCGCCCAGGGAGCCGAGACCGGCGACTCCCTGGTCGAGGAGGAGAGGCTCGGCTCGGTTCGGGAAGCGCTCGAGAAGGCCGAGGAGCGAGGGGTCCCCGTGATCCTCCCCGAGGACGTGGTGGTCGCCCCGTCCCCCGAGGCCGGGGCCCGGAAGGAGACGGTACCGGCGGATCATGTGCCGAAGGGGCTCCAGGGGCTCGACGTGGGACCCCGGACCGTGGAGGAGTTCACCCGGGTCCTGGCCGACGCCAGGACCGTGTTCTGGAACGGGCCCATGGGGGTGTTCGAGCTGGAGCCCTTCTCCCTGGGCACCAGGGGCGTGGCCCAGGCCGTGGCCGGGATCGACGCTTTCACCGTGGTCGGTGGGGGTGACAGCGTGGCCGCCATCCGGCGGCTGGGCTTCGAGGGAGCCATCGACCATCTATCCACCGGCGGCGGCGCCTCTCTCGAGTTCCTGGAGGGGAAGACCCTCCCGGGCGTGGCTGCACTGATGGAGGACGCCGGTGGCTAAGGCCCGCCGGCCGATCGTGGCGGCCAACTGGAAGATGCACAAGACGCACCTGGAAGCCATCCAGGCGGTCCAGAAGCTGTCGTACCTGCTCGACAAGGACGACGTGGAACGGGTGGAGGTCGCGATCTGCCCTCCGTTCACTGCCCTCAGGAGCGTGCAGACGCTGATCGAAGCCGATCGTCTCCCGTTCAAGCTCGGGGCCCAGGACGTGCACTGGAAGGATCGAGGCGCGTTCACCGGGGAGATCTCGCCGCCGATGCTCACCGCGCTGAAGGTCGCGTACGTGATCGTGGGGCACTCGGAGCGCCGGGAGCAGTTCGGCGAGACGGACGCCCAGGTGGCCCGAAAGGTCAGGGCCGTCCACGGCCACGGGATGGTCCCCATCCTTTGCGTGGGGGAGTCGCTGGGGGAGCGGGAGTCCGGCCGGACCATAGAGAGGGTCGCCGCCCAGATTCGGGAGGACCTATCCAAGGTGGGTCCCGAGGAGGCCGGGGGGACGGTGATCGCCTACGAGCCCATCTGGGCAATCGGGACGGGCCGGGCGTGCAACCCCACCGACGCCGGGGAGGTCATCCGGGCCATCAGGGACACCCTGGAGACGATGTACTCCACCGACGTGGCCGAGACGATCCCCATCCAGTACGGAGGGAGCGTCAAGGCCGGTAACATCCGGGAGTTCATGGCCCACCCCGAGATCGACGGAGCACTGGTCGGAGGGGCCAGCCTGGACCCCGAGGAGCTCGCCCTGATCGTCAAGCACTGATGAAGCGCCTCCTGTACGTGTGTCTCGACGGCCTGGGGGACGAGCCCCATCCGGCTCTCGGAGATAAGACTCCTCTGGAGGCGGCGGCCACTCCGTTCCTCGACGACCTGGCCCGGAGGGGGCGGGAGGGGCTGGTGCACACGGTGGGCCGGGACATCGCCCCCGAGTCGGACATCGCCGTGTTCGCCATCCTCGGATACGACCCCACCGAGCAGCACCCCGGCCGGGGCGTCCTCGAGGCCCTTGGGGCGGGGATGGAGTTCCGGGACGGGGACATCGCTCATCGGGTCAACTTCGCCACCTCCGAGGGGGAGAGGATCCTGGACCGCAGGGTCGGCAGGGAGCTCTCCACCGAGGATGCTCGGGCCCTGGCCCAAGAGGTAAACGAGAGAGTGGAGCTGCCCGGCGCCACGTTCGAACTCCGGGCCACCGTTGAGCACCGGGGCGCACTGGTCATTCGGTCCGACCAGGGGCCGCTGTCGGCTGAGGTAAGCAACACCGATCCCGCTTACGCACGGCAGGGTAGGCTGGGAGTGGCTCTCGAGGAGTTCGAGGACCGGATCGCCTGGAGCGAGCCCCTAGAGGAGGTCGAGGAGGCGAAACGGGCCGCCGAGCTCACCAACTCGTTCGTCCGCGACTCC
>JBKPBL010000077.1:0-17767 GCA_046726855.1 Actinomycetota bacterium | reverse complement strand
CCCCTGCCCGTCGACCAGGGGGTAGCGAAGGGAGAAGTCCTGCCCCATCCGTACGAGGGAGTCGTAGATCGCCTGGTCCCCGTGGGGGTGGTACTTCCCCATGACGTCCCCAACGACGCGGGCGGCCTTCTTCGTGGGCCGGTCGGGTCGAAGCCCCCCTTCCAGCATTCCCCACAGGATCCGGCGATGGACCGGCTTCAGTCCGTCACGGACGTCGGGAAGGGCTCGGGACACGATTACCGACATCGCGTAGTCCAGGAAGGAGGTTCGTACCTCCTCCTCGATGTCGATCGAGTCAGCGCGAAGAGCCATCGCTACACGTCGATGAGGCGAACGTCCTTCGCGTTGTCGCGGATGAACTCCCGGCGGGACTCGACGTTCTCACCCATCAGCACGGTGAAGATGCGGTCGGCCGCTGCCGCGTCCTCCATGGTCACCTGGAGCAGGGTCCGCTGCTCGGGATCCATGGCCGTCTCCCAGAGCTGCTCGGGGTTCATCTCACCCAGGCCCTTGAACCGGAGGACGGCGAAGTTCTTCTTGCCGTTGTTCTTGCGAAGCTGGTTCAGCTCCTTGTCGGAGAACAGGTACTGCGGCTTCCCGTCGAGGTTGACCCGGTAGAGGGGCGGCTGGGCGATGTAGACCTGGCCAGCGTCGATCAGCTCCTTCATGTGGCGGAACAGGAACGTGAGGAGGAGCGTGCGGATGTGGGCCCCATCCACATCGGCGTCTGTCAGCGCGATGACCTTCCCGTACCTGGCCCGGGCGACGTCGAACTCCTCGCCGATGCCCGTGCCGATCGCCGTGATCAGTGCCTGGATCTCGTTGTTCTCCAGGATCTTATGCAGCCGGGCCTTCTCCACGTTCAGGATCTTGCCCCGGATGGGCAGGATGGCCTGGTACGCGGGATCGCGAGCCTGGATCGCCGGGCCGGCTGCGGAGTCGCCCTCCACGATGAACAGCTCGGTCTTCTCCGGCTCCTCGAGCTGGCAGTCGGCGAGCTTGCCGGGAAGGGAGGAGTCGAGCAAGCCCTTACGCCGGGCCAGGTCGCGGGCCTGACGAGCGGCGAGTCGGGCCTTGGCCGCGTCATTCCCCTTCTGGACGATGCGCTTGCCGTCGCCGCCGTGCTCCTCGAGCCAGGTCATGAGGTGCCGGTTGACCGTCGTCTCGACGAACGACCTGATCTCCGTGTTCCCCAGCTTGGTCTTGGTCTGCCCCTCGAACTGGGGCTCCTTCAGCTTGACCGAGACGATCACGGTCAGCCCCTCACGGACGTCATCTCCCTCCAGGTTCGGGTCCTTCTCCTTGAGGAAGCCACGCTGGCGTGCGTAGCGGTTGATCACGTTGGTGAGCGACTTCTTCAGGCCCTCCTCGTGGGTCCCCCCCTCGTGCGTGTTGATGGTGTTGGCGAAGGAGTGAAGCGACTCGGCGAAGCCGTTGTTCCACTGCATGGCCACCTCGACCTCTGCGTCCTCCTTCCTGCCTTCGAAGTGGACCACGCGGCTGATGGTGTCCTTGCCGTGGTTGAGGAGCTGGACGAAGTCCGCCAGGCCGCCCCTGGCCTTGTAGACCTCGCGCCATTCCTTGCCCTGGCGCTCATCCACGAAGGCGACCTCCACTCCCCTGGTCAGGTAGGCCAGCTCGCGGAGACGGTCGGCCAGGATGTCTCGCTTGAACTCGGTCTCCTCGAAGATCTCGGTGTCCGGCCAGAAGGTCACGATCGTTCCGGTCTTCCTGCTGGCCTTCCCCTTCTTCAGCTTCTCCAGACGCTGCCCCCGGGAGTAGGACTGGCTCCACTCGAAGCCATCCCTGGCCACGTGGACCTCGAGCCGCTCGGCCAGGGCGTTGACCACCGAGACGCCCACCCCGTGGAGCCCCCCGGAGACCATGTAGGACTTGCCGTCGAACTTCCCGCCGGCGTGGAGGGTCGTCAGGACCACCTCCAGCGCGGGACGACGGTCCTTCGACCTGGGGATAGGCTTGACCGGGATCCCCCGGCCGTCATCGGCCACGGTCACCCCGCCGTCGCGGCGGAGGCGGACCAGGATGCGGCTGCAGGCACCTGCCAGGGCCTCGTCGATGGCGTTGTCGACCACCTCGTAGACCAGGTGGTGCAGCCCCCGGCTCGCGGTGGACCCGATGTACATGCTCGGCCGCCGGCGGACCGCCTCCAAGCCTTCCAGGACGGTTATGTCGGCGGCCTCGTAGCGAGGACGCCGCGCGGCGTTCCCGGCCCCGGCGGTGGGCTTCAGCGTTCCGCCTCGACCAGCGGTGGACGACCGGCGGGTGGGTCTCTGGGTGCCCCGGCCCTTGGCCGAGGAACCCCTCTTGGGGGTATTGCTTCTCTTGCGGGGATTACTGCTCGCCAATGAACCTCCGGTGGGGCCCGCCCACGGCAGACCCGCGCACTCTCATCGAGGGGGCCACGAGGAGTCGAACAACATCAATTCTATCACCGCGAAGGCCCCTCCCGGGGCATCCTTGCGTCCCTCACCGACATGTCTGATGCGTTGCGCCCCAACCGTTTCCGGACATCTTGTCTTACCGTAACGCGCACGGATCGAACGGTTTCTACGCGGAGAGTCTCGTTGGCTCTGAGCCGGATGTCATCGGCCAGGAAACGGACCTGGGCCCCCCACGCCGCGGTGGAGGCTGCCACCACCAGGTGTCCCCCCTCGAGGGCCCAGGGGCTAGTCTCGCGGGCCAACTGGGGCCCCACCACCTCCTCCCAGGCCAGCACCAGACGTCCCAGGGCCACCCCGGGGCGCATCTTCGCCTGGCCCAGGACCTCGCGCAGGACCTCCCCGACGCCTTCCGTCCGCTCGGGCTTATCTGGTCCCGACACGGCCTTCGCTCACCTCCCACACCGCCGCCCCCGTGGGAACCTGGGCCTCGTCCGGCACCGAGATGAGGACCTGTCCTCGCCTCTTCAAGCCCCCGGCCAGGCGACCTCGGCGCTCCGGGTCGAGTCCGGAGAACGGGTCGTCCAGCACCAGCACGGGAGCGTCCTCCACCTCGGCCTGGACCGCGCCGGCCACACCCAGCCGCAGGCAGAGCGCCCCGGCCCAGGCCTCCCCGTGAGACGCGAAACGCCGGGCCGCCAGCTCCCCCACTGCGATGTCGACATCGTCCCGGTGAGGACCGACCAGGGTGGTCCTGCGGGCCATCTCATCGTCGCGGCGCTCCGCCAGCCCCAGGAGCATGGCGGCCTCCAGATCCTGGCCCTGGGCGGCGGTCACCGATGGTCTGTATCGGACCGCCAGGCGGTCCCCCGAAACCTCGGCGAACTCGTCCCCCGCCCTCGGTTCCACGCGCTCCGAGGCCCTGGCTCGAGCCGAGGTGACAGCCGAGCCATGGCGGGCCAGCTCGGTGTCCCAGGCGGCCAGCTCCTCCGGAGGCTCCAACCCCTCGTGCTCCTTGAGAAGTCGGTTCCGCTGCCTCAGGGCCCGGTCGTACGCGGTCCGGGCCGTTTCCTCCGCGGGCCACAGCGCGTCCGTCGCCTCGTCCAGGAACCGCCGCCGGTCATCCGGCTGTCCCTGGACGATGACCAGATCCTCGGGGATGAACATCACCGAACGGACCCGGGATCGAAGGTCCCGCTTGCGCCGGACCCCACTGCGGTTCACCTGAATGCGGTTTGCACCCGACGCTCGAACCTCCACCTCGACCAGGACCCGCCCGGTGGTCGTGTCCACCTCACCGCGGAGGAACGAGCTGGAGGCGCCGATGCGCACCAACGGCTGGTCGGATGACGCCCGAGGAGATCGCAGCGTCAAGAGATAGTGAGCCGCTTCGAGCAGGTTGGTCTTTCCCTGGGCGTTTGGGCCCACCGCCGCGACCAGCCCGTCGGGCACCTCGAGAGAGGTCTCCCGGTGATTACGGAAGTCCCGGACCTCCAGCCAACGAAGGCGCACCTACCCCACGGGGGCGGGGAGGCGGACCGGCATCACCAGGTAGGTGAAGGCGTCGTCCCCCTCGCCCCGGATCAGCGCCGGCTTGAGGCCGTCGCGCAGCTCCACGGTGGCCCTCTCTCCGGTGACTCCCTGGAGGCCGTCTCCGAAGTAGTGCGGGTTGAACGCCGCCGTCAGCTCCTCGCCCTGGTACGAGGCCTCCACCGCCTCCACCGCTCCCCCGAGGTCGGGCGAGGACGAGGTCAGGCGAATCCCCAGGGCGTTCAGCTCCAGGCGCACCGGAGAGCTCTCCCTGGCCAGGAGCCCCACGCGACGGACGGCTTCCAGCAGCTCCTGGGAGTTCGCCGAGAGCCGGTTCTCTCCGGGCTCGGGCAAGAGCTGCCGGTAGTTCGGGAACTCGCCGTCGATGAGCCGGGAAGTCAGACGGAGGGAGCCGACCCGGAACCCGGCCTGGGCCTCGCCGAGGACTATCTCCACCTGGGCCTTCTCCTCGCCTGAGGCGGCCCGCCCGGCCTCGGAGATGGCCCGCTCGGGGACCAGGGCCTTGGCCTCTCCCTCCCCAGTGGCCCGGACCTCTCGAACTGCGAGGCGGTACGAGTCGGTGGCGGCCAGAGTCAGACCTTCACGGTTCGCCTCAATGAGCACTCCGGTCAGCACGGGCCGAGCCTCATCGCGGGAGGCGGCCCGAGCCACCTGCCCCACGCCCTCGGCGAACGGGCCGGCCTCGACCGTGATCCTGGTCCCCTCAACGTCACGCACCGCGGGGAAGTCCTCGGCCGCCAGGCATCGAAGCGTCCCCTCGAAGCTCCGGCACACCACCTTGGCCTGGGAACCATCCGTCTCGAAGTCGACCGAGTCCGGAGGGAGGGACTTCACCATGTCGGCCAGCAGTCGCGCCGGCACCAGGGCGCTCCCCTCCTCCCGGACGTCCACGGGCACCCGCTCCTCGACGGTGACCTCGAGGTCGGTGGTGGTTAGGGCCAGTCCCTCCTCCCCCACAGTCATCAGCACACCGGTCAGCGCGGGGATCCCGGGACGTGTCGACACTCCGCGCTGGACGGTCTGGAGGGCCTCCGACAGGAGGTCCCGATCACACCTGAACTTCACAGCTCCACCTCCCCTTCCACGAACTTCATGATCTTCTCTGTTCTCCAGAGCAGTCGTAGTAGGGCCTGTGCAAACCGGGGACAACGGCTCCTATGCGCAGGGTAGGGCGCCCGTCTGACATGTTCAGCGCGTGTTGAGGGGTCACCAGCTGGTGCGCCCCTGCCGCGCGGCGCCCGGGGTGAGCCGCCGGAAGCCAACAGGTTCTCCTCATCTCATGCTCCTGACGCTGGCGGTGATCTTCTTGGTGAGCTCCTGCACCTGACGATAGGTGGTATCGCGCTGCGGCATCATCGTCTCGATCCGTTTGATGCCGTGCAGCGCGGTGGAGTGGTCTCGGTCGAACAGCTCACCGATCTTGATCAGCGAGAGGCCGGTGAGCTCACGGAGCAGGTACATGGCGATGTGCCGCGCCGTGGTGAGGGGCCTGGAGCGGCTCTTCGAGACGAGGTCCTCGAGGCGGAGCCCGAAGTACTTCGCGGTCTCGGTCATGATCGTCTCGGCGGGGACCTCGCGGCCGCTCTGGGGGAGGAGGTCCTCGAGGGCTCGCTCGGCCAGTGGCAGGTCGACGGGGAGGCGGGAGAGCGAGGCGAAGGCCACTACGCGGAGGAGGGCCCCCTCGAGCTCCCTGATGTTCGCGTCGAATCGCTCCGCGATGAAGTGGAGGACGTTGTCCGGGACCTGGAGGGCGTCGCGGAGCGCTTTCTGCTGAAGGATGGCGATCCGAGTCTCGAGGTTGGGGGGCTGGATGTCGACGATGAGGCCCCACCGGAACCGGTTCCTGAGCCGCTCAGCCAGGCCCGAGAGCTCCTGGGGAGGCCGGTCCGAGGCGATGACTATTTGGCGCTCGGCGCCGTGAAGGGTGTTGAAGGTGTGGAAGAACTCCGTCTGGGTCTCCTCGGCCCGGACCAGGAACTGGATGTCGTCGACCAGCAGGACGTCGACGTCCCGGTACCGGCGCTGGAACAGGTACCCTTGCCCCTCCCGTACGGCCTTGATGAACTCGGTGATGAACGCCTCGGAGGTGACGTACTTGGCCCGGGTACTCGGGACCAGCCGGGTCATGTGGCTGGCGATGGCGTAAAGGAGGTGTGTCTTGCCGAGGCCCACTCCCCCATAGATGAACAGGGGGTTGTACGCCCTGGACGGCGGAGCCTCGGCCACGGCCATTGCTGCGGCCTGCGCGAACCGGTTCGAGGGCCCCAACACGAAGCTATCGAACGTGTACCGCTCCGGAAAGCTCATGGTCGGCGAACGGTCCGGCGCGTCCGGCTCTTGGATCGGTGGTGCGGAGTCGCGATCGGGCGGGGGTGGCTGCTCAGCGGCCAGCTGGATCTCCAGCGGCGCGCCGTGAACCTGGGCCACCAGGCGTGTGATGAGCTCGAGGTAGTTCCGGGCCAGCCACGAGCGAACGTAATCGCTGGGAGCGGTCAGCTCGAGCGTCCGCTCATCGATGGTTTGAGCTCGGAGCTCGGAGAACCACATGTTGAACGTGTTTGCGGGGACCTCGGCCCGGATCCGCTCGGCCGTCCGCGACCAGATCGCCTCAGCTCCGATCTCGACGGCCCCCTTTTCCACAACCATTTTCCACAGGTGTGCAATTCGCTGGGGAAGTAAATGGGGGCCGCCGAACGATTCGGCGACCCCTAGAGGAAGCGTGAGGATGATACACCCGAGCGTCCCGGGTTCCAAAATCCCGGTGCCAGATCACGATGCCGTCTGACCTGCTCGGACGCCAAACGTTCGGTGTTTTGTTACTTTATTTGTGCCGATGAAGCGGACCTATCAGCCGAGCACCCGCAGACGGAAGAGAACTCACGGCTTTCGGGCCCGGATGCGAACGCGGGCGGGCCGGGCGATCATTGGCCGACGACGGACCAAAGGCCGGGCCCGGCTCAGCGCCTAGGCTCCGCCGATCTCGGGACATCACGCGCGTCCTGAAGGCGGGCTCGCGGGCGCAGTCAAGGCGGATGGTACTGTACGTGGCGCCCGGGACCGGGGCGTCGAGAGCGGCCTGGGTCGCCGGGAGACGGGTGGGGGGTGCGGTGGCTCGGAACCGGGCCCGGCGGCTTCTGAGGGAGGCGTGGAGGCGGCTGGCGTCCGGGGTACCGGCCGGATACGAATTCGTGCTGGTGGCCCGAGGCCCGTTCGGCCAAGCCAAGGCGACAGAGGTGGTCGAGGAGGTCGAGGGCTTGCTCAGGCGAGCCGGAGTGATACAGGGATGAGGGCTGCAGCAGCCCGGGCGTGGTGGCTGGCCGGGTGGCCGGCCAGGACGATCCTCCTCGGGCTGATCTGGGTCTATCGGGCCGCCGTGGGTCGTATGGTCGGGGGCCGCTGCCGGTTCCATCCGTCGTGCTCCGCCTACGCCGCGGAGGCGATACGGGTCCACGGTGCCATCAAGGGGTCGGTGCTGTCAGTGTGGCGGGTCCTTCGGTGCAGCCCCCTCTCGGCGGGGGGCCTTGATCCGGTGCCCCAGCCGGGCGCGCGGCGCCGCTCGGAGCCCGTAGTATGAGGACGTCATACCGTACGACAACGTCGTACGACCCTGGTGAGCCCGCATGAGCGCCGTCTGGCAGGGGATCCTGCAGGGTTTGGGGGAGATCCTGGCGTTCTTCTACGACGTCATTCCGTCCTACGGGGTGGCCATCATCCTGCTCACTGTTCTCGTCCGGATCCTCCTGCTCCCTCTGGGGATCAGGCAGGTTCGATCGATGCACGCCATGCAGAAGCTCCAACCGAAGGTCAAGGAGCTCCAGCGCAAGCACAAGGGGAACCGCCAGAAGCTCAACGAGGAGCTGCAGAAGCTGTACAAGGAGCACCAGGTGAACCCTCTGGGAGGGTGCCTGCCGCTCCTCCTTCAGATCCCGGTGTTCATCGCTCTTTATTCGGTGCTTCAGACCCCGATCTACGGGATCGCCCGGCCGTCCTCGGAGATAACGCTGGCCAGCATCGGTGGGGAGGATGCGATCTGCCTGGTGAGCGGGGAGCCCACGGCGGAGATCGGAGCGGTGGCGTCGGACACCATCATCTGCGACCGGGGAGCGCCGGTGACCGTGGAGAAGTGGGTGGCCCGAGATGACCCCTCGGCCGAGATCCAGCCGTCTGGGACAATCTTCTCGTGTCGGCCAGCCGAGGGCGAAGGAGGTACGGTCCGGGAGTTCGTATGCGAATCGGCCAAAGGAACTCGGCATCTCCCACCGGACAGTACCTTGATGCGTGAGGTGGTTCCCGACCGGGCCACGTTCCTGGGGATGCATCTGTCCTGCTCCCCCACCCAGGCCGCCTCGGAGACGGGCATCCGTCAGTGCGCCAGGCCGGGTACCGAAGCGGGAGGTCCTCCGCTGATCGGATACTTCGGCTTGGTGGCGTTGATGGTCGTGACGACCTGGTACTCGCAGCGCCAGATGCAGAGGGCGCCGGGGACGCCACAGCAACAGCAGCAGATGCAGCTGATGGGTCGGATCATGCCGCTGTTCCTCGGGTTCATCTCGATCAACATCTCGGCCGGAGTGCTCGTGTACTGGGTGACCACCAACCTGTGGCAGATCGGCCAGCAGTACGTGATGATCAGGACCCGGGAGCCTGAGGCGGCGGTTCCGGCGGGTAAGGGTGGCGGCTCCAAGCCGTCGGAACCAAAGGGGGGAGCGGCGAAGACCAAGGGGCAGCCCAGCGGCGATGGGTCCGGGACGAAGCGGTCGGGAGGCCGAGGTGCGGGAAGTAGAAAGAAGCGCCGCAAGCGTTGAGGAGGCCATCGAGGCCGCTCTCGAGGAGCTCGGCGTCAGTGAGCAGGAAGCCGAGGTGGAGATCGTCCAGGAGCCCCAGAAGGGAGTTCTGGGGTTCGGGGCACAGGAAGCCGTCGTCAGGGTGCGGGTCCCCGAAGAAGGCGTCTCGGGTGTGGCGCTCGAGGAACAGGCCGACATCGCAGAGGAGTTCGTTGCCGGCCTGGTCGAAAGGATGGGGGTCGAGGCGGACGTGGAGCGGGGTGTGGTGGAGGGAGTCATGTACGTCGACATCCTCGGGGGCCAGGAATCCGAGGGGATGGGGCTTCTGATAGGCCGGCACGGCCAGACCCTGGACGCGCTTCAGGAAGTGGTCCGCTCGGCCGTCCAGAGGAGGACCCAGAATCGGTGCATGGTCCTGGTGGACGTTGAGGACTACCGGAAGCGGCGCCGGAGCCGACTGTCTGAGAAGGCCAGGGGCGTGGCCCAGCGGGTGAAGCGGACGGGGAGGGTGGAGCGGTTGGAGCCGATGACCGCCTACGATCGGAAGATCGTCCACGACGCCGCCGGTGAGGTCGGAGGAGTGGAGACCACGAGCGAGGGCGAGGATCCCGAGCGGCGCGTGGTGATCCGCAAGAAGCGTTCCTAGGCCGCGAGGACGAAGGACCGGCCGCCCTTGGGGCGAATCATCGTTTCCCGTGAAACGGTCCTGAGTGACGCTGGTCGGATCGGTCTAGATCTCGCTCGCGGATCCGCTGAACGTCTGCTCCTGTATGCGAAGATCCTTGGAGAACGAGGCGTTGCCCTGGGCCTGCTGGCAAGAGGAGATGCCCACAGAGTCTATCCCCGGCACATCCTGGACTGCCTTCGCGCCGTGCGATACACGGAGGACGGTGACCGATTGGCCTACGACCTGGGGTCGGGAGCCGGTCTCCCGGGGCTGGTCCTGGCCATCGCGAAGCCAGAGTGCTCGTTCGTGCTGGTGGATCCGCGACGCCGTGCCGCGGCCTTCCTGGAGCTGGCGGTGGATCGCCTCGAGCTGAAGAACGCCGTCGTCGCCATGAGCCGCGCCGAAGACCTCGGACGGCCGGCGGATCTCGTCACCGCCCGGGCGTTCGCTCCCCTGGAACGAGCGTGGGAAGCCGCGATCCCCCTCCTGCACCCCGGGGGACGCCTCGTCTACTTCGCCGGGAGGCGCCTTCGGGAGCCCGGGTTGGCGGCCCGGTCCCTGGCCAGTCCCGAGACACCAGCGAGCGTACGGGTGGATCCCGTGGTTGAAAACGCCACGCCTCTGGTTATCATGGCCCGGAGGCAATGAGCCCCCTCAGGCGGCTGATCCGTCGGGAGTCCCCAGAGTCTCGACCGGAGGTCGATGCTCGGCCTCCACCTGAGCCTTCCGGTGTGCCCAGGGTGGTAGCCGTTGCCAACCAGAAAGGTGGGGTGGGGAAGAGCACCACCGCCGTGAACCTGGGCGCGGCACTGGCCGAGATCGGCCGGAAGGTGCTGGTCATCGACCTGGATCCTCAGGGCAATGCCTCCACGGGCCTGGGGATCGAGCCGTCCAGGCGCCAGATCGGTACGTACCAGGTACTCTCCCAGGGGGTTCCGGCCGAGTCCGCTGTGGTCGAGACTGGGGTGTCTGGGGTGTGGGCAATCCCTTCCACGATCGACCTGGCGGGCGCGGAGATCGAGCTGGTCGGCCAGATCGCCCGAGAGACACGTCTGTCTCGGGCCATCGACACGGTGGTCAGCGCGTACGACTTCGTGCTCCTGGACTGCCCACCCTCGCTGGGCTTGCTCACGGTCAACGCCCTCTCCGCTGCCGACGAGCTGATCGTGCCTATCCAGTGTGAGTACTATGCGCTCGAGGGTCTGGGCCAGCTCCTGCGCAACGTGAGGTTGATCCAGCAGAGTCTCAACCCCAGGTTGAGGCTTACCGGGATAGTCCTGACCATGTACAACAGCCGGACCAAGCTTTCCGAACAGGTGGTGGCCGAGGTACGAAGGTACTTCGGACCCCGCGTGTACGACACTATCATACCTCGGACGGTTCGCCTTTCGGAGGCGCCCGGATTCGGTCTGCCCATCACCACGTACGACCCCCGGTCGAAGGGCGCGAAGGCTTACCGGGCCCTGGCCCGCGAGTTCGTGGCGCGAGAGGCCATCGACGCGCCGCTGCCGGAAGGCGATCTGCCGTCGGTGATCGCGGTCTCGCAGAGCGCGGGTGACGGGTCCGATGAGACGGAGTGAGCGGAGGAGGGGAGGAGAAGTGACACAGCGTCGAGGTTTGGGAAGGGGACTGTCTGCTCTGATCCCCGGCGGAGCCGAGGAAGGGGGCCTGATCGAGGTTCCCATCGAGGGAGTGGCGCCCAACCCCCGGCAGCCCCGGGGAGGATTCGACGAGGGGTCGCTGGAGGGGCTGGCCCGGTCGATCCAGGAGGTCGGAGTGCTTCAGCCGATCGTGGTCCGCCGGATGGACGGGGGCTACGAGCTGGTGGCCGGAGAGCGCCGGGTCAGGGCGGCCCGCCTGGCCGGACTGGCCACGGTTCCGGCCATCATCCGGGACACCGAGGGGGCCACCGAGTCACTCCGGGAGGCGCTCATCGAGAACATCCACCGACAGGACCTGTCGCCGCTGGAGCAGGCCGCGGCCTTCCAGGAGCTCCAGGAGGACCTGGGCCTGTCGCAGGAGGCGCTGGCCCAGCGGCTGGGCCACTCCCGCCCGCACGTGGCCAACACGATCCGCCTGCTTCAGCTCCCCGCCCAGGTCCAGAACCTGCTGGCCGAGGGGAGCATCCAGGCCGGGCATGCCCGGGCGCTCCTGGCCCTGGAGGATCCCGAGGCCCAGAAGTCGGTGGCGCTCCGGGTGGCGGCGGAAGGACTGTCGGTGCGGCAGGTGGAAGCGCTGGTGAGGGCCTACACGGAGCCGGCGGCCCGGCCGGCCGCGTCACCCAAGCCTCGGGACGCCCGCCTGGTTCAAGCCGAGGAGGCCCTTGCTGACGCCCTCGAGACGAGGGTGAACATCCGGCGGAGCCGGCGGAAGGGGAAGATCGTCATCGACTTCGGTTCACGCGCCGACATGGACCGGATCGTGGCCCGCATCCTCGGGTAGCCCCGTGGGCGATCCCCTCACCCACTGTATGCTGCTATCACACAGATGCCGGTGAGGTCTGGCCGGCCGCTCCCACGGTTTCGGACACGAGGGCGCCCAGGCGACGGACGCCCTCGGTGATGTCGTCCTCCGACGGGTAGCAGAAGGCCAGTCGGAGGCGGTCGCGCCCGGAGCCGTCCGGGTAGAAGGCCGTTCCCGGGACGTAGGCCACGCGCCGCTCCACGGCGGTGGGGAGCATGGCCTTGGCGTCGAACTCCGAGGGCACCGTGACCCAGACGTAGAACCCACCGGCGGGGCGGGTCCAGGAGGTCCCCGGCGGGAAATGCTTCTGAAGGGCCGAGAGAGTGGTGTCGCGCCGTCGACGGTAAACCGAGACCAGGCCGTCGAGGGCACCCAGCCATCGGTCCCGGTCCGACAGCCATTCCTCTGCCACGAGCATGTTCAGGTTCGAGGAGCAGAGGTCGGCGGCCTCCTTGAAGAGAGTGAGGCGGCGGATGGTCTCGGGATCTGCCAGCACCCAGCCCACGCGGATGCCCGGGCTGAACACTTTCGACAGCGTCCCCAGGTAGATCACGTTGTCGGGGTCGAGCGACCGAAGGGCGGGCAGGCTCTCGCCCTCGAATCGGAGCATGCCGTAGGGGTTGTCCTCGATGATCGGGACGCCCGCCTGTCGACAGACCCGGACGAGATGGTGACGGCGATCTCGCGACAGCGTGACGCCGGCGGGGTTGTGGAAGTTGGTGCACGTGTACAGGAACTTCGGCCGGGCTCCTCCCGCGAGAGCCTCCTCGAGGGCGTCCACAACCACGCCGTCGTCGTCGAGGGGGATCTGCAGGTAGCGAGGCTGGAACACCGAGAAGGCCGATAGGGCTCCCACGTAGGAAGGGGCCTCCACCGCGATGAGGTCACCGGGATCGATGAACAGCTTGCCCAACAGGTCCAGGGCCTGCTGAGCGCCCACCGTCACCAGGACCCGGCCGGGGTCGGCCTCGATTCCCTCCTCGGCCATCAGCTCGACGAGGCGAGCTCGGAGCTCCGGGCGGCCCGACCCCGCCCCGTACTGGAGCGCCACCGAGGACCGCTTCCGGATCACCTCGTCCACCACTCGAAGGACCTCGTCGCCCGGGAGGGCCTGGACGAACGGCATCCCGCCGGCCAGTGAGATGACCTCGGGCCTGGAGGCGACCGCGAAGAGCGCGCGAACCTCCGACGCCGATAGAGATCGGGTCCGCTCCGCGTAGCGCCCTTCGAGGCGATCCGAGGGATCGGGCATTGGTCCGAGCATCGTACCGAACCCCCGGATCGCTGGGGTACCATCGAGCCATGGCCGAGCTCCGCCGTATTCTTCACGCGATGGCCCTGGGGCTGCTCCTCGGATCGGCCATGGCCGGCGCCGCCCGGCGGCGGTCACCGCGCTAGGCGGTCGCCGTGGTTCGCCGACTGGTCGACGTGACGCTCGACAACCTCAGGGAAGCTCCGGCCGAGGTGCTGGGCGCGGTGTTCTGGGAGCTCGACGTGAACGGGTCGGCTGTGGACCCGGAGTTCGAGAAGGAGGAGTGGTTCTCCTCGACCCTCCTGGAGTGGGGGACCTGCGGGAAGATGGCGCTGGACGAGAACAGGGGGAGCGTGGGTTTCGCGGAGTACGCCCCGGCCACATTCTTCCCCCGCCTGACCAGCTATCGGGCCGGGACCGTTTCACGGGACGCGATCTACCTGGCGTACTGCTACGTCGTGGCGACCCGGCGAGGGTTCGGGCTGGGCACCGAGCTGGTGCGTGCCCTGGCCCGCGACCTCGTCGACCGCGGGTACGTTGCCGTGGAGGCGATCGGCGACCGGGCCTGGGATGGCGGCTGGGTCCTCCCTTCGGCTTTCCTGGGGGCAAACGGGTTCCGGGTCATCCGGGAAGATCACCGCTTCCCGCTGATGCGCCTGGACCTTCTGGCCGCCACTACTCCACGGGAGGTCGCGGATACCGCGGCCGTGCCGCTGCCCGCCCCGGGAGTGGTGTGAGCAGACGGGGCTCCTTGCCCCTGCTCTTCGTTCTGGGTGTCGGCGGCGCTCGTCTGGTTCGCACACATCGGGATGGGCCGCGCTCTCGGCTACGGGCTCAAGTATCCCGATGCTTTCAGGCACACACACCTGGGGCAGATCGGCGGCTCACGAGCCGATCGAGGCGGCTGAGGCCCGTCCGGCGAAGAAGCGCTCCACGCCGGTGGCCACGGCCCGGGCGGTCTCCCGCAGGAAGGGCTCCTCCGTCAGCAGGCGCTCCTCCTTGGGGTTAGTGATGAAGCAGGGCTCGATCTGCACGGCCGGCATTCGGGTCTCCCTGAGGATGGGGAAGGCCTTGGGGTGGGCCCGGCCGTCACGCAGTCCGGTGGCCGAGGTGACCTCATCCTGGATCAGGTCGGCCAGCGCCGCCCCTCCGACCGAGGACGATCCCAGGCTTCCGAAGTAGTAGGAGGACGAGCCCTCGGCCGAGGGGTCGTCGTGGCTGTTCAAGTGGATGGAGACCAGGACGTCGGCGTTCCAACCGTTGGCTCGTCTGGCCCGCTCGGATGGATCGGGCTCCTCGTCCCTGGCCCGGAGGAGGGCAGGGGTGGCTCCCCGTGCCCGGAGCTCTTCGGCAAGCCGCCCGGCCAGCCCGAAGGCCACGTCGGCCTCGCGAAGGCCCCCCGGCCCGACGGCTCCGGCGTTGTTTGGACCGTGGCCCGGGTCAAGGGCCACCTTCAATCCCTCCAGCGAGACGGGCGCCGCCCGGAGCGTCTCGGTCTCTCGGACCGACGTGCGGCCCGGGCCCCGGGCAGGCGCGGACAGGAAGCGGTCGAGCTCCTGGAGCGTCGTTGGTCCCACGATCCCGTCCGAGTGCAGCCCCAGGTTGCGCTGGAACTCGCGAACCGCCCGCGCCGTCTGATCTCCGAAGATCCCATCCTCACGACCGGGGTCGAATCCCAGAAGGTTCAGCCGTCGCTGGAGCGCCCGAACGTCGTCGCCGCGGAAGAGTGGCTGGCGCAGGTACAGGATGCGGTCGCCCAGCGAGTAACCGGCCTCGACCAGCTCCTCCCAGGTGTCCGAACCGACCAGACCATCCACCAGGAGGCCTCGCTCCTGTTGTAGCTCGCGGACAGCCTGTTCGGTGGACGGGCCGTAGCGGTGCTCCTGGACCTCGGCCGACTCGACGTGGAACCCCAGGGCGAGGAGGCGGCCGTGCACGTCCCGGACCGGTTCGCCACGATCGCCGACGGTGATGCTCTCCACTCGCGGAGTCTATCCCCGGGCACCGGAGCCATTAACCGCCTCGGGGGAATCAGGCCGGGAGGTGCTCCTCGATCTCCCGAAGGATGGCATCCTTCGGCTTGGCCCCGATGACCCGGCAGCGCTCTTCGCCGTCCTTGAACAGGATCAGGGTGGGGATGCTCATCACGCCGTACTTGAAAGCTGTGTCGGGGTTGTCGTCGACGTTGATCTTGGCGACCTTGACCTTTCCGGCCTTGTCCTTTCCGATCTCCTCGACGACGGGGGAGACCATGTGACAGGGGACACACCAGTCCGCCCAGAAGTCGACCAGGACAGGAGTCCCGGCCTTCAGCACCTCCTGATCGAACTGCCCGTCGGTCGTCTCGGTCACTTCGCTCATGCTCGTCCTCCCCCGAAGCCGGAACACATCCGGCCCTTCATCAATACAACGTCCGTCCGATCACCGTATTCCTTACCCCAGATCGGCGTACAGTCGACCGGCCAGCCGCTCGAAGGCTTCCCGGTCCCCGGCCCGTCCGAGCTCGGCCAGCCGGCGCTCCGCCGCCGAGGTGGCCCGGGCCGATTGCCGGTAGAGTTCGCGGACCAGCGGGAAGGGGTTCTCCCACCCGGCCGGCCCTTCGATCCCGAAGTGCAGGTGCGGCGGGAACTCGTCCTCGTGGCCCGGCGGTCCATACCCCGTGTTACCAACCCGGCCCAGGACGTCACCGGGCTGGACCGGAGCACTCACCCGGACATCCGGGGCAACCTCCGAGAGGTGGGCGTAGAAGTAGTACTTGCCGTCCGAGCCGCGGATACCCACCCTGGTTCCCGAGTAGAAGGTCCACCCCACGGCCTCGACGGTACCCTCGGTGGCCGACAGGATCGGCGTTCCCTCTTCGGCGACGATGTCGTTTCCCTCGTGGAATCCGACCAGCTGCCACCTGCCGTCGATCAGCCGGAACCGCGGGTCGTGCCAGTCGTTCCCCATCTCGATCACCGACAGCCAGTTGGCCCGGGCCACCGGGAAGGTCATGCCGTCCGAGATGACCGGCCGGTAGTAGGACGGGGCCGCCACGATCGGGTCCGGGGCCGCGGGGGCCCGCGGTGAGCCCGTGAGGGTCCCCCATACCGTCACGGCGAGGAGCAAGGCGGGGGCACGGGCGCGCACAGCCGTAGCCTACAGCCCGTCAGTGGCCCTGTTGCTCCAGGAAGCGCTCGGCGTCCATGGCCGCCTTGCAGCCCATCCCCGCGGCCGTAACGGCCTGACGATAGGTGAAGTCGACCACGTCGCCCGCGGCGAACACACCCTCCACGCTGGTATGGGTGGATGGCTCACGTACGACGACGTAGCCGCCGTCGGTCATTTCCAGCTGCCCCTTGAAGAGTACGGTGTTGGGGATGTGGCCGATGGCCACGAACACACCCGCCACGCCGATGTCCTTGGGTTCGTCCGTCTTCACGTTCTTGAGACGGACGCCCGAGACCTGGCCGTCGCCGAGGATCTCCTCGACCACAGAGTCCCACGCGAAGTCGATCTTCTCGTTGGAGAACGCCCGGTCCTGCATGATCTTCGAGGCCCGGAGCTGGTCCCGGCGGTGAACCACGGTGACCTTCGTGGCGAACCGGGTCAGGAACAGGGCCTCCTCCATGGCTGAGTCGCCGCCCCCGACCACGGCCAGCTCCTGACCGCGGAAAAAGAAGCCATCACAGGTGGCACAGGTCGAGACCCCGTGCCCCAGGAGTCGGCGCTCGCCCTCGACGCCGAGCATCCTGGCCGCGGCCCCCGTGGCCACGATGACAGTCCGGGCCCGCCACTCCTCGTCCCCCGACCAGACGCCGAACGGACGGCTCGACAGGTCCACCTTCGTGGCCGACTGGTGAAGCATCTCGGCGTCGAACCGGGCGGCCTGCTTCTCCATGATCTCCATGAGCTCCGGGCCCAGGACTCCTTCGGGGAAGCCCGGATAGTTCTCCACGTCGGTGGTCAGCATGAGCTGCCCCCCGGCCTCTATTCCCTTCAGGACCAGGGGCTTCAGGTTGGCCCGGGCTGCGTACAGGGCCGCGGTGTAGCCGGCCGGCCCCGACCCGATTACGACGACGTTCCTCTGTTCCACGTTGCTGGTCATTGTCCCACAGCGCTTCCCCTCTACCTTTTACAACGCCGCGCTATTCCCCTTGGCTTATAGCCGCTGGCTGACGGAGGTGCGGAGCGAGCACGACTGGCGGTCGATCACCCAGATCAGGAGCCGGTCGAAGGGGAGATCCGGATCCGGACCTCGTAGGAACGATGCGATGTAGGCCGGCTGCCCCTCGTATGAAGCGGCCTCGATGGTGAACGGGACCACCCGCTGGTCGGGGGGGACGTCGTGGATCACGCACGCGATAGCCTGCCGGACCTCCGGGGTGAAGGCGGCGGGATCGAAGTCCTCGTAGTACGACTCCGCGGTGTCGGCCAGTGGGGCCTTGAAGGCGGCGTGGCCCTGCTCCGCCAGGCGCTGGGCCAGGTCTCGAAGGTCCGTGGGCCCGTAGCTCTGGCCGGACTCCTCGAACGTGGGGAACGGGGCCGCGGCGGTCTTGGCCTCGGCCCCGCCCGCGGCCTCGGCCTCGGGGGCCTCTTGGGGGGCTCCTCCCTCCGGGCCGCCGGCGCCGGCTACCTGCCGGGGTTCGGAGTCGGGCAGGCTCACCACGAC
>JBKPBL010000076.1:0-5596 GCA_046726855.1 Actinomycetota bacterium | reverse complement strand
GGCCTACACCGGTGACCTGGTGCGGGTGGAGCGGCTAGCCCGGGCCCGGAGGATCAAGAGAGTATCGGTCGTCGGCTTGGTCCTGGCCGTCCTTGGGACCGGAGTGGTAGTTCCTCTCGCCCTCCTCGGGCGCCTCGGTGGACCCCACGACCGAGGAGGGCCGGCCGATTCGATCGGCTCACCCGTCATCCTGGAGAGGATCCACGTGAGGTCAGGGGCCGTGGCCCTTGCCACCGGCGAGGAAGCCGTCTGGGTGGCGGGATTCAACCGGGTAGCTCGAATCGATCCCGCCACGAACCAGGTCGCGGCCACCATCCGGACCCCCGGGACGGGGGATTACAGCGATGTTGCGGTGGCGGAAGGAGCCGTGTGGGTCACCACCTCCCGCGGGCTCGTTTACCGCATCGACCCCACGGAGGACGCCGTGGTCGCCACCATCGAGGTCGACGGCTCCCCCCAGGGCATCGCATGGGGAGCCGGCTGGGTGTGGGTGACCCGGGCCGCCGCTGGGCCGGGCGACCTGGTGAGGATCGATCCCCGTACGAATCGCCTCGCCGGGGCCCCGATCACTCTGGGCTATGGACCGGGTCCCATCGTCTACCACCAGGGGGCCCTGTGGGTGGCGAACACAGGGCTGACCGTGGGCGAAGTGAGCGAAGCGATCGATTTCCAAGGACCAGCAATGGTGCGGGTCGATCCCGTCACCGGCGAGATGACATCGGTCGATGGCCCCCCGGGCTCCCCCGAAGCTACCGGAGAAGGAGCCGTCTGGGGCATAGCCTTCGGGGAAGTCCTCCACCCCGGGAAGGTCGGAGGTGATGCCGTGGTCCGCGTCGATCCTGCTTCCGCCAGCGTGACCTCGGTGACTCCGGTCGATCGGGCCCAGGATGTGGCTTTCGGCGATGGTGTCGTATGGGTGATGACGACCCCGCCCTCCACGGACCCGGTGCTGTTCATCCCGGAACGCCGGAAGCCGGGGACGATCGTGCTGATCGATCCGGCCACCAATACTGCCGCGAGCGATCCCCTGCCGGTACCTGGTCTCCAACCCATCGATCTCGCCACCGGCGAGGGTTCGGCGTGGGTGGCTGACTACAACGACGGCACCGTGACCCGGATCGTCCTAAGAGGGTGATCAACCCGGGATCACGATCAGAACAGATTCATGGGGAGCACGCTCTCAGGAGAATCGGAGGCTCGCTCACAGATCAGTCAAGACCACAACAAGGGAGTCGGACCGGTCAGGAGATGGCCACGGGACCGCTCGTCCCGGTCACCAGCCAGGAGCCGTCTCGCTCCTCGAGGACCCAGGTCTGCCAGGACGCCGCGAGGTTGCCGAGGTAGCTGCTGGCAGGCACCAGGACGCGAGCGTCGCCGGCCTCGATGGGGCCCAGCGTGATCAGGATCCCACCGTCCTTCACCCGCCCACCCTCGGACTCCGGGCCGATGACCGCGTCCGGGTCGGCGATGAACTCGATCTTTCCCACCTCGGCCAGCGCCTGGACGATGGCCTCCTGGTCTTGCTTCGGGATCGGTGTCGATGCTCCTTCATCGGCCTCTGGGTCGGACGCGGCCGGATCGAGCCGGTCGAGCACGTAGATCACCGGATACCCCGAGGCCTGACCCTGCTCGGCGGTCATGTGGCGGATCACCGCGGCGTAGATGGCCACATCGCGATCATCGGCCCCAGCACCGCCGGAGCCGCCGCACGAGGTGGCAGCGAGGACGGCGGCCAGCACAGCCGAGGCGCGGGTCCAGCCCATCACGGATCCGAAAAAGGGTGGCGAGGAGGGCTCCCCCGGGGACGCTATACTTGGCGCGTTGCCCCCGCTGGGGGCGGGCGACCATCGCCCCCATCGTCTAGCGGCCTAGGATACCGCCCTTTCAAGGCGGCGACACGGGTTCGAATCCCGTTGGGGGCACAGGGCGGAACAGATGGGCCTGTGGAGCAGCCTGGAGTGCTCGCGACCCTGTCAAGGTCGAGGTCGGGGGTTCAAATCCCCTCAGGCCCGCGAAGCGAGGCGCCAAGACGGCGCGATCTCCCGGCGAGGTAGCTCAGTTGGCAGAGCACGCGGCTGAAAACCGCGGTGTCGGCGGTTCGATTCCGTCCCTCGCCACCAAGGATGCCCTGTTACGCCGTCGGGGGGATGGCGAATGGGGCTAGCGCGGTCGGACTAGACGACCGCGGACCGCTCCAGGAGCCGGCGGACCTCCGCCTCCCAGTAGCGCCGGTGACCGCCGAGGGTGCGGATCGAGGAGAGCTTTCCTGCCTTGGCCCATCTCGTCACGGTCTTGGGATCCACGCGGAACAACGCCGCCACCTCGGCCGGCGTCAGGAGACGCTCTCCGTTGTTGCCCTCCGCTCTCACCTCTGCATTCACCTCCTGAGTCCCTCCCCTGGGGGTGGGCCCTTGGCATTCTCCCGGCTGAACGGCCGAGGCTCCATAGACAAACTGGGCTATTTCGGGATGGGCCGAATTGACTAGTTATCCGGGTCAGTTTAGCGATTCGCGAATCTTGGCCTCGGCCCACCGGCCGGCCACGCCCTGGTACCGGTCCCCCGCCCGATCGATGTCTCCGCTCTCCAGGGCGTCCAGGGCCGCCTGGACGTCTCCGGCGGAATGGTCCTCGTCGAGCTCGTTCCAGCTGAGCGAGGCGGCCACGTCGGCGTAGTCGAGCTCAACCGCGGACCGGACGTCGAAGCTCGACAGCCACGCGTCCATCTCTCGAGCGATCTCCGCCACCGGGGCCAGGTCGCCCCGCTGAAGGACCCTGATGGCCCGCCCCACCCTCCGGCGGGCCGACGGCAGGGCCGTCCAGTAGCGGATGGTGAAGCCGTCGTCCGGCCCCTCCACCAGCGTGCGTTCACCATCCTCGAATAGCAGGAACCACCGGACCGGTACGTGCCAGGCGCTCTGCAGGATCGCCGGGACGGCTCGTGGATCCCGGCGCCCTATCCGGGCCAGCTCCCGGGCCGCCCGGCGCGCCTCGATCTGCGGGACCAGAGCGTCGGCCACCTCGGCGGGAAAGCTCTCCCGCAGCGACAGGATGCTGGCCAGCACCCGAAGCCGAGTTCTCCACGGACATACGTACAGGCTTCCCCCGAGCGTCCGCACATCGGCCAGGTCGTCCTCGACGGTGAGGAGCCCGAGCCGGCCCCCGCTCGCCGTCCGGCGCTGGCGGTACGCGGTGGGGCGCACGGGGGGACGTCCCCTCTCGAGGAGGAACCGCTCCCAGCGGGCTCGGTCGGCCGGGGGAAGTGTTTCCATGGCCCGGAAGACCCGAAGGAACGCCATCCCGACCACGACGGCACATCATAGCCTCGCCCCCGGAGGCTCCCTGAAGGGCCCGTGCTATATTCGCTCCTCCCCCCGACCACGGAGTCCGAGTGGCCGTCTTCTCGCACATCGGCGACGAGTACGAGGAGGTCGTGTTCTTCCACGACGCGGCCTCGGGGCTCCGGGCCATCGTGGCCATCCATTCCACGAGCCTCGGTCCCGCTCTCGGTGGGACCCGCTTCTATCCGTTCCCCTCAGAGGACGAAGCGCTCCGCGACGTGCTTCGCCTGGCCCGAGGTATGACCTACAAGGCCGCCACGGCCGGCCTGGACTTCGGCGGCGGGAAGGCGGTGATCATCGGCGATCCCACGCGCATCAAGTCGGAGGAGCTCCTCCGAGCCTACGGGCGGTTCATCGAGTCACTCGGGGGCCGATACATCACTGCCGAGGACGTGGGCACTTCGCGCCAGGATATGGACGTGGTCCGCCGGGAGACGCGATGGGTGACCGGGGTGTCAAAGCGGCTGGGCGGGTCCGGAGACCCCTCTCCGGTCACCGCCTGGGGCGTCTACCAGGGGCTCCGAGCTTGCGCCGAGGAGGCCCTCCGCACCTCCTCCCTCCGAGGAGTCCAGGTCGTGATCCAGGGCGTGGGGAAGGTCGGGTACCACCTCGCCAAGCTGCTGACCGAAGCCGAAGCCGTGGTCACGGTGGCGGACGTGGACGTCGACGCCGTGGCCAGGGCGGTCAACGAGCTCGGCGTGGACACGACCGACCCGGGCAAAGCGCACGCCGCGGAGTGCGACATCTTCGCCCCGTGTGCACTGGGGGCTGTGATCAGGGACGACACGATCCCCGACCTCAAGTGCAAGGTCGTGGCCGGGGCGGCCAACAACCAGCTGGAGCGGAGCGAGAACGGCGATGCCCTCCGCGAACTCGGCGTCCTTTACGCACCGGACTTCGTGATCAATGCCGGTGGCCTGATCAACGTGGCCGACGAGCTGATGGGATACGACCGGGAGCGGGCAATGGGCAAGGTCGAGGGGATCTACCGCACTCTTCGCGAAGTGTTCAGGATGGCCCGGGTTGAGAGCATCACCCCGGTCGAGGCCGCCGTCAGGTTGGCCGAGACCAGGATGTCTCGGGTCAGCCGGGTCCGCCTGCTGTGGGTGCCGGGGCCGGCTCGAGCCGATCCCAGCCCCCTATAGCCCCCTAACGGCTTTTCCACATGGTCTGACCTGGATGCTTGCATTGCGTCGGGGCCGCTGGTATCAACTACGCCAGTTTGCCTGTACGCCCACGGGTAAACCGAGAGCGCCCATGGTCCCACGCCAAGCCCGCAGATGGGAAGCTCGTGGCCGCGAGGCCGGCCTCCGCGAACGTGCGGAGGCTCCTCGCGGCGACCCTTGCGGCGGCTCTCCTCGGCGGGCTGACCGGGGCCGAGCCGGCCCTGGCGATCCGGCCGCGTGAGCAGGAGCTCTTCACTTACATCAACAACGAGCGGTCCGCGGCCGGCCTGGCCACGCTGGCCCTCAGCTCCAAGCTCTCGCGGATGGCTCGCAACCACAGCCAGCACATGGCCGCCGAGCGGAACCTCTACCACAGCTGCCTCCGGTGCCGGTTCCAGGGCCGACGGTGGAGCGTCCTGGGCGAGAACGTCGGTTTCGGAGGCTCTGTCCTCGAGGTGCACCAGAGGTTTATGAGCTCCGATGTCCACCGCCGGAACATCCTCGGCGGCGCATACAGGCGAGTCGGGGTCGGGGTGGTCGGTCGGGGCCGCAGGGTCTGGGTTACCGAGATCTTCTGGGGCTGAGAGGGGAGAGAGAAACGGGACCCGGGTCAGTCACCCGGGTCCCAGTCCCTCGAACGGACTTCAGCCGCCGTGCCGGTCCTCCGCCAGGTTGGCACGCCGCCGCCCCACGGTCAGCAGGACCAGCCCAGCGACGAACAACAGGGCCGTTGTCCACAGCAGCGGGGTGTCGTCCGCCCCCGTGAAGGCGAGCTCTCGCTGACCGGCCACGGCGGGCCGGGCCTTGGCCTGCTGAGCCTTACCCGGCTTCGTGACGGCCTCGCCCAGCACCTCGGCCTGAACAGCGCCTCCGGCGGTAAGGCCATCGCTGGAGCCGTTGCCGCCGTCTCCGCCGTTTCCGCCGTTGCCGTCGGCCTTCGGGCCGCAGTTACCGTTGTTGTCATCCTCGAAGTCGTCGTCATTTCCGCAACCGTTGTTTCCGTCCTGATCGCCCAGGTCGCCACCGGTGGTCGCGGTGCCACCCGGCTTGTCGATCCCGCCGTTCTCGCCGCCATCAGGATCCGACTCGCTC
>JBKPBL010000075.1:0-12395 GCA_046726855.1 Actinomycetota bacterium | reverse complement strand
ATGTGTATAAGAGACAGCCTTCGATTGGCTGCTGGAAGACGGGCTGGCCGAGGTGTTCAAGGAGATCAGCCCGATCGAGGACTACACCGAGACCTACCAGCTGATCTTCGGCAAGCACTATTTCAAGGACATAAACCACTCGGCCGAGGAGTGCCGGGAGAAGGACCTCACCTTCGACGCCCCGCTCCACGTCGAGGCGGCCTTCATCAACAAGGAGACCGGGGAGATCAAGGAGCAGGACGTCTTCATGGGCAACTTCCCCATGATGACCGAGAAGGGCACCTTCATCATCAACGGGACCGAGCGGGTGGTGGTCTCTCAGCTCGTTCGTTCCCCCGGCGTCTACTTCGATCGGAGCCTCGACAAGACGGCCGACAAGGACGTGTTCCTGTCCAAGGTCATCCCCGCCCGGGGGGCCTGGCTGGAGTTCGACGTCGACAAGCGGGACACGGTGGGGGTCCGGATCGACCGGAAGCGCCGCCAGAACGTCACCGTCTTGCTGAAGGCCCTGGGGTGGACAGAGGAGGAGATCCTGGAGCTGTTCGACGGGGCGGAGTCGATCAAGCTCACCCTGGAGAAGGACCACTTCACCACCCAGGAGGAGGCCCTAGAGGACATCTACCGGAAGCTCCGGCCCGGCGAGCCGCCCACGGCCGAGTCCGCCAAGAACCTCCTGGAGAACCTGTTCTTCAACTCCAAGCGGTACGACCTGGCCAAGGTGGGCCGTCACAAGATCGACAAGAAGCTAGGCGACCACGGCGACCTGCTGTAGAAGCAGCTGAAGCGACGGTTCGACGTCATGAAGGAGCTCGACGTCCCCGAGAAGCGGGACTGGGAGCAGCCCCGGTGGCGGGTGTTCGCTCAGCCGCAGAGTGGCGAGAAGGGTGGACCCCCCTTCAAGCCCGTCCTGACGTACGAGGACATCGCCAAGGCGGTCAGATACCTGGTCAAGATCCACGCCGGGGAGGAGGGCTTCGAGGTCGACGACATCGACCACTTCGGCAACCGGCGCCTCCGCTCGGTCGGTGAGCTCATCCAGAACCAGGTTCGGATTGGCCTGTCCCGGATGGAGCGAGTGGTCCGCGAGCGGATGACCACCCAGGACGTCGAGGCCATCACCCCCCAGACCCTGATCAACATCCGCCCCGTGGTGGGGGCGATCAAGGAGTTCTTCGGAACGTCCCAGCTCAGCCAATTCATGGACCAGACCAACCCGCTGGCCGGCTTGACTCACAAGCGCCGGCTCAACGCGCTGGGGCCCGGTGGCCTGTCCCGTGAGCGTGCCGGTTTCGAGGTGCGGGACGTCCACCCCTCGCACTACGGGCGGATGTGCCCCATCGAGACCCCCGAGGGGCCGAACATCGGCCTGATCGGGTCCCTGTCGTCGTACGGCCGGATCAACGAGCTGGGCTTCGTGGAGACCCCGTACCGGCGGGTGGAGAAGGGTCGGGTCACCGACACGATCGACTACCTCACCGCGGACGAGGAGGATCGCCACGTCATCGCCCAGGCCAACGTGGACGTCGATTCGCGAGGACGGTTCGTCGAGGAGCGAGTCTTGGTCCGCCGGAAGGGCGGCGAGGTCGACTACGTCTCGCACGAGGAGATCGACTACATGGACGTGTCGCCCAAGCAGATCGTCAGCGTGGCCGCCTCGCTGATCCCGTTCCTGGAGCACGACGACGCCAACCGGGCCCTCATGGGGGCCAACATGCAGCGGCAGGCCGTGCCGCTCCTCAAGTCAGAGGCGCCCCTGATCGGTACGGGCGTGGAGTTCCGGGCGGCCATCGACGCCGGCGACGTGGTTCTGGCCGAGAAGGCCGGGCGGGTCGAGTCGGTCTCCGCGGACCAGATCGTGATCCGGGAACACGACGGGACCATGCACCAGTACCGCTTGCAGAAGTTCCGCCGGTCGAACCAGGGAACGTGCATCAACCACAAGCCGGTGGTCACGCAGGGACAGGCGGTCAAGCGAGGCGAGGTCATCTCCGACGGGCCGTCCACCGAGCATGGAGACCTGGCCCTGGGCCGGAACCTCCTGGTGGCCTTCATGCCCTGGGAGGGGCACAACTACGAGGACGCCATCGTCATCTCGGAGCGTCTGGTCAAGGAGGACGTGCTCACCTCGATCCACATCGAGGAGCACGAGGTTGATGCCCGGGACACCAAGCTCGGCGCCGAGGAGATCACCAGGGACATCCCCAACGTCTCGGAGGAGATCCTCAAGGATCTGGACGACCGGGGGATAGTTCGGATCGGGGCCGAGGTCGACCCCGGCGACTACCTGGTGGGCAAGGTCACCCCCAAGGGTGAGACCGAGCTGACGCCCGAGGAGCGCCTGCTCCGGGCCATCTTCGGCGAGAAGGCCCGGGAGGTCCGGGACACCTCTCTGAAGGTCCCCCACGGCGAATCGGGGAAGGTCATCGGGGTCCGCGTCTTCAGCCGGGACGAGGGTGACGAGCTTCCGCCGGGCGTCAACCAGCTGGTCCGGGTGTATGTGGCCCAGAAGCGGAAGATCTCCGACGGCGACAAGCTGGCCGGCCGCCACGGTAACAAGGGAGTCATCGCCAAGATTCTTCCGGAGGGGGACATGCCGTTCCTGGCCGACGGGACCCCCGTAGACATCATCCTCAACCCCCTGGGCGTGCCTTCCCGGATGAACCTCGGGCAGGTGCTGGAGACCCACTTGGGGTGGGCCGCCCACCAGGGGTTCAAGGCGAACGGCAAGCCGGAGAAGGGACCGGTCTACGTGGCCACGCCCGTCTTCGACGGCGCCAGGGAGAACGAGATCAAGGACGCCTTGAACACCTCGCTTCCCAATGAGGACGGGGAGCGGCTGGTGGACGCCCAGGGCAAGGCGGTCCTCCTGGACGGGCGGAGCGGTGAGCCCTTCGAGGAGCCGGTGGCCGTTGGATACATCTACATCATGAAGCTGCTGCACCTGGTGGACGACAAGATCCACGCCCGCTCCACCGGCCCGTACTCGATGATCACCCAGCAGCCCCTCGGCGGGAAGGCTCAGTTCGGCGGGCAGAGGTTCGGAGAGATGGAGGTGTGGGCCCTTGAGGCCTACGGCTCCTCGTACGCCCTCCAGGAGCTGCTGACGATCAAGTCGGACGACGTGCTGGGCAGGGTGAAGGTCTACGAGGCCATCGTCAAGGGGGAGAACATCCCCGAGCCGGGGATCCCCGAGTCGTTCAAGGTGCTGATCAAGGAGATGCAGTCCCTGGCTCTCAACGTCGAGGTGCTCTCGGCGGAGGGCAAGGAGATCGAGATGCGTGAAACCGACGAAGACGTGTTCCGGGCCGCCGAGGAGCTGGGCATCGACCTCAGCCGCCGCGAGCCGGCCGGTGCGGAGTTCGACTAGGGGGGAGCGACTTCATTGCTGGATGTCAACTACTTCGATGAGCTGAGGATCGGGCTGGCCACCGGCGACCAGATCCGTGCCTGGTCGAACGGAGAGGTGAAGAAGCCCGAGACGATCAATTACCGGACACTGAAGCCGGAGAAGGACGGTCTGTTCTGCGAGCGCATCTTCGGTCCCACCAGGGACTGGGAGTGCCACTGCGGGAAGTACAAGCGGGTTCGGTTCAAGGGCATCATCTGCGAGCGCTGCGGAGTGGAGATCACCAGGGCCAAGGTCCGCCGGGAGCGGATGGGCCACATCGAGCTGGCTGCCCCCGTGACACACATCTGGTACTTCAAGGGCGTCCCCAGCCGCCTCGGTTACCTCCTCGACATCGCCCCCAAGGACCTGGAGAAGGTCATTTACTTCGCCGCATACATCATCACCCGGGTCGAGGAGGATCGGCGTCACAAGGATCTCCCCCAGATCGAGCAGGAGTTCGCCGGCGACCGCGGTGAGATCGAGTCCCGGCGCGACAAGCAGATCCAGGAGAGGCTGGCCGAGCTCGAGGCCCGCCTGAAGGAGCTGGAGAAGGAGGGGGCCAAGGGCGCCCAGCTGACCGCGGCCCGCAGGGAGGCCCAGCGAGAGATCGACAAGATGGGCGAGGCCGCCCGCCGCGAGATGGAGCACCTCGACGAGGTCCTCTCCGCCTTCAAGTCCCTGACCGTGAAGCAGCTTGTGCCGGACGACGTCGTGTACCGGACGCTACGGGACCGCTTCGGCGACTACTTCGAGGGGGGCATGGGCGCCGAGGCCATCAAGAGGCTGCTGGCCGATCTCGACCTCAAGGCCGAGGCCAACGACCTCCGCGAGACGATCAAGACCGCCAAGGGGACCCGCCGGCAGAAGGCCATCAAGCGCCTGAAGGTCGTTTCCAACTTCATCGACACAAAGAACTCGCCGCTGGGGATGGTGCTCGACGCCATCCCGGTGATCCCGCCCGACCTCCGGCCGATGGTCCAGCTGGACGGGGGCCGGTTCGCCACCAGCGACCTGAACGACCTGTACAGGCGGGTCATCAATCGGAACAACCGGCTGAAGCGGCTGCTCGACCTCCAGGCGCCGGAGATCATCGTCAACAACGAGAAGCGGATGCTCCAGGAGGCCGTGGACGCGCTGTTCGACAACGGCCGCCGGGGCCGTCCGGTCACCGGTCCGGGTAACCGACCGCTGAAGTCGCTCTCGGACATGCTGAAGGGCAAGCAGGGCCGGTTCCGCCAGAACCTGCTGGGCAAGCGGGTGGACTACTCGGGCCGATCGGTGATCGTCGTGGGGCCGGAGCTCAGGCTGCACCAGTGCGGGCTGCCCAAGCAGATGGCCCTGGAGCTCTTCAAGCCCTTCGTGATGAAGCGGCTGGTGGACCAGGACCTGGCCCAGAACATCAAGTCGGCCAAGCGGATGGTCGAGCGAGCCCGTCCCCAGGTTTGGGACGTGCTCGAGGAGGTCATCAAGGACCATCCCGTCCTGCTGAACCGGGCCCCCACGCTGCACCGCCTGGGGATCCAGGCATTCGAGCCGGTCCTGGTCGAGGGCAAGGCCATCCAGATCCACCCACTCGTTTGCCCGGCCTTCAACGCCGACTTCGACGGGGACCAGATGGCCGTTCACCTCCCGTTGTCCTCGGAGGCCCAGGCCGAGGCCCGGATCCTGATGCTGTCGGCGAACAACATCCTGTCGCCGGCCCATGGTCGGACCATCGCCTCGCCGACGCAGGACATGATTCTGGGGATCTACTACCTGACGCTGGCGGGGGAGCGGCCGGAGGACGAGAAGGGCATGAGGCGGTACGCCAGCCCCGAGGAAGCCCTGATGGCCTTGGACGCCAGGAAGGTGGCTCTGCACGAGTGGGTGAAGATCCGCCTCCCCGGCAAGGCCCTGGCTGAGGCTGATGGTGATGGCCAGGAGGCCGCGGAGGGCAACGGGTCGGCTCCTGTGGTGACCACGACCGTCGGCCGGATGCTGTTCAACGAGGCCTTTCCCCAGGACTATCCCTTCGTTAACCACCAGGTTCTCAAGAACGAACTGGGGGCCATCGTCGACGACAGCGTTCACCGGTACCCCCGCGCTCAGGTGGCCGCCGTCCTCGACAACCTCAAGTCGCTGGGGTTCCACTACTCGACCAGGGCCGGGGTGACCATCGGAGTCGACGACGTCATCACGCCGGCCAACAAGCAGAAGATCCTGGACGAGCACGAGCGTCGAGCTCAGAAGGTGGAGACGCAGTACCGCCGCGGCATCATCACCGACGACGAGAGACGTCAGGAGCTGATCGAGATCTGGACGGAGGCCACAGACGAGGTGAAGGACGCCATGGAGGCCTCGTTCAGGCCGACCAACCCGATCTTCATGATGGCCAACTCGGGCGCCCGGGGAAACATCATGCAGATCCGACAGATCGCCGGGATGCGTGGCCTGGTGGCCAATCCTCGCGGCGAGATCATCCCCCGGCCGATCAAGGCCAACTTCCGTGAGGGCCTGACCGTGCTGGAGTACTTCATCTCCACCCACGGCGCCCGGAAGGGGCTGGCGGACACCGCCCTCCGGACCGCCGACTCCGGCTACCTGACCCGCCGGCTGGTGGACGTGGCCCAGGAGGTCATCGTTCGGGAGGACGACTGTGGGACCGACAAGGGGATCCCGGCCCCGGTCACCCTGGCCGGTCCGGGCGAGACGCGTGTCCCCTCTCCCTACCTGGAGACCCACCTGGCGGGAAGGACCCTGGCCGAGGACGTTCGGGTCAACCGGTCCAAGGTGGCGTCTGCCGGGGAGGAGGTCGACGACCAGGTGGCGGAGCGTCTGGTCGAGTCGGGGGTGGACATTGTGTACGTCCGGTCGGTGCTCACCTGCGACGCCCTGGTCGGGGTGTGCCGTCTGTGCTACGGCCGCAACCTGGCCACCGGGCGACAGGTCGACATCGGCGAGGCGGTGGGCATCATCGCGGCGCAGTCGATCGGTGAGCCCGGCACTCAGCTAACCATGCGTACCTTCCACACCGGCGGAGTCGCCGGCGAGGACATCACCCACGGCCTCCCCCGGGTCCAGGAGCTCTTCGAGGCCCGGCGCCCCAAGGGTGAGGCAGTGATCACTGAGCTGTCCGGGAAGGTGGACATCGACGAGGACGAGGAGAAGAAGGTCCGGAGGATCACCGTGACCGCCGACGACGGCGAGCAGGTCCAGTACGCGGTCTCCCTGCGGGCCCGGCTGGCGGTCGACCACGGCGACCCCGTGGACGTCGGCCAGCAGCTCACCGAGGGTTCGGTCAACCCCCACGAGAAGCTGCGAGTCGAGGGGGTCCAGGCCGTCCAGATGCACCTGGTGGACGAGGTCCAGCAGGTGTACCGGAGCCAGGGCGTGGTGATCCACGACAAGCACATCGAGCTGATAGTCCGGCAGATGCTCCGGAAGGTGCACATCCTGGAGCCCGGCGACACCGAGTTCCTCCCAGGCGAGCTGGTCGACCGCCGCCGGTTCGAGGAGAAGAACGAGGAGGTCGTGGGGGACGGCGGTGAGCCCGCCTCGGCCCGGCCGATCCTGATGGGGATCACCAAGGCCTCGCTGGCCACCGATTCGTGGCTGTCCGCGGCCTCGTTCCAGGAGACCACCCGGGTCCTCACCGACGCGGCCATCAGCGCCCGGTCCGACCCTCTGTTGGGGCTGAAGGAGAACGTCATCATCGGCAAGCTGATCCCCGCCGGAACGGGCATGAGCAGATACCGGAACGTGTCCTCGAAGATCCGTCCCGAGGCCATCCCCGAGTACTGGAAGGCCCGCCAGCGGGAGCAGGCCGAGCTGGGCGAAGGTGGTGAGCCCGGGGCGCCGGCCGAGGCGGAGGAGATGACCGCCGAGGAGGCTCGCCGGCTCCTTTCGGTCGAGGGCGGCGCCGACGGCAAGGAAGGCAGCGAGGAGAAGGAGGCCGGCTCCTAGGCCGGCCCACCCTTCGACAGGCTATCTCCCCGTCCGCTCGGATCGTGCAGGGCGGTACCGATCGTTTCCATCTGGATGGGTACCGCCCCGGGGGCGCCGCCAATGGATGCAGAGCTCCCGGACCGATGGCGTCGGGACCGTGCCGGGTCCGAGCGCTTCCTATCCAGACGCTGTCCCGGATCCTGAGCGTTGAGACGCCGCCGCGGCCCCGGCCGGGAGGCTAGCATCGGCTCATGGCCGAGAACGGCGAGATCCGGGAGCTTCGGGAGCAGCTCCGCCTTCTGCGAGGGGCCCACGAGGCCCGAGGGCGACTCTTGGCCCGCCAGCGCTGGGAGTTCGCCGACCGTCTCCATGACGAGACCGCGGACCGAGACGCCGAGATCGGCAGGCTCCAGGCCGAGCTGGAGCGGCTGGCGAGAGAAGTGGAGGGGAAGAGCAGAGAGCTGGAGGCCCTCCTCAGCACCCGGACCTTCCGCTACACCGCCGGCCTCCGAGGCCTCTGGAGCAAGCTAAGGAGGCGTGGGTGAGCGCCGTCAGCCTGCTCCACTCGGGACGTCCCCTGGTCTCGATCGTCATGGTCACGTACAACGGCTGGGACTGGCCGGAGCGGTCACTGGCGGCCGTGGCCGAGGGAACACCTCCCGTTTACGAAGCGATCGTCGTGGACAACGCGTCCTGGGACGGGACCGGCCGGCTCCTCGAGGAGCTCGTCGACGGGATCACGCTGATCCGGAACCGGCGGAACGAGGGGTTCGGGCCTGCGGCCAACCGGGGGGCCGCCGCGGCCCAGGGCCGGTACCTGTGCTTCCTCAACCCCGACTGCCTGGTCAGGACGGGATGGCTGGAGCCGCTGATCGAGGCCCTGGAGAACGACCCGCGTGCCGGCGCGGTGATCCCCCGCTTCCTCAACCTCGACGGGACGGTCCAGGAGGCGGGATCGGTGGTCGACCGTCAGGGCTGGACCCATGCCTTCGGGGCCGGCGCCGACCCGGCCGACGTGGAGCACCGGTTCCGCCGGTACGTCGATTACGGATCCGCGGCCTGTCTGGCCATGCCCAAAGTGGTCTTCGAGAGGGCCGGTGGGTTCGACCCGCGGTACGTCCCGGCCTACTGCGAGGACGTCGATCTGAGCTTCCGGATCCGCCGGCAGGGCCTCAGAACCGTGTACGAGCCCCGGTCCGCGCTGATCCACGCCGGGGCGGCCTCGACCGACGACCTTCGCCGGGCTCGCCTCATCGAGAGGAACCGGCGCCTTCTGCTGGAGACCTGGGGCGAGCGCCTGGCCGACCGGCCCCCGTTGACCGAGCTGGACGTCAGGCCTCACCGCCTCTTGGCCCTGAGGGATGCCGACGCCCTCGATCGCATCCTGGTGGTGGCCGACCGAGTGCCCGGCCGCGGCGATCCACTCCGGGTGGCGCTGGAGGGAGCCGCCCGCCGGCCCGACGCCAGGATCACGTTGCTGCTCCTGGGGCCGGCCGATGGGAGCCTCGAAGCCCTCCTGGAGAGAGGGGTGGAGGTGGCGGTGGCGGCCGACCCTGAAGCGTGGCTCCGGGAGCGAAGCTTCCACTACTCCGCCGCGGTGGTTTCTCCGGTGACCGAGATGATCGGATTATCCCAGCTACTGGATCGGACCCAGCCCCAGGCCATCCGGCTGGACCCGGGTGACCTGGCCTCGGACCGCCTCGAAGAGTCCCTGGCCTCAATGGGAGCCGGCCCGTCCGCTTGAGGCCCTTCGGGTCCGCTATACTGTCCTTCGTGGCCCCGATGGGCCGCACCTGTTCATCATGCTCCGGAGGGACGAGTGCATGCGCCCGCGCCCTCAGGACTGGACACGGGACACTGTGACGACGGGACTTGAATGCCGACGACTCAACAACTGGTCAGACGGGGACGCAGGTCCCCGCGGAGCAAGACCAAGAGCCCAGCGCTCCGAGGCTCTCCGCAGCGCCGGGGGGTCTGCACTCGCGTGTACACCTTCACCCCGAAGAAGCCCAACTCCGCCCTCCGAAAGGTCGCTCGGGTCCGTCTGACCAGCGCGATCGAGGTCACCGCGTACATCCCCGGCATCGGTCACAACCTCCAAGAGCACTCGATCGTCCTGGTTCGAGGCGGTCGGGTCAAGGATCTCCCGGGTGTTCGCTACAAGGTCGTCCGCGCCGCGCTCGACACGGCCGGCGTGACCGACCGCAAGAAGGCCCGGTCGAAGTACGGCGCGAAGAAGAGCGCCTAGGGGCTGAGGAGGCGAGGATGCCCAGGAGAGGTGCGGCCCCCAAGCGCGACACCGAGCCCGACCCGATCTACCAGAACACGCTGGTGACCCAGCTCATCAACAAGGTGATGCGGGACGGAAAGAAGACCCTGGCCGAGCGGGTGGTCTACCAGGCCCTGGACGCGATCAGTGAGAAGACCGCGAACGACCCGGTCATCACGCTGAAGAAGGCGGTGGAGAACGCCCGGCCCCTCCTGGAGGTGCGCTCGCGAAGGGTCGGCGGGGCCACGTACCAGGTGCCCGTCGAGGTCAGGCCGCATCGAGGAACCACGCTGGCCCTGCGTTGGCTGGTGAATTTCTCGCGACAGCGCCGGGAGCACACCATCGCGGACCGGCTGGTGGGGGAGATCATGGACGCCTCCCAAGGCCAGGGCTCGGCGGTCAAGCGGCGCGAGGACATCCACAAGATGGCCGACGCTAACAAGGCGTTCGCACACTACAGGTGGTAGCGGCGGTGGTCGAGACGGAACGGATCGGGGTGTGGTCCTGATGGCCACGCCCGCGAGGAAGCTGGAAGAGATGGCGAAGACGGCACAGGAAGTCCGGAAGGGTCAGCGCGGGGGCCAGAAGGGCCTGGTCATCCGGGAATACCCCCTGTTCAGGACCCGGAACATCGGGATCATGGCCCACATCGATGCCGGGAAGACGACCACGACCGAGCGGATCCTCTACTACACCGGCAAGACCTACAAGCTCGGCGAGGTCCACGAGGGCACCGCCCAGATGGACTGGATGGTCCAGGAGCAGGAGCGGGGGATCACCATTACCTCTGCCGCAACCACCTGCCAGTGGAAGGGTCACTGGATCAACATCATCGACACGCCGGGGCACGTGGACTTCACCGTAGAGGTGGAGCGCTCTCTTCGGGTCCTCGACGGCGCCGTGGCCCTATTCGATGCGGTGGCGGGCGTGGAGCCTCAGTCCGAGACGGTGTGGCGCCAGGCAGACCGCTACCACGTTCCTCGGATCTGCTTCGTCAACAAGATGGACCGCGTCGGCGCCGACTTCGAGCGGACCGTCCGGATGATCGAGGCGAGGCTCCACGCCGTTCCACTGGTGGTCCAGCTTCCGTGGGGCACCGAGGACGCCCATATCGGGGTGATCGACCTCGTGGAGATGAAGGGCCTTCGGTGGACCACCGAGAAGGGCGAGGAGTGGGAGACGGTTGAGGTCCCCCAGGACCTCCGGGCAACCGCCCTGGAGTGGCGGCACAGGCTCTACGAGCAGCTCGCCGACCACCACGAGGCCCTGATGGAGAAGTATGTTGAGGGAGAGGAGCCCGAGGCCAAGGAGCTCAGGGAGGCCCTTCGGGAGGCCACGCTGGGTGTGGAGGGCACCCCGGTGCTGTGCGGCTCGGCGTTCAAGAACAAGGGCATTCAGCCGCTCCTGGACGCCGTGGTCGACTACCTTCCCTCGCCCGCCGACGTGCCCCCCATCGAGGGAGTGGTCCCCGGGTCGCGAGAGCAGGTCCAGCGGCGGGCGGACGACGAGGCACCCTTCGCCGCGCTGGCCTTCAAGATCATGTCGGACCCGTACGTGGGCAAGCTCACCTACTTCCGGGTGTACTCGGGAACGCTCCGGGCCGGGGCCCACGTCCAGAACGCCACCAAGGACCGGAAGGAGCGGGTCGGACGGATCCTTCAGATGCACGCCAACCACCGCGAGGACAAGGACGCAGTTTTCGCCGGCGACATCGTGTCGGCGGTGGGCCTGAAGCACACCACGACCGGGGACACGCTTTGCGACCCCAGCGAGCCGATCCTGCTCGAGTCGATGTCCTTCCCGGCCCCGGTGATCTCGGTGGCCATCGAGCCCAAGACCAAGGCCGACCAGGACAAGCTGACCACGGCCCTGGGGAGGCTCGCCGACGAGGATCCCACCTTCCTGGTCAAGTACGAGGAGGAGACCGGGCAGACGATCATCTCGGGGATGGGGGAGCTCCACCTGGACGTCCTGGTGGACCGCCTGACTCGCGAATTCAGCGTCGGCGCCAACGTCGGGCGGCCCCAGGTCGCGTACCGGGAGACCATCCGAAAGCCGGTCGACAAGGTCGAGGGCCGATACGTCAAGCAGACCGGAGGACGGGGCCAGTACGGCCACGTGGTGATCGGCATCGAGCCGACCGGCCCCGGCGGCGGCTACGAGTTCGTCAACAAGATCACCGGCGGGGACATCCCGCGTGAGTACATCCCCTCGGTGGACCAGGGGATCCAGGAGGCTCTGGAGAGCGGAGTCCTGGCCGGGTACCCGATGGTCGACATCCGGGCCACCCTGCAGGATGGGTCCTACCACGAGGTGGACTCATCCGAGGTGGCGTTCAAGATCGCCGGCCAGATCGCCCTGCGGAACGCGACCAGGAAGGCCGACCCGGTGCTCCTGGAGCCCATGATGCAGATCGAGGTGGTGACACCCGAGGAGTACATGGGCGACGTCATTAGCGACCTTACCTCCAGGCGAGGGAAGGTCGAGCGCATGGAACAGCGAGGATCGAGCCACGCGATCAGGGCGGTCGTCCCGCTGGCGGAGATGTTCGGTTACGCCACCGATCTGCGGTCCCGGACCCAGGGCCGAGCCACGCACACGATGCAGTTCCACTCGTACCAGGAGGTTCCGGCGGCCATCGCCCAGGAGATCGTGGCGAAGGTGCGCGGGGAGTAGGAGGAGCGATGGGCAAGAGGAAGTTCGAGCGGACCAAGCCCCACGTGAACATCGGCACGATCGGGCACATCGACCACGGCAAGACCACCCTGACCGCGGCCATCACCAAGGTCCTGGCGGACAAGGGGATGGCCGACT
>JBKPBL010000074.1:0-3792 GCA_046726855.1 Actinomycetota bacterium | reverse complement strand
CTCCCAGGTGGTGGCCATCCCTGTGCTGGCCCCCGACGACCTGCACAGGTACGCAGTGGCCACTCGCTACCACGACGACACTGGCCACTCCGTCTACATGGACCTAATCGAGCACGAGCTGCGGGAGCGCGAACGTGTCGTGGCCGAGCGGGATGGATTCGTGGCTATCGCGCCATTCGCTTCCGGGCTGCCGTTCGAGACGTGGATCTTCCCTCGCCTTCCGCGGACGTCGTTCCGCCATCTAGACGACTCTGAGCTCCCCGCGCTGGCCGAGCTGATCCGGGATGTGGTGGGTGCACTTCGCCGAGCCGCCGGGGACCCCGACTACAACCTGGTCGTACACTCGGCTCCGGTGTCGGAGGAAGCGAAGCCGTACTTCCTGTGGCACCTCCGGGTCCTGCCCAGGATGGACACAGCGGCGGGCTTCGAGCTGGGGACCGGCATGTCGATCAACACGGTGGCCCCCGAGACCGCCGCGACGCTGCTGCGCGAGGCCCTGGCAGCAACCCCCCTGGGCTAAGCTCAGCCCTCCCGGAGGCCCATCCGGTACAGGGTGCGCTTTCGGTCCCGATCCTCCAGGGCGACCTCCTCTACGCCTCGCTGGAGGAGGTCGGACCAGGCATCACCCATCCACGCCTCGGCCGCCTGGCGATCGTCGAAGACCTCTGACTCGCCGACCTGATCCCCGGAGGCGTCGAGATAGCTCCACGCGAACATCGTCAGGGCCGCAGTACACGCTCGACCTTCTCGAGCAGCTCACCGATGGGGAATGGCCTACGAAGCTCGGCGTCCACCGGGTACAGACCGAGTTTTCCCGTCTCGCCCTCCCCCGCCATGAAGATGATGACCTTCGTGTGCTCCAGCTCACGATCCTCGCGGATCTCCTTCAACGCGGCCCAGCCGTCCGGCTCCGGCAGGTCGGCATCCAGGAGCACCAGGTCGTACCGCCCGTCCCGGAGCTTCTCGAGGCCTTCGGCAGCGGAGTGGGCCTCGTCCACCTCGTACCCCTCCAACTGGAGGCGGAGGACCGGCTGCCGCATGTGTTCCGGCCTGTGATCGATCAGAAGGATGCGCCTCTTGGCCACGTCTCCGTTCCTTCACCCTCGGAGGCCGCCAGCCTACCCCTCGACGATGTCACCGTCGATGCGGCTCACCTGGACTCCCCGCTCGGACAGCCAGCTGACGGCGCTCGCGACGGCGTGGTCGGGCCCGTTAATCTCCAGGATGACCCAGCCGAATCGTTCCTCCACACTGGCCCGCCGGATGTTGGTGACCACGTCAAACCTCTTCCCCAACTCGTAGATGACCGGCTCGTCCACCAGGTCCTCGGGAAACGTCAGGTGAAACCGTCCCTTCGCCACGCTTCATTCTCCACCCAAGGTGGTGCGGCCGGCGCCCCCTGCGGCGGTCCCCCCCGTTCCCTCAGCCTCGCGCCCACCGCGTGGCTGACCCGATGGCATCAGGCGCTCGCTTCGGTCACGAGGGTCCCACCACCTTGGGGGCGCCGGCCCCTCCGTGGACAAAGAGTGAGCCGCCCCGAAGGGCGGCTCACCGGACATTACCTCTCGCGGCAGGACTAGAAGTCCATGTCGCCCGCGCCGCCGGGCATGGGCGGGGCCTTCTCCTTCTCCGGCTTCTCCGCCACCACGGCCTCGGTGGTCAGGAACAGCGCGGCGATCGAGGCGGCGTTCTGGAGCGCCGAGCGAGTCACCTTGGTGGCGTCGACGATGCCGGCCTTCAGCATGTCGGAGTACTCCCCGGTGCTGGCGTCGAGGCCGGTCCCGGCCTTCTCGCCACGAACCCGCTCCACGACCACGCCGCCCTCCAGGCCGGCGTTCTCGGCGATCTGCTTGAGCGGATCCTCGAGCGCCTTGCGGACCAGCCTGGCCCCGGTGGCCTCATCGCCCTCGAGATCCAGCTTGTCCAGCATGGGCTGGGCCGAGAGCAGGGCCACGCCGCCGCCGGGCACGATGCCCTCCTCGACGGCCGCCTTGGTGGTCTGTACGGCGTCCTCGATCCTGTGCTTCTTCTCCTTCAGCTCCACCTCGGTAGCGGCACCAACCTTGATCACCGCAACGCCGCCGGCCAGCTTGGCCAGCCGCTCCTGCAGCTTCTCGCGGTCGTAGTCCGAGTCGGTCTTCTCGATCTCGGCCTTGATCTGGTTGATCCGGCCCTTGATCTCGGACTCGCTGCCTCCGCCCTCCACGATCGTGGTCTCGTCCTTGGTGACCACGACCTTCCGGGCCCTGCCCAGCATGTCGAGCTGGATGTTCTCCAGCTTCAGGCCGACCTCCTCGGAGATGACCTGGCCGCCGGCGAGGATCGCCATGTCCTGGAGCATGGCCTTGCGGCGGTCACCGAACCCTGGGGCCTTGACCGCGACCGACTTGAACGTTCCCCGGATCTTGTTGACCACCAGGGTAGCCAGGGCCTCGCCCTCGACGTCCTCGCAGATGACCACCAGGGCCTTCCCGGACTGCATGACCTTCTCCAGGATGGGGAGCAGGTCCTTGACGGCCGAGATCTTCGAGTTGGCCAGGAGGACGTACGGCTCCTCGAGGACAGCCTCCATCCGCTCGGGGTCGGTGATGAAGTACGGCGAGATGTAACCCTTGTCGAAACGCATCCCCTCTACCAGGTCCAGCTCCATGCCGAAGGTCTGTGACTCCTCGACGGTGATGACCCCGTCCTTCCCCACCTTGTCCATGGCCTCGGCGATCTGCTCTCCGATCTCGGAGTCACCCGCGGAGATCGCCGCCACGTGGGCGATCTCGTCCTTGTCCTCGATCTCCTTGGCCTGGTTCTTGATGGCCTCCACGGCCCGGTCCACGGCCTGCTCGATGCCCCTCTTCAGGGACATCGGGTTGGCCCCGGCGGCAACGTTCCGGAGGCCCTCCTTGACCATGGAGTGGGCCAGCACAGTGGCCGTCGTGGTCCCATCTCCGGCCACGTCGTCGGTCTTCTTGGCGACTTCCTTGACCAGCTCGGCCCCGATCTTCTCCTCGGGGTCCTCGAGCTCGATCTCCTTGGCGATGGACACCCCGTCGTTGGTGATGGTGGGGGCGCCCCACTTCTTCTCCAGTACCACGTTGCGGCCCTTGGGCCCAAGGGTGATCCGGACCGCGTTCGCCAGCTGGTCCATGCCCCGCTCCAGGGCCCGGCGGGCGTCCTCGGTGAACGTGATGATCTTGGCTGCCATGCGGTTCCCTCCTGTGTGCCTGCTCTGCCTGCTAGCACTCTCGGCCAGAGAGTGCTAAGGCAGAGTATAGCGCGCCTCACTGGGCCCGGCGCAAGCCAGGGGGAATCGACTGCTCGACCTGCTTCTTTTCGCCTACGAGGGCGGCGGCTTCTCGACCAGTCGCAGCCGGGTGGGTCGGGGTTGTTCCGGTTCGCTACCTGAGCGTGGGTTCCCTTCCCCGCGCGGCCAGCCCTCGCGCATAGCCGGCCATCTTGGCCAGGTCGGTGACGGCCAGCAGGGCCGGCACCGCGACCAGGGCCCGGGCTCGGGCCCGGCTCGTCGGTGGGAGCAGATGAAACGCCCGTCGCACCGGGCCGGCTGCGTAGGCGACGGCGGCGAGCGCGGCCAGACCCAGCGCGTCCCGCCGGCGAGAAAGCAGGGAGGCGGCCAGTCCGCCGTACACCCCGAACCGGAGCACGTGCCGGGCGGCGTGCATCCTCCCCCGGGCATCCGCCTCGGCATAGCCGAAGAACTGCCGCCAGTAGGCTCCGAGCGTTGGGCGAGGTCGCCGGTACACGACGGCGCCCTCGGCCAGCTCCATCCGAAGGCCCAGG
>JBKPBL010000073.1:0-4215 GCA_046726855.1 Actinomycetota bacterium | reverse complement strand
GCCAAGTCGCAAGTCCACCCACCCCACTGTCAGACTCACCGGATGTTCTTCTGTCCGCTACCGCCTTCTGTGCTGACTGCTTCCGCCTGGTCGTCCCGCCCGCCGAGCTGGCGTCCTGGCTGCTTTATGTGGCGATCCGTGTATATCGGCGACCTCAGCGTGTGGATCAGGACCCTCCAGTCGACTCCTGCCATGTCTTGTGAACGGCCCAGATCGAGTGCATGGGCCGTTCCTCGGTAGGCTTGAGGGCAATGGCGGGCAACGCGCGACTCCCGGATCGAGAGGGGATCGAGGCCGCCGAGGAGCTTATCCGGGCCTGGCTGCCGGAGACGCCGTTGGTCCACGTGGAGCTCCTCAGTCAGGCCCTCGATGCCGACGTCTGGGTCAAGAACGAGACCGTCAGCGCGATCGCCTCGTTCAAGTGGCGAGGCGCGCTCACCGCGATCGCTCGAGCCGCTGAGCGATCCCAGATCGCCGGGGCGGCCACCTCCTCGACCGGGAACCACGGTCAGGGGGTGGCGTGGGCCGCCCGGGCTCGGGGGATCCCGGCCCACATCTTCCTGCCCGTGAACCCGAACCCGGTCAAGAGAAGAATGATCGAGGCGCTCGGCGGGACGATCCACATCGCCGGCGGCGACATCGACGAGGCCAAAGCGGAGGCGGAGGCCTTCGCGGAGCGCGCCCGTCTGTTGTTCGTGGACGACGGCGAGAGCCTCGACATGATGGAGGGCGCCGGGACCATCGGGCTTGAGATCGGCCGCCGCCTGCCCGACGTTCACACGGCGTTCGTCCCACTCGGAGGGGGCACGCTCACCGTCGGCACCGCCGCCGGTTTGAAGGCCCTCCAGCCGGAGGCCCGGATGGTCGCCGTGCAGGCCAAGGGAGCCCCGGCGATGGTCGAGAGCTTCCTCGCCCGCCGCCCGGTAGAGCGGGCGATAGACACCGTGGCCGACGGGCTGGTGTCCCGGATCCCGGCGCGCCTAGCGCTGGACGGTCTGTGGGCCCTGGCCGACGATGCGATGACCGTGTCCGACGACGATCTGGTGGCGGGGGTGCGGACGCTCCTCGAGTCCGCGCACGTGCTGGTCGAACCGGCCGGCGCGGCCGCGCTCGCCGGAGCGTGGATCCGTCGGGACGAACTCCGGGGACGCCGGGTGGTCCTCATCCTGTCGGGAGCGAACATCACCAGGCCGCTCCTGTACCGAGCCCTCGACCGACCGCCGCTGATTCCGGCTCCGGACGGGTGACCACCCACGCCGAGGGCCGGCTGATCGGTGATCCGATGCTTCAGTCCGTGCCAGGATTTCGGGGACGTCGCCGAACCCCGATTCGGGAAGAAGCCGATGTGCTAATCGTCACCATCGCCGACTTCCGATCCACGCCACGGATTCGGGCGGGCCATCGCCGCGAGCCAGATCGGCGTGTCGATCGGGCTGGGAAATCTCGTGTAATGCGGGACACCTCGGGTGGGCGCTTGGGCCGCTCAGGGCAAAGCAGAGCCTTGACCAGCGAGCCTTTGGTGTGGGCGCTGGAGTATCCGAGTTCACCGGATAGTGGACAGGTGTGTCGGAGCATCGTGGACACCTGGGGCGTTCTAGGGAGTGGCCCTGCGTCTATGGAGGCCCTCCTGCGCTGCAGGTCTGTCAACTTTTGTCAACGCGAGGAGCTTTCCGCTCACCTCGCGTCGGTAGGCCCCGTCCTCGGATCGTAGCTCCGATGAACTTCGAGCCCCTCGATGCGTTTGTCGCCCACGCGGACGCCGACGCGATGGATGAAGCGACCAAGCCCACACCTCAGAGATGTTCCGTGTGAGTACGAGGCTTGTACGGTCTTATCCGAGCTGCCACTTATACCGCCGTGACAAGGACATTATGAATCTCATTTCCCCGCAGATACCGAATAGCTGAGCACCACAAGATCCTTATCGGCCTTCCGAACCTCGCGTAGCCTTAGCTCTATACGTCTATCGACTCGTTCGAACAGCCGTATCCCATCGCCCAGAATGATCGGCACAACCCCTACGGTAATCTCATCGATGAGGCCGGCCTGCAGATACTGTGCGGCAAGACGGGCCCCGCCGTAGATATAGATGTCTTTGTCGCCAGCCATCTGTTTCGCACGGCTGTGAGCAGCTTCGATCCCTTCGGTAACAAAGGTGAAGTCAGCATCGCTGGAGACCGTAGCCGGCATCTCCCGTGCAACGACGACGATGGGTGATCGGTAGTCGAACTGACTAAACCATCCCCTTTCGACTCCTACATCGTAGGAGCGATGCCCCATGATTATTGCGCCGATCCTGTCCAGGAACTCGTTGAACCCATACTCAACATCGGCGTACGGATCCATCCAATCAGTCTCATCATGTGGCCCGGCTATGTAACCATCGAAGGAGATCCCTAGGTATAGGGCTGTCCTTCCCATCGTCCCTCCTCCATCTCCATATCGTTGATCGTTCTATCGAAGCCCTTCGTAGGAACGCAAGCCCGTCTACTCGGCGGTAGGTCGGTGTGTCAACCTTTTGTCAACTTTTCCGCAGAGCAAGCAGGCTCTCCAGCGTCTGCGGAAAATGGAAAAGGCCCTGTGACCAGGGCCTTCGCTGTGGGCGCTGGAGGATTTGAACCTCCGACCTCTTCCGCGTCAAGGAAGCGCTCTCCCCCTGAGCTAAGCGCCCGAGTGTTCAATGATACCGAGAGGCGGGGAGCGGAATTGAACCGCTGTACGGGGCTTTGCAGGCCCCTGCCTAACCACTCGGCCACCCCGCCGACCGAGGAGGATCGAGTCTAGCACCGTCCTCTGACCCGCCCCTCGCCCCCGGGTAGGTCACGTCTGGAGGGCTCGGGCTCGCTCGATCCACCCGCGTATCGCTTGGCCGGCCAAGCCCTCAGCGTCCACACTCACGGCGCCTGGCAGGCGGCAAGCAACAGGATGGCACGTACCCACTTGCCGAACATGGCCGCGCCTACGTCTCCGTGGATGGCACGCCGAACGATGAACCCGGGCAGGAGGGAGCAGGACCTCAGTCCGGCTAGAACGATCCCGTGACGATCTCGCCCGCTGGCTCATAGGTGCCGATCACGACTCCAGTCGTGGAGACCTTGCTGTCGACGAGCTTCAGCGCGGAGGGGATGGTGCCGTCGGAGAACAGTCGCTTGCCGGATCCGATGACCACGGGAAAGACCCACAGGCGGTACTGATCGACGAGGTTGTGCCGCATCAGCGTCTGGCTCAGGTTCCCGCTGCCGTGCACCTGCAGTTCCGGCCCGTCTTCCTTCTTGAGCTCCGCGATGCCTTCGCCCGCGTCTCCCTGGATCAGGACCGAGTTGCTCCACTCCAGCGTGGGCCGACTCCGGGACACGACGTACTTCGTGGCATCGTTCCATGTCTTGGCCCCGGCCTCCTCTGGGGCGTGAGGCCAGAATGCGGCCATGATGTCGTAGGTCTTGCGTCCGAGAACCATGGCGAACGGCTTGCTCGTCCACTCGGTCATGATCCGACTCATCTGCTCATCCCAGTGGTTAACCGCCCAGCCACCCTGCGCGAAGCCCCCGCTGTCGTCCTCCCCAGGACGGCCCGGGGCCTGCATGACGCCGTCGAGGGTCAAGAAGGTGGTCACGATCAGCTTGCTCATCTCTCCCTCCTTTCGATTGGATCCTCGGCCCGAGCTGATCCCACCGGAGTGTAAGACGGCCCAGCGGAGCAAAACTGATCGGACGCAATCTGAGCTTCGGAAGGCTGATGGCCCGGCCGCGACCAGACGGTGCCCCACCTCGCCAGCCGCGGCCACGGCCAGGAAGACGACTGGCCCGGGATGACGGGGGAGCGTGCGTGGGCGTTGCAGGGGGACTACACCGTCAGGGCCACGAACGCGGGGAACGCGGCGACCACGCCGATCCCCCGCAGGCGCCTCCGCGGCCGAGGGAGCCACACGTTAGACGGCGGCCCCCCTCAAACGACCAAATTCATCCCGGAGAAACCCACAGGTGAGAGACCGTCTTTCGAGCGGACGACGGGATTCGAACCCGCGACCCCCACCTTGGCAAGGGCCCTGCGACCGTTCAGGGACGTCCGCCGGGGTTCATCCTAGCAAGTCGGAAGGCGTGTCAGTGAGGTGGCGGTCAGGCGCGGACCGGGGGGGACGGGCTGGAACGGATCCACATAAGGCGAGAAATAGGGCGAGACCCTGGACGCGGGGCGTGGGTTCCAACCCTGCAGGGT
>JBKPBL010000072.1:0-2854 GCA_046726855.1 Actinomycetota bacterium | reverse complement strand
GGCCCAGCCCGTTCATGATCTGCCACAGGGCCGCCAGTGCCTTGGTGGCGTTCCGCTCCTCGAACGGCGCCAGCTCGTCGCGCCTGTGCTCCAGGACCTCGGCCAGCGTCCCGTAGCACTCCACCAGCTTCGTCTCCGCCGTGTTCAGGTCGGTGGTCACGATTGCCTCCGCTCGCCCTCGGTGCCGATCACGATCCGTTCGTCGTTCAGCCGCTTGGCCTTCAGCTCGAACCGCGGCAGGGAACCATCCTCCGCTCGCTTGACGCCGAACCGCAGTCCCTCGTGAGCGTCGGCCAGCTCCTGCTGGATCGCCCTCAGGATCCCGTTGGCGTCGACGTTCGGGTCCGGGACCTCGGCCAGGATCTCGATCTCGTCGCGGATCCCCTCGGCCGTGAATAGATGTATCTGGAACTCGTCGACCTCGGGGTGCTCGCGGATGATCGCCTCGACGGCTCTCGGGTACACGTTGGTCCCCCGAACGAGCTTCATGTCGTCCACCCGCCCCCGGATCCCCCCCTCGTAGATGTCGAACGTCCTCCCGCACGCGCAGTTCGAGCCTGGGACCCTGACCACGAGGTCCCGGGTCCGGTACCGGATCACCGGGATGAAGCCGCGCCCGAACGAGGTGACCACCCGCTCCCCCATCTCGCCGTAGGGGACCAGCTGGTCGGTCTCGGGATCGACGACCTCCTCGAGGTAGTGATCCTCGATGATATGGGTCCCGCCGGGCTGGCGGTCGCACTCGAAGATCATGATCGTGCCCAGTTCTGTCATCCCCGCGGTGTCGCCGGCCTTGGCGCCCCACTGTTCCTCGATCAGCTTCTTGGTTGCCGGGATCGAGCCGGCCGGCTCGCCCGAGAGGATCAGCTTCTGGACCGAGGAGCCCGCCAGGTCGATCCCCATGGCCCTGGCCTCCTGGGCCATCCGCAGCGCGTACGTCGGCGTCGAGGCGACCACCGTGGCCCCCATATCCACGATCTGCTTGACCCGTTGGGTCGTCTGCATGGCCCCGCCGGGAAGGGTCAGGCAGCCCAGCTTCTCGCCTGCATAGTGCAGTCCCCAGAACCCGATGAACGTGGCGTACCCGAAGGCCACGAACATGATGTCCCTGGGCCGGACCCCGAAGCCCCACAGCCCGTAGCACCACATCTCGGCGATCCATTCCCAGTCCTTCATCCCGTCGAGGACCCGGATCGGAGTCTTGCCGGTGGTCCCGGAGGTCATGTGGTACCGGATGGCCACCTCCTCGGGCGCGGCCAGGATCGGTCCGTAGGGAGGGTGTTCCTCCTGTCCCTGCATCCAGTCGTCCCGGGTGAGGAAGGGGATCCTCCGGAGGTCCTGGAGCGAGTGGATCGAGTCGGGCGTCACCCCCGAGTCGCGAAGCCGCTTGGCGTGCCACGGGACCTGGGCGTCGGTCCACTCCAGCAGGTTGCGGAGCTTACGGAGCTGGAGGCCCTCGAGCTCGTCGCGAGGCATCGTCTCGTGCCGCGGGTTCCAGTACGGAATGTCAGTCGCCATCGACCCCTCCTCCGCCGCCGACGCCGCAATCCTACCGCCGGTCCGATGGCGGGCCGCAACGCGGTCCACTATGGTCCGGCGCGTGACCGCGTACTTCGCCCTCTACGACAAGCAGAGACACATCGTCGAGGAGACGCGCTCCCTGGCCCGGAACGAGCTGGCCCCGATCGTTGAATCTGGCAAGCCCGGCCGGGTCAACCGACCCCTGATCCGAGCGCTGGGCAAGCAGGGCCTCCTCCCCCGCCTCTTCCCGGATCGCGGCGAGGCCTCGGCGATGACCCTGTGCCTCCTGCGAGAGGCCCTGGCCCGCGAGTCGACCGAGGCCGAGACGGCACTGGCGCTCCAGGGCCTGGGCGCCTACCCGATCCTCCAGTCCGGCCCGAAGAGCATCATCGAGCGTTGGGTCCCGGCGGTGGCGGGAGGCGAGGCGGTCGCGGCGTTCGCCCTGACCGAGGCGGCCCACGGATCCGACGCCGCGGCGCTGGAGCTCCGGGCCGAGCGGGACCACGAAGGCTTCCGATTGACCGGCGAGAAGTCCTACATCTCCAACGCCCCGGAGGCGGACGTGTACACGGTGTTCGCCCGGACTACGCCGGACGCCGGCTCGAAGGGCGTCACCGCGCTGGTGGTCCCGGGCGACTCACCAGGGCTGTCCGGGGAGCGGATCGAGATGGTGGCTCCGCATCCGATCGGCCGTCTGACGTTCGACGACGTTCGCGTCCCCGGCGACCACGTCCTCGGCGAGGTGGACCGCGGGTTTCGGGTGGCCATGAGGACCCTCGATCTGTTCCGGCCCAGTGTCGGCGCGTTCGCGGTGGGGATGGCCTGGGCCGCTCTCGACACCGCCGTGGGCCACGCCGGGAACCGGGAGGCGTTCGGCAAGACGATCAAGGACTTCCAGGCCGTGTCCCACCTGGTGGCCGAGATGGCCACCCGCACCGAGGCGGCCCGGCTGATGGTCTACTCGGCCGCCGCCGCGTACGACGACGACGAGCCCGACGTCACTCGCCGGTCGGCCATGGCCAAGCTGTTCGCCACCGAGACCGCCCAGTGGGTGGTGGACGCGGCGATCCAGGTCCACGGCGCGGCCGCCCTCGAACGCGGCCACCTCCTCGAACACCTCTACCGCGAGGTCCGGGCACCCCGTATCTACGAGGGCACCAGCGAGATCCAGCGCGAGGTCATCGCCCGCGACCTGTTTCGGTAATCAGGGTCAGATCCGCAACGACCGGGTAGCATTGTCGCGCCGTGAACCAGGCCCTCTCCACGCGATTCCCGCCGGGCACCCTCCTGGCCGGCCGGTACGAGGTCGTCCGGCTCCTGGGCTGGGGCGGGA
>JBKPBL010000071.1:0-4051 GCA_046726855.1 Actinomycetota bacterium | reverse complement strand
GGCCTGATCCCCAAGGGCGTCCGGAACCTGGTCGAGACCATCGTGGAGTTCGTCCGAGAGCAGATCGCGGTCCAGGTGATCGGCCAGGAGGGGCTGCCGTGGGTTCCCTTCCTGACCGCGATGTTCTGCTTCATCCTCGTGGGCAACATCTTCGGGATCATCCCCGGCCTCCAGTTCCCCGTCAACGGGCGGATCGCCCTGCCCGCCTTCATGGCCGCCCTGGTCTGGGTCCTGTTCATCGCCACGGGGATCCGCCATCAGGGCGCCGGCTACTTCAAGACGGCGCTGTTCCCTCCCGGTGTCCCAAAGGCGATGTACCTCCTGTTGACGCCCATCGAGTTCGTCTCGACCTTCCTGCTCCGACCTTTCACGCTGTCGGTCCGACTGCTCGCGAACATGATGGCCGGCCATCTCATCCTGACGATCTTCTTCTTGGGTACGGCGTACCTGCTGGCCCGGCCGCTGACCGTCCCCTTCGCCATCCCGGCCTTCGCGCTGTCCGTGGGCCTGGTGGCGTTCGAGATACTCGTGGCGGTTCTGCAGGCATACATCTTCACGATCCTGACCGCGGTGTACCTCGCCGGGGCCATCCACCCAGAGCACTAGGAGGAGGGGACATATGGGAGAGCTGCTCTCACAGGTCGGCACCTTCGTGGCCCAGGTCGAAGGCGACGTCTCGGCCATCGGCAGGGGACTGGTCTTCGGGCTCGGGGCGATCGGCCCGGGCATCGGCATCGGGTTCCTGGTTGGAAAGGCCGTGGAGGCAATGGCCCGGCAGCCGGAGGCCGCAGGCATGGTCCGGACCACCATGTTCCTGGGCATCGCGTTCACCGAGGCGCTGGCCCTGATCGGGTTCGTCCTGACGTTCATCATCTAGAGGAGGGGCGTGATGGAGTACGAGCTTCGCGGCCTCCCGAGGATCCTGGCCCAGGAGGAGACGCAGACCGAACAGCCGGCCGGGGGGGAGGAGGAGCACAACCCCATCCTTCCCGAGGCCGACGAGCTGATCTTCGGCAGCCTGGCCTTCCTCCTCGTCTTCCTGGTCCTGGCCCGTTACGCGTTCCCCCGCCTGACTCAAGGGCTGAATCAGCGCCGGGAGAAGATCCAGCGCGACCTGGAGCAGGCCGAACGGAACAGGCAGGAGGCCGAGGCGGTCCTCTCCCGGTACGAGGAGCAGCTCCAGGACGCCCGGGGCGAGGCCAGCCGGATCATCGAGGAGGCTCGCAAGACGGCCGATTCGATGCGCCGGGACCTGCTGGCCAAGGCGGAGGACGAGTCGCGGCAGGTCGTGGCCAGGGCCCAGGAGGAGATCCGGGCCGAACGGGACCGGGCCTTCCAGGAGCTCCGAACCCAGGTTGGTGAGCTTTCCGTGGAGCTTGCCTCCAGGGTCGTGGGGCAGGAGTTGGACCGAGATCGGCAGCTCCGGCTGGTCGACGACTACATCGAGGAGGTAGCCGGGATGGGGAACGGCGGTCGGACCATCAAGAGGACTCCCCGCCGGCGGACCACCGAGAAGGAGGGCGATGCCTCGTAACGAGGCCGCTCGCGGGTACGCCCAGGCCCTGTTCTCGGTGGCCGGGGCCGAGGGCGTGTTGGACGTCGTGGAGGACGAGCTGTTCAGGTTCGCCCGAACGCTGGAGCGCCAGGTTGAGCTCCGGGAGGCCTTGACCGACCCCGCGCTCCCCGCCGAGCGGAAGCGGGCCGTGCTGGACGACATCCTCGGAGAGCGGGCCAACCCCCATACCGTCAGCCTGCTGAGGTTCCTCGTCGAGCAGGGCAGGGCCCGGGACCTGGGGAGCATCGTCGACGAGCTTGTGGCCCTGGCTGCCGAACGGCGGCAGGCCGCGGTGGCCGAGGTCCGCACCGCGGTCCGGCTCGACGCCGCTCGCCGGAAGAAGCTGACCGAGGCCCTTGAGCGGGCTACCGGGAAGCGGATCGAGCTCAAGGCCGTGGTCGACCCCTCCGTGGTCGGCGGCGTGGTGGCCCGGGTGGGCGACCAGGTTATCGATGGTTCGATCCGCAGGCGGCTGGAGCTGGCCCGAGAGCGACTGAGCGAGGTGTGACGTGGCCAAGGAGCTGACCATCAACCCGAAGGACATCGCCGAGGCCCTCCGGCGGCACGTCGAAGGGTACGTCCCTGAGACGGAGCGCGAGGAGGTGGGCAGGGTCCTCGAGGTTGGGGACGGGATCGCCCGGGTCCAGGGGCTCCCGAGCACGATGACCAACGAGCTGCTCGAGTTCCCCCACGAGATCTATGGCCTGGCCTTCAACCTCGAGGAGGACCGGATCGGGTCCGTCCTGTTCACCGAGGACCCCGAGCGGATCCAGGAGGGAGACCCGGTGAAGCGGACCGGCCGGATCCTCTCGGTACCTGTCGGCAACGGGATGCTGGGCCGGGTGGTGGATCCGCTGGGCAGTCCGATGGACGGCAGGGGCGCGATCAGGGCCGAGGCCGATCGGCCCCTGGAGGTCCAGGCCCCCTCTGTGGTCATGCGCCAGCCGGTGAAGGAGCCCCTCCAGACCGGAATCAAGGCGATCGACGCCATGACTCCCATCGGTCGGGGCCAGCGGGAGCTGATCATCGGTGACCGGCAGACCGGGAAGACGGCCATCGCCATCGACGCGATCATCAACCAGCGGGACAACTGGCGGTCCGGGGATCCCAAGAAGCAGGTCAAGTGCATCTACGTGGCCATCGGTCAGAAGGCATCCACGGTCGCCGAGGTCGTGGGGGCCCTGGAGGAAAACGGCGCGCTGGAGTACACGGTGGTCGTCAACGCGCCCGCGGGAGTCCCGGCGCCGTTCAAGTACGTGGCCCCGTACGCGGGGTCCGCCATGGGCCAGCACTGGATGTACCAGGGGCAGCACGCCCTGATCATCTTCGACGACCTCTCCAAGCAGGCCGACGCGTACCGGGAGGTGTCCCAGCTCCTCCGCCGGCCGGCCGGCCGGGAGGCCTATCCCGGTGACGTCTTCTACCTCCACTCCCGTCTACTGGAGCGATGCGCCAAGCTGTCGGACGAGGAGGGGGGAGGATCGCTCACCGGCCTGCCCATAGTTGAGACCAAGGGCGGCGACGTGTCCGGATACATCCCCACCAATGTCATCTCGATCACCGACGGGCAGATCTACCTGGAGACCGATCTGTTCTTCGCCGGGGTGCGGCCGGCCATCAACGTGGGCATCTCGGTGTCCAGGGTGGGCGGCAACGCCCAGATCAAGGCGATGAAGCAGGTGGCCGGGCGGCTCCGCCTCGACCTGGCCCAGTACCGGGAGCTTGAGGCCTTCGCCGAGTTCGGCTCGGAGCTGGACAAGGCGTCACAGGCCCAGCTGGAGCGGGGAGCCCGGGTCGTGGAGATCCTGAAGCAGCCCCAGTACCGGCCGATGCCCGTGGAGCGCCAAATAATCTCGATCTACGCGGTCACCAACGGATACCTGGACGACATCCCCGTCGGGGACGCCAAGCGGTTCGAGCGGGAGCTGCTCGAGTACATGGACACCCGGCACCCGGAGGCCTCCCGGCACTTCGTGGAGAAGGGGGACCTCCCAGAGGAGCTCGAGGAGGGGCTCAAGAGCGGCATCGAGGAGTTCAAGAGGCAGTTCCAGCCCTCGGAGGGCGGTCCCCGCACCACGGCGCCCGGGGCCGGCGGCCCGGTCGATCGCCGGCGCGAGGACGTGGGCTGGGAGCGGATCGGCGAGCCTGAGCCCGGGGAGGACGAGGCCGAGCCGGAGCGCCAGCCGATGACCGAGGAGGAGTTCGAGGAGGAGGCCGGGCCGGTGGGCGACACGGACGCGCCGCCGCCCGGCTAGGTCATGGGTGCCAGGCTCCGCCAGATCCGGCGCCGGATCCGCTCGGTGCAGTCGACGATGAAGATCACTCGGGCCATGGAGCAGATCGCCTTGGCCAGGATCGCCAAGGCCCAGCGCCGGGTGGAGCAGATCCGGGCCTACGCCACCAGGCTGACCGATGCCATGGAGGACGTGGCCCGCCAGACCGGGGCCCTGGTCCATCCACTCCTGGAGGAGCGACCGGACCCGAAGCGGGCCGGGG
>JBKPBL010000070.1:0-5457 GCA_046726855.1 Actinomycetota bacterium | reverse complement strand
GTACTGCAGGCCGCCGACGCCCGTCGACACGACCACCGCGGCACGCTGCGGGTCGACCTGAGGGCTTCCGGCATCCTCCCAGGCCAGCTGGGAGGCGGCCACCGCCAGCTGAACGACCCGGTCGGTTCGCCTGGCAGCCTTTCGCTCCATCCACTCGGCTGGATCGAAGTCCTTGACCTCGCCGCCGATCCTGACCGGGAACTCCGAGGCGTCGAAGAGCGTGATCTCGCTCAGCCCTGAGCGGCCCGAGACCAGGGCATCCCAGAACGATTCCCTCCCGATGCCCACGGGGGTCACCGGGCCGATGCCGGTGACGACGACCCGTCTGGCTTCCGTCACGCCGAGACGCCGAGCTTCGACGCCGCCAGGTCGACGGCCTGGCCCACGGTCTTGACGCCCTCCATCTCCTCCTCGGGGATGTCGACGCCCAGCTCCTCCTCCAGGGCCAGCACGGCCTCAACGATGTCCAGCGAGTCCGCGTCGAGGTCCTCCTCGAACCGGGCCTGCGGCGTCACCTCCTCGAGGTCGCGGGCCAGCTGCTCGGCCAGGACCTTGCGGACCTTCTCCTCTATCTCCTGCTTCGTCATGGCTTCACCTCCCATGCGCTGGTTCAAGCGGTAAGGCCGCCATCGACGGCCAGCACCGCGCCGTTGACGTAGGACGCGGCCTCTCCGGCCAGGAACCGGATCGCCGCAGCGATCTCCTCGGCGGCCCCGAACCGTCCGGCCGGGATCTCCTCGATCATCCGGCCCCGGTTCTTTTCCAGGACCCCGGCCGTCATGTCCGTCTCCACGAAGCCAGGGCACACCGCGTTCACCGTGATGCCCCGGCTCCCGTACTCACGGGCCAGCGACCTGGTCATACCCAGGAGGCCGGCCTTCGACGCCGAGTATGCTGCCTGGCCGGGGTTGCCCCGGAGGGCGGCCGCCGACGAGACGGCCACGATCCGCCCCCACCGGGCCTTCAGCATGGCCGGCAGCGCTGCCCGGGCGCACAGGAACGTGCCGGTGACGTTCACCCGGAGGATCCGGTCGAACTCGTCGGCCGGATACTTCACCGTGAGCCCGTCTCGGAGGATGCCGGCGGCGCCGACCACGATCACCGGCGGCCCGGCCCAGTCCGAGATGGCCCGGAACATCTCGCGGACCCTGTCCTCGTCGGCGACGTCAGTGCCGAAGGCCGCCGCGGTGCCGCCGGCCTCCTCGATCAGCCGCACGGTCTCCTTGGCCCCGGTGTCGTTGGAGCTGTATGCGCAGGCCACGGTACGGCCGTCGGCGGCCAGCGCCACGGCAGCGGCCCGTCCCAGGCCGCCCGAAGCTCCCGTCACCAGGGCCACTCGGTCGGTCACGACGGCGCCTCCTCCGTCCAGCGGAGCAGGTTGGCCCCCCAGGCCAGCCCGGACCCGAAAGCCGCGGTCAGCACCAGGTCACCGGGCCGGAGCCGTCCGTCCCGCCACGCGTGGTCCAGGGCGATCGGAACGGAGGCAGCGGAAGTGTTCCCCACTCGCTCCAGGTCGACGAAGACCCGCTCGGAAGGGAACGAGAGGCGCTCGGCCACGGCCCGGATGATCCGGGCGTTGGCCTGGTGGGGCACCATCAGGGCCACGTCGTCGGCGGTCAGTCCGGACTTGTCCAGCAGCCGGGCACACGCTCCGGCCATTCCGACCACGGCCCGCTTGAACACCTCCCGGCCGTCCTTCATGCGTATGTTGTGGTCCCCCCGGGCCACGGTCTCCCCGGATGCCGGCTCCCGGGAGCCTCCCGCGGGGATCTCCAGCAGCCGGGCGTGCCTGCCGTCGTTCTCCAGCACGGAGCCGATCACGCCAGGCTCCTCACCAGGAACCAGGACCGCGGCCCCGGCCCCGTCGCCGAACAAGACGCAGGTGGTCCGGTCCGAGAAGTCCAGGACCCGAGACAAGACCTCGGTCCCGATCACCAGCGCGGTCTCGGCCCCGCCGGTGGCGATCTGTGCGGAGGCCAGCTCGGTTCCGTAGATGAACCCGGCACACGCGGCCGAGACGTCGAAGGCAGCCCCATGCAGTCCGAGTCGCTCTTGCACGAACGCCGCTGTGGAGGGCATCGGCTGGTCGCCGGTGATCGTGCCCACCACGGTCAGGTCCACGAGGCCGGGGTCGGTCCCCGCCGACTCCAGCGCCCGGGTCCCCGCTTCGGCCGCCAGCGACCCCGCGGTCTCGCCCTCCCCGGCGAACCGGCGGGCCCGGATCCCGGTGCGCGAGAAGATCCACTCGTCGGAGGTGTCCACCATGGTGGACAGCTCGTCGTTGGTGACCACGCGCTCGGGCAAGGCCGACCCGATGCCGGCGACGCGGGCGTACCGTGCTGTCAAGACGCCAGCTCCGGTCCGATCTCCACGATCTCCATGACCGCCTGGCCGGCGATCACGGGCTCGCCCTCGAGCCCCAGGACGGCGGTTACCCGCCCTTCGACGGGAGACCGGAGGATCACGTCCTGCCGGCCCTGCTCCAGGCGAGCCACCGGCTGGCCCCGACTGACCATCTCGAACCCGTTCTCGAACCGCAGAGGAGGCAGGAGCCGCAGCCTCCCGGGGCCCGGCGAGACCAGGACTCGAAGCGTCACGCTCGCACCTCCACCTCTGCGGCCAGGGCTCGGGCCTCGGCGGGAGAGCCCACGGACACCGTCTGAGCCCCCGGGACGCACCGCTTGGCCAGCTTGGCCAGGACGTCGCCCGGGCCGGCTTCCACGAAGCCGTCCACGCCCGCGTCAGAGGCGGCTCGCATCGACCGTTCCCACTTCACCGGGGAGACTAGGTGCCGGGACAGTAGGTCGCGGAGAGCGGCGGGCTGCGTGGTGGGACGTCCGCTGGCGTTCGGAATCACCGGGATGCGCGGTGTCCGGAACTCGAGGCGGGCGATGGCCTTCCGGACCCGGTCCAGCGCGGGCTGCATCAGCGTGGAGTGGAAAGCCCCGGCCACGTTCAGCCGGACGACCCGGGCCTTCCGGCTCCGGGCCATGTCCTCGGCCCGCTCCACCGCGGCCACCGATCCGGAGACCACGGTCTGCTTGGGGCTGTTCTCGTTGGCCACGGTCAGCACGTCGCCCCGCCCCGCCACCCGGACGATCTCGGCCGCCTCGGCGGGGGATATGCCCACCAGCGCCGACATGGCCCCAGGGGTCGCCTCGCCGGCCTCGTGCATGGCCGATCCTCGCTCCACTACCGCTTCCAGGGTGGGGCGGAGCTCGGTGGCTCCAGAGGCCGCCAGCGCCACGAACTCGCCGAGCGAGTGGCCCGCGGCCATGGCGAAGCCGACGCCCTCGGAGTCCAGGACCCGGAACGCGGCGATGTCACAGGCGAACAGGGCCGGCTGGACCACGGCGGTGTCCGCCAGCCTCGTCTCGTCCCTGCAGGTCTCGACAACGTCGTATCCGAGCACCTCGGACGCCTCGTCGAGGGCCGCCCGGCCGGACTGATGGGCCGTCCAGGGGTCCGCCATGCCCGGGTACTGCGATCCTTGCCCCGGGAACAGCACGGCTGCCTTCATCACGATCCTCTCACCTGGGCGCGCTCAACCCCGCGGGCGGATCCGGGCGCGAGAAAGGTCATCCCGACCTGTATCGACCTTACGGGACGGCGGAAGGTTACGTCCACTCACGAAGCTCCTCACCGGGTAGGTTCGCACCGACCGGGCGGTAGGTTCTTGACGAGGCTGATAGGGTGGCCGCTTGTCGATGACACCTCGGCAGCTGATCGTGGGCCCCTGTTGCGTCAAGGGGGGACCTCCTGTAGAAAGGGTCGATGCCGCTCGGGCTGAGCCGGCTTTTCGGATGACATGAATCCCCAAGGATCCAACGACCGTCAGGAGCGCCCTGAAGGCCTCACCGGCCTCTTGGGGAGAGACATGGCGGTCGATTTGGGGACCGCCAATACCCTCGTCTATGTCCGGGGCCGGGGGGTCGTTCTGAACGAGCCGTCGGTTGTGGCCATCAACACCGAGAACAAGCAGGTCCTGGCGGTGGGGGCCGATGCCAAGCGGATGATCGGGCGGACGCCGGCGCACATCCAGGCGGTCCGCCCTCTGAAGGACGGGGTGATCGCGGATTTCGACGTCACCGAGAAGATGCTCAGGTACTTCATCCAGAAGGTCCACACCCGTCGTTTCCTGGCCAAGCCACGGGTGGTTGTCTGCGTGCCCAGCGGCATCACTGGCGTCGAGCAGCGGGCCGTCGAGGAGGCCACCATATCCGCCGGCGCCAGGGCCGCATACATCATCGAGGAGCCCATGGCCGCGGCCATCGGCTCCGGCATGCCGATCCACGAGCCGATCGGGTCCATGGTGGTGGACATCGGGGGCGGAACCACTGAGGTGGCCGTGATCTCGATGGGCGGCATCGTCACCGCCACCAGCGTTCGCGTTGGCGGCGACGAGCTCGACGAGGCGCTGATCCAGTACACGAAGAAGGAGTTCTCCATGGTGCTGGGGGAGCGCACGTCCGAGGCCCTGAAGGTGGCCATCGGATCGGCGTTCCCAACCCCGGACGAGATGATCGCCGAGATCAAGGGCCGCGACCTGGTCACCGGCTTGCCCAAGACCATCCACATCTCGGCCGAGGAGGTCCGCAAGGCCATCGAGGAGCCGGTCAACGCGATCATGGACGCCATCAAGAACACGCTGGATCGATGTCCGCCCGAGCTGGCTGCCGACCTCATGGACGAGGGCATCATGCTGACCGGTGGCGGGGCCATGCTCAGGGGTCTCGACGAACGGCTGAAGCACGAGACCGGCATGCCGGTGAAGGTCGCCAGCGATCCGCTCTACTGCGTCGTGCTCGGATCCGGGCGATGCCTCGAGGAGTTCGAGGCCATGAAGCGGGTCCTGGTCTCCTCCGGCCGCCGGTAAGGCGGCATGGCCACCCCGTACCGTCGCGTTCGGAGCACCCGTCTGCTCGTTGTGGGGCTGCTCCTGGCCAGCCTGGTGATCATCACGGTCGACTCCCGCGGAGGCCAGCAGGGGCCCCTGGCGGTCATCGGCCGGACCGGCGCGGCCATCATCACCCCCCTCCAGGAAGGGATCGCCACCGTGTTCCGGCCCGTCGGGTCGTTCCTGTCCAACGTGTGGCAGGCCGGGTCACTGGCCGAGGAGAACCGGGCCCTCCGCGAGCAGATCGCCCTCCTCCAGCGGCAGCAGCAGGAGGTCCTGTCCCTTCGCCGGGAGAACGAGGAGTTCCAACGCCTCCTGGGCATCAGCGAGAGCCTGGCGTTCGAGACGATGGGGGCCGTGGTCCTCGGAGATGTTCCCTCGAACTTCGAGTGGGGCGTGTTCATCGACAAAGGTGCTGACGACGGGGTCACCGTGGACATGCCGGTGATCTCCGGCGAGGGTCTGGTCGGCCGGGTGGTGCAGGTCTACCCCACGTCCTCGCAGGTGATGCTGATCATCGACCCCGACTCGGCGGTGGCCGCCCGGCTGTCGGCCAGCGG
>JBKPBL010000069.1:0-2254 GCA_046726855.1 Actinomycetota bacterium | reverse complement strand
CAGGGAGGCCAACCGGGCCCGGCAGACCGAGATCACCACGGAGCTGATGGAGATAGTGGGAGGGGCGGAAGCGCTCCGCCAGGCATCGGGGGAGTGAGGCATGGCTGACGAAAGGAACGGCGAGGCCCCGGGACGAGTGGTCCAGGTGATCGGCCCGGTGGTGGACGTGGAGTTCCCGCCGGAGTCCCTGCCGGAGATCAACACCGCGCTCGAGCTGGAGCGGACGCTGGACGGAGACGTCCAGACGATCGTGTGCGAGGTGGCCCAGCACATCGGGGAGAGCATCGTTCGGGCCATCGCCATGAAGCCGACCGACGGCGTGGTCCGCGGGGCGACCGTCCAGAACACCGGCCGGCCGATCACAATGCCGGTGGGACCCCAGGTTCTGGGGCACGTGTACAACGTGATCGGCGATCCCCTGGACATCGACCGGGTCGAGGCGGAGGATCGCTGGCCCATCCACCGCGACGCGCCGAAGTTCGAGGATCTCGAGCCCAAGACCGAGATGTTCGAGACAGGCATCAAGGTGATCGACCTCCTGGCGCCGTTCACGCGGGGCGGGAAGGTGGGAATCTTCGGCGGCGCGGGGGTGGGGAAGACGGTGCTGATCGACGCGTTCCGGGAGGGGTCGGTGGACCAGATCCACGCCGTGTACACCGACTTCCGATCGGCGTTCACGCTCCGACCGGTTGACCGCCGCCTCGTCCCGATAGCCCCCGAGGAGGTAGCGGGTGGCGAGGCGGACCGAGGGGAGCCCCGCCCCGAGTACATCTTCGAGCCGGCCCCGGCCCAGCTCCTCGACGCGCTGCTGCCTCGGTACGTGACCGCGCTGATCTTCGCGGCCATGCTGGAGTCCGCCGCCTCGGAGAGCGCGGCCCGTCGCCGGGCCATGAAGGCGGCCACGGAGAACGCAGAGGACCTGATCCGCAGGCTGACCAGGGAGGCCAACCGGGCCCGGCAGACGGAGATCACCACGGAGCTGATGGAGATTGTGGGCGGGGCCGAAGCTCTCCGCCAGGCATCGGGGGAGTGAGGCATGGCTGACGAAAGGAACAGCGAGGCCCCGGGACGCGTGGTCCAGGTGATCGGCCCGGTGGTGGACGTGGAGTTCCCGCCGGAGTCCCTGCCGGAGATCAACACCGCGCTCGAGCTGGAGCGGACGCTGGACGGCGACGTCCAGACGATCGTGTGCGAGGTGGCCCAGCACATCGGGGAGAGCGTCGTTCGGGCCATCGCCATGAAGCCGACCGACGGCGTGGTCCGAGGGGCGACCGTCCAGAACACCGGCCGGCCGATCACGATGCCGGTGGGGCCCCAGGTGCTGGGGCACGTGTACAACGTGATCGGCGATCCCCTGGACATCGACCGGGTCGACGCGGAGGATCGCTGGCCCATCCACCGCGACCCGCCGAAGTTCGAGGATCTCGAGCCCAAGACCGAGATGTTCGAGACGGGCATCAAGGTCATCGACCTCCTCGAGCCCTACGTGCAGGGCGGCAAGATCGGGATGTTCGGCGGCGCCGGCGTGGGGAAGACCGTGATCATCCAGGAGATGATCTACCGGGTCGCCGAGCAGCACGGCGGGGTGTCCGTGTTCGCCGGGGTGGGCGAGCGGACCCGGGAAGGCAACGACCTGGTCCTGGAGATGACCGAGACCGGGGTCATCAACAAGACCGCGCTGGTCTTCGGGCAGATGGACGAGCCGCCGGGCGTCCGCCTGCGGGTGGGCCTGGCCGCGCTGACCGTGGCCGAGTACTTCCGCGACGTCCAGCGCCAGGACGTCCTGCTGTTCGTGGACAACATCTTCCGGTTCGTCCAGGCGGGCTCCGAGGTGTCCACGCTCCTGGGCAGGATGCCCTCCGCGGTGGGCTACCAGCCCACGCTGGCCGACGAGATGGGCGAGCTCCAGGAGCGGATCACCTCGACGAAGGGGCGATCGATCACCTCGCTACAGGCGATCTACGTCCCGGCCGACGACATCACCGACCCGGCGCCACACACGACGTTCGCCCACCTCGACGCGACCACGGTGTTGTCCCGGGCCATCGTGGAGCAGGGGATCTATCCGGCCGTCGACCCTCTCGACTCCACGTCGCGGATCCTCGACGCCCGCTACGTCGGCGAGGAGCACTACCGGGTGGCCCGGCAGGTCCAGGAGATCCTCCAGCGGTACAAGAGCCTCCAGGACATCATCGCCATCCTCGGGGTCGACGAGCTCTCCGAGGAGGACAAGCTGATCGTGGCCCGGGCCCGG
>JBKPBL010000068.1:0-9450 GCA_046726855.1 Actinomycetota bacterium | reverse complement strand
GGGGGAGAACCCCCGGGCCGGCCTGGGCGTGTGATCGAGAGGTGATCGGGAATGGCGAAGGCTGACGACCGGCAGGAGCGAGCCGTGTACATCATCAGCGTGGCTGCCGAGCTGACCGGCGTCCACCCTCAGACCCTTCGCATCTACGAGCGGAAGGGACTCCTCCGGCCGGCCCGGACGGCGGGGAACAGCCGAAGGTACTCGGAGCGGGACATAGACCGGCTCCGGGAGATCCAGGAGCTGACCCAGCGCGGAGTGAACCTCGCCGGGGTGAAGATGATCATGGACCTCCAGAACGAGGTGGACCGAGCCCGCCACCGGGTTGCCGAGATGCGGCGCGAGATCGATCGGGTCCGCCGCCGGCTGGACGAGGCCTCCTCGGGGGCCCTGCTTCCTATGGACAGCGTCCGCCTCCCGTGGGAACGGGGGATCGGCTGACGTGAGCGTGGATCCGAACAGGCTGACCATCAGGGCCAGGGAAGCGGTGGCCGAGGCCCAGCGCCAGGCGAACAGGCGGAACCATCAGCAGGTGGAGCCGGAGCACATCCTGGCCGCGCTCCTGGCCGACCCCGAGGGAGTCATCTATCCGCTCCTGCATCGGCTGGGCACGTCACCAGCTTCGCTGCGCGACCTCGTCGAGGACCGGCTGGAGCGGGCCCCCAAGGTCTACGGGCCCGGCGGGGACGTGAGCCTGTCCCGGCGGGCCGGCCAGCTGATCGACAGGGCCTTCTCGGAGGCCCAGACCATGGGCGACGACTACGTGTCCACCGAGCACTTGCTCCTGGCCATGCTCGACGGGGACGCGGGGACCGCCGGGCTCCTGGGGGAGGCCGGGCTGGCCCGTGAACCCGTGCTGTCGGCGCTGGCCGCGGTTCGGGGTCGCCAGCGGGTCACCGACGAGAACCCGGAGGAGAAGTACCAGGCCCTGGAGCGGTACGGACGCGACCTGACGGAGCTGGCCAGGCAAGGCAAGCTCGACCCGGTGATCGGACGTGACGACGAGATCCGGCGGGTGATCCAGGTCCTGTCTCGCCGGACCAAGAACAACCCCGTGCTCATCGGTGAGCCCGGGGTGGGGAAGACGGCCATCGCCGAGGGCCTGGCCCGCCGGATCGTCGAGGGCGATGTCCCCGAGGGCCTGAAGGGGAAGCGGATAGTGGCCCTGGACATCGGCTCGCTGGTTGCAGGGACGAAGTACCGGGGCGAATTCGAGGAGCGGTTCAGGGCCGTGCTCCGAGAGATCGCCGCCAGCGAGGGCCAGATCATCACGTTCATCGACGAGCTCCATACGGTGGTGGGCGCCGGGGCCGCAGAGGGCGCGGTCGACGCCGGGAACATGCTCAAGCCGATGCTGGCCCGAGGGGAGCTGCGGGCCATCGGAGCCACCACCCTTGACGAGTACCGCACCCGCATCGAGAAAGACCCGGCACTGGAGCGACGGTTCCAGCCGGTGCTCATCGGGGAGCCGTCGGTGGGGGACACGATCGCGATCCTCCGGGGGTTGAAGGAACGCTATGAGGTCCATCACGGCGTCCGTATCACCGACGAGGCCCTGGTGGCGGCGGCCATCCTCTCGGATCGCTACGTGACGGGGCGGTTCCTGCCCGACAAGGCCATCGATCTCGTGGACGAGGCGGCCAGCCGGCTCAGGATCGAGATCGACTCGATGCCCACGGAGATCGACGAGGTCGATCGGCGGGTCCGCCAGCTCGAGATCGAGCGCGCGGCGCTGAAGAAGGAGCGGGATCAGGCGTCTCGTGACCGTCTCCAGAGCCTCGAGGGCGAGCTGGCCAACCTGAACGAGCAGCTCCAGTCGATGAGGGCGCACTGGGAGCGGGAGAAGGAGCTCATCGATCGGATCCGGAACCTGAAGGCCGACATGGAGGCGGCTCACCGAGAGCTGGAGCTGGCCCAGCGGGACACCAGCCCGGACGCGCTGGACCGGGCCGCCGAGATCCAGCACGGGCGTCTCCCGGAGATCCAGAGACGGCTTGAGGAGGAGAACGCCCGTCTGGCCGAGCTACAAGCCGACCGGAAGATGCTCAAGGAGGAGGTCGACGAGGAGGACGTGGCCGAGGTGGTCTCCAAGTGGACCGGCATCCCCGTGTCCCGGCTGATGGAGGGCGAGGTCGCCAAGCTGATCCGGATGGAGGAGGCGCTCCACGAACGAGTGGTGGGCCAGGATGAGGCCGTCGAGGCCGTGGCCAATGCGATCCGCCGGGCCCGGGCCGGGCTCTCCGACCCCAACCGGCCGATCGGCTCGTTCATGTTCCTGGGTCCCACCGGGGTGGGAAAGACCGAGCTGGCCAGGTCGCTCGCGGAGTTCCTGTTCGACGATGAGAGAGCAATGGTCCGCATCGACATGAGCGAGTACCAGGAGCGCCATGCGGTCTCCCGGCTGGTCGGGGCGCCCCCCGGCTACGTCGGGTACGAGGAAGGGGGCCAGCTCACTGAAGCGGTCCGCCGCCGCCCGTACTCGGTGATCCTCCTCGACGAGATCGAGAAGGCTCACCAGGACGCGTTCAACGTGCTGCTCCAGGTGCTAGACGACGGCCGCCTGACCGACGGACAGGGCCGGACGGTCGACTTCAAGAACACCGTGCTGATCATGACGTCCAACCTGGGTAGCAACTGGTTCTTCGAGGAGTGGCTCTCGCCCGAAGAGCGGAGGGAGCGGGTCCTCGGCGAGGTGCGCCAGGCCTTCCGGCCCGAGTTCCTGAACCGCCTCGACGAGATCATCGTGTTCCGACCGCTGGACAAGGAGGAGATCGCGGCGATCGTCGACATCCAGGTCCGGCTGCTGTCCGCGCGGGTGGCCGCCCGGCGTCTGGAGATCGAGCTGACCGAGGGAGCTCGAGCATACCTCGTCGAGAAGGGCTACGACCCGAGCTTCGGGGCCCGTCCCTTGAAGCGGCTCATCCAGAAGGAGATCCAGGACCCCCTGGCCATGAGGCTTCTCTCAGGCGAGATCGCCGAGGGGGCCCGGGTGGTCGTCGACCGGCGAGACGATCGCCTGGAGTTCCGCGTCGCGGAGCAAGCCACCGCACGCTGACCCGTTTCGGGTCGGCGGCGATATACTGCCGCGACCGATCGGAGGGAGCTGGACATGATCGCGCTGTGGATCGTTCTCGGGATCGTCGTTCTACTGCTGATCGCGGGGGTGATCTCCTACAACCGGTTCGTGTCGGGGCGGCAGGGGATCCGCGACGCCTTCGCCAACATCGACACCGAGCTCCGGCGCCGGTACGACCTGATCCCTAACCTGGTCGAGACGGTCAAGGGCTATGCCTCACACGAGCGGGAGACGTTCGAGAACGTCACCCGAGCCCGGGCCGCGGCCATCGCCGCCGAGGGGCCGGCGCAGCAGGCCCAGGCCGAGAACGTCCTGACAGCTGCTCTCCGCGGGCTGTTTGCGGTGGCCGAGAACTACCCGGAGCTCCGAGCCAGCGAGAACTTCCAGGCGCTTCAGGGCGAGCTCTCCGGCACGGAGAACAGGATCCAGTCGGTTCGAAGCGTCTACAACGACCTCGTTCGCCAGTTCAACGAGCGGGTCCAGTCGGTCCCCTCGAACGTGATCGCCTCGACGTTCGGCTTCAAGGAGGAGGACTTCTTCGAGATCGAGGAGGCCGACCGGGCCACCCTCGAGGAGGCTCCCAGGGTCGACTTCACCGGCGGCGGCCCCGAGCGTCCGGCCCAGGCGGAGGGGGAGGGCCCTCCGTCGGGCTGACCCTACACCAGGCCGCCTCCGACCACCTCGGCCGAGACCACCAGGTCCTGCCACGCCTCGAAGATGCGGTAGGCAGATGGCTCGTCCATGGCCACGATCTGGGCGCGGGTCCAGAACGGCTGGAGGAACTCGACCTGGAAGATCGACACCAGGTCTACTTCCGGGACGTAGCGGATCGTGAGCTTCAGAAGCTCGACCGCGGCCTGGCGCTGGTCGCGGACGGTCCGCCGGACGTGGGCGTTCCAGTCTTCGAACAGGGGATGCTCGCTCCGGTCCTCGAGCCGCATCCGGACTGCGTAGGCGATCACAGTACCGTCCTCTGAGACGTTCTCCTCCCATACCTCCACCCGCGAGTACTTGCGCTCGATGTGTCGAGCGAGGTCTCGGGCTCTGACCTTGATCGAGTCGGCGCGGGAGATCTCGGGGCGGACGTCCTCCCGGATGGTGACTTCCGCCGGGGCCAGGGGCAGGCCTGGTTCAGGACCGGAGCAGGCCGCGGCCAGCCCGGCGAGGACCATCAGGGCCAGACGCACGGCCACCATCCCCTTTCGTGGCTTCCGAACCAAGCGTACCGCCGGTCAGCGGATCTCGCATCGAGGTGGCGGGCCCGTGTGAGCATGGCCGGAGGCGGGTAGGGTTGGCTGAAGGAGGTGAGCGCCATGCTCGAGCAGTTCACCTGGTTCTGGCAGTCCGCGTACCGGTGGTCGGGGGACGGGCTCACCGTGTACATCGACCCGACGCACGTCCCCGAGCGGTACGAGCCCGCGGACGTCATCTTCATCACGCACGCCCACTTCGACCACTTCTCCCAGGAGGACCTGGACCGTCTTCGCAAGCCAGATACCGTCTTCGTTGCGCCAGGCGACGTGGCCTCAGAGCTCTCGGGCGACGTGATCCCCGTAGCTCCCGGCGACACCGTGGACCCCAAGGGCGTGAAGGCCGAGGCGGTGCCGGCGTACAACATCGCCGAGGACCGGCTCGACAAACATCCCCAGGCGAACGGCTGGGTCGGTTACGTGATCCGGAGAGGGGACCGCATCGTCTACCATGCGGGCGACACCGACCACCTGCCCGAGCTGGAGCAGATCCAGACCCAGGTCGCATTCCTTCCGGTCGGAGGGACCTTCACAATGGACGCGCGGGAAGCCGCCGGGCTGGCCAGGGCGATGTCTCCCGAGGTGGCCGTGCCCATGCACTACGGATTCGTGGAGGGATGTGGCCCTCCCGACGTGGCGGAGATCTTCCGGCGGGAAGCCGATCCCGTTCGAGTGGACACCCTCGACCCGGAGGTACCCTTCGAAATCACCTAGGCGGGTGTCCATGGCAAAGCTCGTCGCCTTCCTCCTCGGCTCCGGACTGATCGTCGGCTTGGTGGTGGCCGCGGTGGCGTCGGCGGCCGGGACCTCTGTGTGCGGGGCGGGAGAGGCCGGTGCCCAGTGCTACGAGCTAACCAGGAAGCTGGCCATCCGGGTGGGCGTCGTGTCCGGCCTGATGGCCATGCTCATGGTGCTGATCGTGGCCGGCCTGCTCCGGACGCTCACCCAGCAGGACAAGGATCGGGCCGAGAAGGCCATGGAGGCCTACCTGGCCTCGAGGGACGATCCCGAGAACCCGTCGGGATAGACCGCGTCCGCCCGCCCGGGGGTCTGGGAGAATACCTGCCGCGACCGAACGGAAGGAGCTGATCATGGCGCTCGGTTACGAACACAACCTTTACATCCTGGCCTTCGATCACCGGGGTTCCTTCCAGAAGAAGATGCTGGGGATCCCCGGCTCGCCCACGCCGGAGGAGGCTGAGAGGATCTCCGATGCCAAGGCGGTGATCCTCGAGGGATTCCTGCGCGCCCTCGAGGAGGGCGCGCCCAAGGACGCCGCCGGCATGCTCGTCGACGAGCAGTTCGGAGCCGACCTGGCTCGCCGGGGCAAGAAGGAGGGGGTCATCCTGGCCATGCCCGCCGAGAAGAGCGGCCAGGACGAGTTCGACTTCCAGTACGGGGACGACTTCGGGGCCCACGTCGAGGAGTTCGATCCCTCGTTCTGCAAGGTGCTGGTCCGGTACAACCCCCAGGGCGACCAGGAGGTGAACTCCCGTCAGGCCGTGAGGCTCAGGAAGCTGTCGGACTGGCTTCACGAGAGGGATCGGAAGTTCCTGTTCGAGCTGCTGGTCGCGGCCGAGCCGCATCAGCTGGAACAGGTCGGAGGCGACGAGGACCGCTTCGACAAGGAGATCCGGCCCCGCCTGATGCTGGATGCGATCCGGGAGCTGCACGCTGCGGGAGTCGAGCCCGACGTGTGGAAGATCGAGGGCCTGGACCGCCGGGAGGACTGCCGGGCCATCGCCGAGCTGGTCCGCTCGAACGGCCGGGACAACGTGGCCTGCGTGGTCCTGGGCCGGGGGGCCGACGCCGCCGCCGTCGAGCACTGGCTGCGCCAGGGCGCCGGCGTGCCCGGGTACATCGGGTTCGCCATCGGGCGGACGATCTGGTGGGACGCCCTGAAGAGCTACCTCGACGGGGCCTCCAGCCGGGAAGATGCGGCCGGAACGATCTCGGCCAACTACCGGAGGATGATCGAGGTCTACACCCGGGGCTGAGCGAACTGGCCGGGCCCCGGCACGCTCCGTAGAATGCCAGCCCAGCCGGCCCGACGTGCCGGGCCTGGGCATGAGAGGAGGATCAGCGTGGCCGTCATAAAGACGATCGACCTCGTCGGTGTCTCCACGGAGTCCTGGCGCGACGCGGCCAGCCAGGCCCTCCAGGACGCCTCCAAGACCCTCCGGGGTATCGAGGGGATGGACGTGCTCGAGACCTCGGCGGTCGTGGATGGTAGCGAGATCAAGGAGTACCACACGCACGTCCGGATCAAGTTCCGGATCGAGCGGTAGCACGACCCAGAACGGGACTTCCAGGGGGCCCCTCGGGGCCCCCTCGCCTACACTGAGGCCGCGATGCCGGCCACCATCCTGGTGGGCACCCAGTGGGGTGACGAGGGTAAGGGGAAGGCCACAGACCTCCTGGCGGATCACATGGACCACGTGGTCCGGTACCAGGGGGGGAACAACGCCGGCCACACGGTCAGGGCCGGCGGGCAGACCCTAAAGCTTCATCTGATCCCGTCGGGGATCCTCTATCCCCATATCACACCCGTAATCGCCGACGGGGTGGTGATCGACCCCAAGGTCCTCCTCGAGGAGATGGACCAGCTGGGCGGCCGGGGCATCGACACTCGGGGGCTGCTGGTGTCGGCGAACGCCCACCTCGTCATGCCGTATCACCTGGAGATGGACCGCGTCACCGAGCGATACCTGGGCAGGGCTCAGCTCGGGACGACCAAGCGAGGGATCGGGCCCGCCTACGCCGACAAGGCGGCCCGGATCGGCCTCCGAGCCCAGGACCTCACCGACGAGAAGATCTTCCGGCAGAAGCTGGATGTGGCACTCAAGGAGAAGAACGCCATCCTGGCCAAGGTCTACAACCGACTCCCCCTGGACGCGGAGGAGATCGCCGGCGGCTACCTCCGGTTCGGCGAGCGGCTGGCTCCGTACATCGCCGACACCTCGGCGATCCTCTACCAGGCCCTCAGGGCCGGAAAGCGGGCCCTGCTGGAGGGAGCCCAGGGGACCCTCCTCGACCTGGATCACGGCACGTATCCCTTCGTGACCTCATCGAACCCCGTGGCCGGCGGAGCCCTGGTGGGAACGGGCCTGGGGCCGAAGGAGGTCGACAGGGTGATCGGGGTCACGAAGGCCTACGTAACTCGGGTGGGCTCCGGCCCCTTCCCGACCGAGGACACGGGCGAGGCGGGGACCCTGATGCAGGAACGGGGCCAGGAGTTCGGGACAACCACCGGCCGCCGCCGCCGGTGTGGGTGGTTCGACGCGGTGCTGCTTCGCTACGCGGCCCGGGTCAACGGCCTCACCGAGCTGTTCCTGACCAAGCTCGACGTGCTCTCCGGCCTGCCCGTGGTGAAGGTGTGCGTGGCCTATCGCTACGGGGGCCGGGTCTTCGAGGACCTCCCCCCGCACCAGTCGATCATCCACAGGGCGGAGCCGGTGTACGAGGACCTGGAGGGGTGGGGCGAGGAGCTCACCGAGGCCCGAGCACTGGACGAGCTGCCTCCCCCCGCCCGGAAGTACGTGGAGCGGCTGGGCGACCTGGCCGGGGTCCCGGTGGCCACCGTGTCGGTGGGGCCCTCTCGCGAGCAGACCGTGGCGTGTTAGCCGGATCGTGCGGAACCTGGTGGTGGGTGGGGGTGGTAGGGAGCACGCCCTCGCCTGGAAGCTGTCCCAGAACCCCACCATCGACAGGCTCTACGCGGCGCCGGGCAACCCGGGGATCGAGGCCCTGGCCACGTGCGAGTCGATCGGGGCCACCGACATAGAGGGGATCCTCGACCTGGTCAAGCGGGAGTCGATCGACCTCACGGTGGTTGGCCCGGAGGCCCCGCTGGTGGCCGGCCTGGTGGACCGGCTCGAGGAGCGAGGCCATCCGGCCTTCGGCCCGACCGCGGCCGCGGCGCGGATCGAGGGCTCCAAGGTGTGGGCCAAGGAGCTGTGCGAACGCCACGGGATCCCCTCGGGCCGGGGCCGGGCGTTCACCGACATCGACGCGGCCACGGAACACCTCGACGCGCTGGAGCCCCCGTTCGTGGTGAAGGCCGACGGCCTGGCGGCCGGGAAAGGGGTCACCATTGCCGGTTCCCGAGAAGAGGCCATCAGGGCGCTCCGAGCGGCCCTGGTCGAGGGAGCATTCGGGACGGCTGGAGAGCGGGTCCTGGTCGAGGAGCACCTCTCGGGCCAGGAGGTGTCGGCCCTGGCCCTCACCGACGGCCGCTCGGTGATCCCCCTGGCGCTGGCCCAGGACTTCAAGCGGGTCCGCGACGGTGACGCCGGGCCCAACACAGGTGGGATGGGCGCCTACTCCCCGGTGCCGTTCGTGGATCAGGAGATCCGGGACCGGATCGTCTCGGACATCCTGGAGCCCACGATCCGGGCCCTGCCCGAGGAAGGGCTGCGCTACGCCGGCGTCCTGTATGCGGGACTGATGCTCACCGAGGAGGGCCCGAAGGTGCTCGAGTTCAACTGTCGGTTCGGGGATCCCGAGGCCCAGGCCGTGATTCCCAGGCTCTCCACCGACCTGGCCGAGCCCCTCCTGGCGTGCGCGGAGGGCAACCTCCATGTGTACCGGCCCGGCTGGACCCCCGAGCCGTGCGTCACCGTGGTCCTGGCGTCCGAGGGGTATCCGGGTGAGCACAGGACGGGCTTCCTCATCGAGGGGCTGGACGAGGCGTCGAGGAGCGACAAGGTCGAGGTGTTCCACGCGGGGACGGCCCGGGGGGACGGTAAAGTGGTCACCGCAGGTGGGAGGGTGCTGGCGGTCAGCGCTCTCGGGGAGGATCTCGCGGAAGCGCGGCGCCGGGCGTACGAGGTGTGCGCCCGGATCTCCTTCGAGGGCATGCACCACCGCACCGACATAGCAGAGGAGGCGGCCGGTGTCTGAGGCGCGCGAAGGAACACCCCTGGTGGGGATCCTGGTGGGGTCGGCATCAGACCTTCCGGTGCTCCAGCAGAGCACGGCCATCCTGGAGCGCCTGGGCGTCCCGCACGAGATCCACGTGATGTCGGCGCATCGGACCCCCGACCTGGTCGACGAGTACGCGCGGACCGCCGAAGATCGTGGACTGGTGGCCATCATCTGCGGTGCAGGGCGGGCCGCTCACCTGGC
>JBKPBL010000067.1:0-13761 GCA_046726855.1 Actinomycetota bacterium | reverse complement strand
CCGTGCTGACCGACTCGCTCATGGGACTGGTCGTGGCGGCCTCGGTTGTCGCCGGCCTATCCACCCTGTTCAGCCCCTGAGGGCTGTCGATGGTGGAGACCATCACCCCCGTGGTCCACGGGGGACGTCGGAGCAGGTGGGCGGCCTCCCTGGCTCTCCACGTGCTCGGCGCGGCCCTGTCGGCCGCTGCGCTGGGTGCCCTCCTGGGCGCTGGCGGCGCCCTGCTCGATGCGCCCTGGGGCCCGGCCGGACCGTTCGCCGTGGGGATCATCGCCCTGCTCTACGCGGCCCGAGAGCTGGCCGGCCTCCCCGTCCCGGTCCCCGATCTGCGCCGGCAGGTCCCGGAGCGGTGGCGGTCCGTTTTCTCCCCGGAGGTCTCCGCCCTCCTCTACGGCCTGGGGCTGGGGACCGGCTTCCTGACCCACCTCAGGTTCGGGACCCTGGTCGCCGTGGCCGTGGCCGCCGCAGCGTCCGGGAGCCCGCTGACCGGCGCGTTGGTATTCGCGGCTTTCGGACTGGCCCGCTCTCTGCCGATCGCCCTGGTCGGCTCGGCTCGTGACGACGAGTCGATTCTGCGGGTGCTCGATGCCCACGGGCTCGAGCGGGTGGGGGCAGGTCGCATCCCGGCCGCGGTCAACGGGATCGTCCTGGCTGCCCTCGGCCTGGTGGGGATCGCCGCATCCGGTCGCGTCCCCGGGGGAGCTCCGGGATCGGCCGCGGGGCTCCTCCTCGCCGCCGTGTTCGCGTGGGCCGGCCTGATCAAGCTGGTGCGGCCGACGGTGTGGAGGGCGGCCCTCGACGGGTATGCGCTTCCTCACAAGGTCCGCCCGCTCGCCGCGTCCATCGTTCCCCCGGCCGAGCTCGCTGTCGCGGCCGTCCTCGCTTTCGGGGACCTCCGGCTCGGCTCGGCGGCGGCCCTGGCGATGCTGGCCGCTTTCTCCATCGCCATCCTCCGGGTCCGCCGGTCGGGCGAGTCCGCTCTGCCCTGCGGCTGCCTCGGAACGCTCCGGACCCGGCCGGTCCATCAGCTGCTGGCGCGCAACGCGCTGCTGGCCGCACTCGGCCTCATGGCCATGCTGGATCCCGCCGCAGACGCCCCGATCGCCCTTCCCGACCCCTCGCAGATCCTTCCGGCGCTGCTGACTGTGGCAGGGGCGGGGCTGGTGGTCCTGGCGGCTCGAGAGGTCGCCGCCCTCCGCAGGACCCGTTAGATCACGGGTTGGGGAAGGGCCCCCTGGCCCTCGGCAGGGACCGTGTCGAAGCACACCCGGTGGCACTTGCGCCCCGTGAAGATGGTCCGCGCCGCCCACCGGTAGTAGGCACGTTCCGGAGCAGTGTCCAGGCGTTCCAATGGGACCCGGACGGCCAGGCTGTTTCCCGAGGGGCGCCTGGCCTTCAGCCGTCCCACCGGCGCCCTGCGGTCAGCCCGAAACAGGAGCCCGAGTGGACGCCTTCCATTTGACCGGATCAGGGCGTGGCGGTCGAACCGTGTGTCGCCGGCGGTGTCGAACGAGACCACGACGAAGCCGTCGTCCCAGATCCGACGCATCGTCGGGCGGCCGCGCACCACGATCCGCCAGGCGGACGGGCTCACCCCCAGCGTGACCTGCACCTCGGCCACGTCCAGGATCCCCCGGCTGTCGTCACCGTCCGGTGGGCTCTGCGGGTAGCACGAGGTCCCCACGGCGTCCCGGCACACGTCCGCCCCGCCGCCGCCATCCAAAGTGTTCGCCCCGGGCCCGCCTTCGAGGTAGTCATCCTGATCGCCGCCCAGCACCGAGTCGTCACCGTCGGCCCCGTACAGGAGGTCGGTCCCTCCCAACCCGGAGAGTGTTTCGGCTCCGGTGGAGCCCCGAAGGACGTCGTCGCCGTTCGACCCGACCAATACCTCTATGCCGACGAGCTGGTCGGAGCCGTTGCCCGTGGCGGTCCCGGTGGCCAGGTCCGCCCGGATGCAGCACCGGGCCGACTCGAAGGTCGCGGTGTCATTCCCTTCGCCCCCATCGAGCACGTCGTCCCCCTCCCGGCCATCGAGGACGTCGTTCCCCTCCAGGCCGCACAGCACGTCCGGACCGGGGCCGCCGACGAGAGAGTCGTCCCCGGGGGTCCCCGTGACCGTGCAGCCGGGAGGCTGGGCCTGGAGGCCTTCCCGTGCCGGCGGAGCGGTAGTGGTGGGCCCGGGGATCGGCGTGGGTGGATCGGTCTGGGAGGCGGCCGGTCCGGCGACGGCCAGTACGGCCAGGATGATCGACCCGAACCAGGCCGCCCACGCTCTCGGGACGGACACGCGGTCAGGCTACGTCGTCGATCCCCCCGTGTCACGCGGGAGCCGTGGGAGGATGGCGCCCGTGAACCTGCTGGACGTCATCATCCTGGCCCTCGTCGGGGTGGCGGTGTTCACGGGGTTCCGGCGGGGGGCCGCGTTCCAGCTGATCGCGTTCACAGGGCTGATCCTCGGGCTTATCGGTGGGGCCCTCCTGGCACCCGAGGTGGCGGAGCTGGCCCAGGACCCGTTGGCCCAGGCCACCCTGGCCCTGCTGACGCTCCTGGTGCTGGCGGCGGTCGGCAACGCCCTGGGATGGCTGCTGGGCCGGCGGGTGTGGGCCGTGGCCAGACGGAGCCGACTGGACCCGATCGATGCAGGGGCCGGCTCGGTGGTCGCCGCGGCGGCCGCCCTGCTGATCGCGTGGTTCCTGGCGTTCAACCTGGTGCAGGGGCCGTTCCCCTCGCTGTCGTCGCAAATCCGGGAGTCGGCCATCATCCGGGGCCTGGACGCGATCCTTCCCCGTCCCCCATCGCTACTGGCCCAGGCCCGCACGTTCTTCGACCGCTTCGGGTTCCCGGAAGTCTTCGCCGAGCTGCCTCCCGCCCCGGTCGGCCCGGTGGAGGGCCCCAGCCGTGGAGAGGTGGGGCGGGCCCTCGACGCAGCCGACCAGAGCACCGTGCGGATCGTGGGCGAGGCGTGCGGCCGGATCCAGGAAGGCAGCGGGTTCGTGGTGAACGCCTCGCACGTGGTCACCAACGCCCACGTCGTGGCCGGGGTCACCGCGCCCGAGGTCCAGGCGCAGGGAGGAAACTCCCTGGCGGCGTCCACGGTGCTGTTCGATCCAGATCTCGACGTGGCCGTCCTCAGGGTCGAAGGGGGAATCTCCGAGCCTCTCGACCTCCTTCTCGACACCTTGGGCCGAGGAGAGATAGGCGCGGTGCTGGGGTATCCGGGCGGAGGAGATCTGACGGGGGGACCGGCGGCCGTACGGCGCACCCTGGTCGCCCTCGGCCGAGACATCTACGGGGAAGACGCAGTTCGGCGCGAGGTGTACGAGCTCCAGTCGGCGGTGAGACCGGGGAACTCGGGTGGGCCGTTCGTGACACCCGCTGGCGAGGTCGCGGGCGTGGTGTTCGCCGCCTCGACCGCCAACCACGGCGTGGGCTACGCGATCCTGTCCCAGGACGTGATGCCGCGAGTGGAGCAGGCGGCGGGACGCGGGGGCCAGGTCTCGACGGGCCCCTGTCTCCCCTGAGCCTCTACTCCTCCATGACCACGCGGACGTCCCCGTCCCGGGAGAGCAGGGAGAACCCGGTGATCTCGCCCTCCCGCCGGAACACCAGGGAGATGGTGCTGTCCCCCACGCGGATGTTCCGAAGCTCCACCTCGGCCAGCCATTCCGGGAGGTGGGGCTTGTTCACGGTGATCAGGTTCTCGTGGGCCGCGGCGGAGATGCCCAGCATGGCCTGGAGCATCAAGAACGGGGCCCCAGCGGCCCACCCCTGAGGCGAGCAGGCCACCGGGTACTGGACGGGCGGGCTGGGGGTTCGGCGGGTGAATCCGCAGAACAGCTCAGGCAAGCGCATGTAATCGGTGAACTGAGCAGCCTCGAACAGCGCCGTGGCGATCCGGTTCGTGGCGTCGAGGAAGCCGTACCGCTTCAGTCCCGCGGCGATCAGGGCGTTGTCGTGGGGCCACACGGTGCCGTTGTGGTAGTTCATCGGGTTGTAGGCGGCCGCCGCCTTGCTCATGGTCCGGATCCCCCAGCCCGAGAACAGGTCGGGCTGGAAGAGGCGACGGGCCACCGCCTCGGCACGGGAGGGGTCCACGATCCCGCAGTAGAGGGCGTGGCCGGGGTTCGACACTATGGTCCGCACCTGGCGCTTGTCCCCGTCGAGCGCTCCGGCGAAGAACTGCTCGTCCTCCATCCAGAATGCGTCGTTGAACCTCTTGCGGAGGATCGTGGCCTGGTCCCGTAACCTCACGGCAGTCTCGTAGTCCTCGACCCCGGCGAAAACGTCGGCCATCCGGGACTTGGCCATGTACACGTACGCCTGGACCTCGGCCAGGGCGATGGGCGGCTCCACGAACGCTCCGTTCTCGTGTACCACCGAGTCCTCGGAGTCCTTCCAGCCGTGGTTCACCAGTCCTCGAGGCGATCGGGAGCGATACTCAACGAAGCCGTCCCCATCCATGTCGCCGTACGCGTCGATCCAGCGGAGGGCCCGATCGGCTGCGGGGAGCATCTCCTTGACGAAGCCGAGGTCATTGGTCCAGCGGAAGTACTGGGCCAGCAGGATCAGGAACCACGGCGTGGCGTCCACCGATCCGAAGTAGGGGGCGTGAGGCAGGTAGCCGGACCGTGCCAGCTCCCCCTGCCGGATCTCGTGGAGGATCTTGCCGGGCTCCTCGTCCCGCCAGTCGTTGACCTCGGTGCCCTGGCACTCCGCCAGGAACTGGAGGCTCTCCCGAGAAGGCCGGGGCGAGAGCATCAGCATCTGGTGTGAGGTGATCAGGGTGTCGCGTCCGAACGCAGCCACGTACCACGGGATCCCGGCGGCGATGATGCCATTGCCGTCGATCTTCGTGTAGAGGGCCCGGAGATCGCGGAGCCCCCGTCCGAGGAGCTGGTCGAAGACCTCGTTATCGGTGCGGATGTGGGTGCATTCCCGCTCCCAGTCCTCGTACGAATGGCGAAGGGAATGGACCACCTCGTCGAACCCGGACTGGTCCGGCCGCTCGTCGTCAACCAGTGGCTCGACGACGAGTGGAACGGTCTTGGTCTCGTGGGCGGCCAGACGGAGGTGGAACGTTGCCGTGGCCAGATCGCCGAGAACGTCGACGTTTCGCGGGACCAGGCCGAACTCGACCTTGGTGACCCTACGGGCTCCGTCCTCCCCGAGGTACGCGAACTCGATGGTGCGCTCACCGATCCGGGGCGGTTCGAAAGTCCCCCTGGTCGGTCGGGACAAGCCCCGGACCTCGAACACGTCCGCGAAGTCGGCGCCGAAGGTGAACTCCAGCTCCAGCTCCACCGGGAAGTCGTTGTAGTTCTTGATCCGGGTCCGTTCGTACAGGCGGTCGCGGATCACTCTTATCCGGCGTATCGACAGGCTGTGCTGGGGCACCGCCAGGCGGTCTTCGTCGTACAGGTCCGGGTTGGTCAGGTCGACGTGGCACAGGTAGGCCCGCTCGGCGGACGATGACAGCAGGATGGGGACTCGACCCGAGACCCGGAGCCGGTAGTTCGACAGGAACCGGGTGTCCCGGTGGTAGAAACCCAGCCCCAGTTCCACCCGGTCGTCCAGGTTCCCCTCGACGTCGGAGTAGAGGAACGTGTCACCCTCCTTGACCGCGAGGACCTTCCCGGGTCGGTCGGCGACTACGGGAACACGGGGGAGGGTGAAGCTCGGCTCCGCTTCGGCGGACGCCTCTTCGGGCATCATCTGCAGTCTATGGTCGGCGGTCGGCTTCCTCAATTGTTTCGACCAGGGTAGCCCCGACTTGAGTTACGCCGGTGCGGATCGATCGCCAACCCGGACCGAGGTCCGGGATGTGCCGGTCCTCTGACTCGAACGCCAGGAGCGAGGGTCCGGCCCCGGAGACGCAGACCGGAACGTCTGCCTCACGGAGGTCCTCGAACAGGGCCCGGCTGGCCGGAACGAGGGGGAGCCGCCGGTTCTGGTGCAGGCGGTCCTCCAGGGCCACGGGGAGGAGGTCGGGCCGCTCCGTGAGGGCCACCACCGCCAGCGCGGCGCGCCCGGCGTTGAACGCCGCGTCGCCCAGGGGCACCTCTCGGGGGAGGGCCCGGCGGGCGTCGGCCGTGGGTAGGCGGTCGTGCTCGGGGACCAGGAGCACGGGACGGAGCGAGGGGTGAGGCTTGAGGCGGTGGGCCCGCCAACCGTCCCGGGAGAGGTAGGCGATGACCAAGCCGCCGCGGAGGCACGCGGCCACGTTGTCGGGGTGCCCTTCGAGATCGACCGCCACCTCCAGTAGCCGATCGTCGTTAAGCCGGGTCCCCAGCATGCGGTCGGCCAGGAGGAGCCCGGCCACCACAGCCGCCGCCGAGGACCCTAGCCCGCGCTCCAGCGGGATCCGGTTCCTGGACCGCAGCGCCAGCGGCGGAAGCGGCCGCCCCGTCTCTCGGGACAGGTAGGTCATCGAGCGGAACACCAGGTTCGTGGCGTCCTGAGGTAGCTCCCCCGAACCCTCGCCGGACACGGTCACCTCCGGCTCCGCGTCCAGCTCGGCGACCACCTCGTTCCACATGTCGATGGCCATGGCCAGCGCGTCGAACCCAGGGCCCAGGTTGGCCACGGTGGCCGGGGCCCGGGCGACCACGCGCATCGGCTACAGGCCCAGCTCCGCGGCCACCGCCGCGGGGTCGGCCGGGACCGTCGCCGGGGGGGGCGCGCCCGAGACGGCCCAATCCGGGTCCTTCAGGCCGTGCCCCGTGAGCACGCACACCGCCGTCGCCCCCCGCCGAAGTCGTCCCTCACCGGCCAGCGCCAGGAGGCCGGCCACCGAGGCCGCCGAGGCCATCTCGCAGAACAGCCCCTCGGCGGCTACGCGCCTGTAGGCCCGGAGAATGTCCCGATCGCTGACGGCCCGGATGTCACCGCCCGACTCGGCTGCAGCCGCCTCGGCCTGCTTCCAGGAGGCCGGGTTCCCGATCCGGATTGCCGTGGCGATCGTCGATGGGTGCTCGACGGGTGCTCCGTTGACGATCGGCGCGGCGCCGCTGGCCTGGAACCCGAACATCTCGGGGAGGGCCTCGGTCCGTCCCGACTCCTTCTCCTCCCGGTACCCCAGCCAGTGGCTGGTGATGTTCCCGGCGTTGCCCACGGGCATCACGTGGTGATCGGGCGCCCGGCCGAGAGCTTCCACCACCTCGAACGCGCAGGTCTTCTGGCCCTGGATCCGGTCGGGGTTGACCGAGTTGACCAGGGTCACGGGATAACGCTCGGCCACGCCCCTGGCCACGGTGAACGCTTCGTCGAAAGACCCCCGGACCTCCAGTACCCGGGCTCCATGGACCAAGGTCTGGGCCATCTTGCCCGGGGCCACCCCGCCGGAAGGAACGACGACCGCGCAGGTCAGCCCGGCCCGGGCGGCGTACGCGGCGGCCGAGGCGCTGGTGTTCCCGGTTGAGGCGCACACCACGGCCTTGGATCCCTGCTCCAGCGCCCTGGAGATGGCCACCGTCATCCCCCTGTCCTTGAACGAGCCGGTGGGGTTGGCACCCTCGTACTTGAGGTACACCTCGCAACCGGTCTCCGAGGACAGCGGCTCCGACCGGACCAGCGGGGTGCCGCCCTCGAGCAAGGTGACCACCGGCGTTGCGTCCGTGATGGGGAGGCGTTCTCGGTACTCGGCGATCACCCCTCGCCACGGCCGGGCCACGCTACTCGGCCCCCTCGACACGCATCACGCTCCGCACCTCGAGGACGGGCTCGAGGGCCCGGAGGTCCCGGGCTGTCTGCTGGAGCGCCCCCTCGTTTGCCCGGTGGGTGATCATCACTAGGAGCGCGTCGTCGCCGAACCCCTCCTGCCACACGCTCTTGATCGATACCTTGTTCTGACCGAATGCCCCGGCGATCTGGGCCAGGACGCCGGGGCGATCGACAACGTCCAGGAGGAGGTAGTACTGGCTCTCCATGGCTTCCATCGGCCGTATCCGGCGTTCCTCGGAGAAGCGCGATGCCAGCATCACCCCGGTCCGGCCATCCTTGAGTGAGCGGCCCACCTCCACCAGGTCCCCGACCACCGCGGTGGCCGTCGGATCGCCCCCGGCGCCCCGCCCGTAGAACATGAGCTGCCCGACCTTCGGGCCCTCGACGAACACCGCGTTGTACGAGTCGCGAACCGAGGCCAGGGGGTGGTGCCGGGGGATCATGGCTGGGTGCACCCTCACGGCCAGGTCCCCTTCCTCGAGCTCCGCCACTGCCAGGAGCTTGACGACGTAGCCCAGGCGGTCGGCGAACTCGACGTCCTCGGCGGAGACTCTCGAGATGCCCTCCCGGTAGACGTCGCCCGCCACCACCGGGGTGTCGAAGGCCACCGTGGCCAGGATGGCGCACTTGGCCGCCGCGTCGAACCCCTCGATGTCGTCGGAGGGATCCCGCTCCGCGAACCCCAGCCGCTCGGCCTCGGCCAGCGCGTCGCCGAACGACATCCCGTCGTCCGTCATCCGGGTGAGCACGTAGTTGGTGGTCCCGTTGACGATGCCCAGCACACGAGTCAGCCGCTCACCGGCCAGCGCCCGGGTCAACGGGTGGATCAGCGGGATGCCTCCTGCCACCGCCGCCTCGAACGAGAGGTTCACCCCGTTCGCCTCGGCCTCCTCGAACAGCTCCCGCCCGTGGTTCGCCAGCAGCTCCTTGTTCGCGGTGACGACGTGCTTTCCGGCTCGGAAGGCCTCGAGAACCAGGGTCCGGGCCGGCTCGATCCCTCCCATGAGCTCCACCACCACCGCCACGTCCTGGCCGGCCAGGACATCCCGGGACTCTGTGGTGAACAGCTCGGGCGAGACGGGGACGTCCCGAGACCGGTGAGCGTCACGCACCAGGATCCTGGAGACTTCGAAGCGGCACCCGGAACGCCGCTCGATGTCGGCGCGGTGGTCCCGTAACAGGCGAAGGGCGGCCGAGCCGACCACCCCACAGCCAAGGAAGCCGACGACGACCTCTACAGCCACCGGCCCATCACGATCTCGTCCTCGTATCCGTAGGACTTCTTCGAGTGGCCGGCCAGGCGCCCCTCCTCCACGAAACCGAACTTCTTGTACAGGTTGATGGCTCGCTGGTTATGTGGATAGACGGTCAGGGCGAGCTTCTCCACGCCCGCCCAACGGGCCCATCGGAAGGCCTCCGAAAGGAGGGCGGCCCCGATGCCCTTCCCTCGCCATCCTTCGTCCACGGACATCCCCAGGGAGGCCACGTGGTGCAGCACCGGATTTCCCTCCCGCTCGATCCCCAGGGCGCCGACGAGGCGGCCGTCGGCGTCTGCCAGCAGGTAGGCCCGGGCCGCCGACCACGACCGTCGGAACCGCCGCCGCATCTCCCGGATCGACCAGCGCACCTCCTCGGTCCTGATGAAGCGGCGCTCCGCGGCCACCCGAGCGACGTGCTCGATCCAGCCCCGGGCATCGCCGGGCCGGGCCGGACGGACCACTACGCCCTTCGGGGGCAGAGCGACTGGCTCCGGTCCACCGCTCTCCGGGCGGCTCACGATGGCTGCTCCAGGCGCTCCATCGACTCCGGGGCCGACACCCCCAGGAGCTCCAGCACGTTCCCAAGGACGCGCTTGGTGGCCGCCGACAAGTGCAGACGGGCCTGGGTCTGAGCGGCGTCGTCGGTGACCACCCGGCACTCCGTGTAGAAGCGGTGGAACCCGGCGGCCACCTCCTCCGCATAGCGGGTCAGGCGGTATGGAGCTCGGAGGTTCGCCACCAGGCGGATCTGCTCGGGCAGGTCAGCCAGCGTCCGCAGCAGGTCCAGCTCGGTCTCGTGGACGAGCTCCTCGGGATCCACCCCGTCGAGCGGCTGGAGGGAGACACCCTGTTCCTCGGCGTATCGGAGCAGGCTGGCGATCCGGGCGTGAGCGTACTGCACGTAGTAGACGGGGTTGTCGAGGCTCTGGCTCTTCACTGCCTCGATGTCGAAGTCCAGCGGGGTGTCGTTGGACCGGGTCAGCAAGGTGTACCGGGCGGCGTCGGTGCCCACCTCGTCGAGCAGCTCGTCCAAGGTGATGATGTCACCCCTCCGCTTGCTCATCCGAGCCGGCTCGCCGGCCCGGAACAGCGCCACCAGCTGGGTGAGGATGAACTCGACCCTGTCGAGGTCATAGCCGAAGGCCTCGGCGGCGCCCTGAAGGCGCTTCACGGTGCCGTGGTGATCCGCGCCCCACACGTAGATGAGCCGGTCGAACCCTCGGCCGAACTTGTCGCGGAGGTAGGCGCAGTCGGCGGCGAAGTACGTCGGTTCGCCCGTGGACCGCACCAGCACTCGGTCCTTCTCGTCCCCGTAGCGCTCGGCACGGAACCACACCGCCCCGTCCTTCTCGTACGCCAGGTCCCGATCCCGGAGCAGGGCGATGGCTTCATCGATCCGTCCCTCGGCGTGCAGCGTGGTCTCGTGGACCCACCTATCGAACCGGACCCCGAACCGCCCCAGTGTCTTTCGGATGTCGTCGAGGGCCCGGCGCATCCCCTCCTCCCCCAACCGTCGCCGGCGATCATCTGGCGAGACATCGAGCAGCGAGTCGCCGACGTCCGCGGCGATGGCCGCGGACAGCTCCTCGACGTACTGGCCCTGATAGCCGCCCTCGGGGACCTCGGCGGGGCGCCCGAAATGCTGGAGGTAGCGGGCCTCCACGGACGCGCCGAACAGGTCGGCCTGGGTACCGGCGTCGTTGACGTAGTACTCGCGCTGCACCGGGTAGCCGGCGGCCTCCAGAACCCGGACCATGGAGTCGCCCACGGCCGCGTTCCGGCCGTGTCCAACGTGCAGCGGCCCGGTGGGGTTCACCGACACGAACTCCACCTGGACGCGCTCCGGCTGCTCGGCCTCGGCCCGGCCATACGACGAGCCCAGGCTGTCGATCTCCTCGAGGACGCGGTAGAGCCAAGCGTGAGCCACGAAGAAGTTGATGAAGCCGGGCCCGGCCACCTCGACCTTGGAAAGCAGGTCGTTGTCGGGCAGGTGACGCACCACGGCCTCGGCCACATCGCGGGGGTTGCGCCCCGCGGCCAACCCCAGGGCCACGTTCGTGGAGAAGTCGCCGTGCTCCTTCTGCCTCGGCCGGCTGACCTCGACGGCTACCTGCTTCGGGTCGCCGAGGCCGACCTCTGGAGCGGCACCCTCCACCGCAGCGCGGATGAGGCGGACCAGCTCCCGCTCGATCATGGGCACGCCCTCCCGGTCAGGCTCGGGTGTCTCGGGCGAGCCGGTGAACCAGCTCCACCAGCGCCTGAGGATCGAACGGCTTGGAGACGTAGGCGGCCACGCCGAGCGCCTGGCCGCGCCGGCGATCCTCGTCCTGGGTCCGGGCCGACAGGATCACCACGGGGATACCGGCCGTCTCGTGGTCCTCCTTCAACAGGCGCGCCACCTCCCATCCCGTGATCCCAGGCATCATGACATCGAGGAGGATCAGGTCGGGGGACCTCTCCTTGGCCTGAGCCAGGGCATCCTCGCCCCCCGACGCGGTCTCGACCTCAAACCCATCGAGCCCCAGGTTGACCTCGATGAGACGGCGAATGATCGGATCGTCGTCGGCGACAAGGATCCTCGTGAAGGTGCTCGTCCCCAAGCGCGGGCATCATAACAACGACCACGCGCGCCCGGCCGGAGGAGCTCGGCCCATTGCTAAGATGGAAATCAAGGCCCCCGTAGCTCAGGGGATAGAGCACTGGTCTCCGGAACCAGGGGCGGAGGTTCGAGTCCTCCCGGGGGCACGTACAAGTTCTGCGCAGCGCTGCCGACCTCCTCGACCATCCCCACGTACTCGTGACCCATCGAGGCGGGCCCCTGGACGGCCTCGATCCCCCGGTACGGCCACAGGTCCGAGCCGCAGACACAAGTAGCCGACAGCCGGATGATGGCGTCGGTCGGCTCGACGATGATGGGGTCGTCACGCGCTTCTAGGCGAACGTCGCCGGGGGCGTGGAGGACGGCTCCTCGCATGGTGGTCTCCTTTCCGTGCTGGTGGACGCTTCCGCGGACCCACCCAACCACCCCTCGAGGGCGCAAAGGGAGGCCGGTGGACCGCTAGCCCTTTTCCGGCTCGTACCTCGTCATCAGGACGCCCGTGCCGCTCCTCTTCTCGTCGACGAGCGTCAGGCGAAGGGAGCTCCCCTCTCCGAAGAGGCGCTTCCCGCCCCCCAGGACGATCGGCACGATCCACAGGTCGAATCGGTCGATGAGGTCGTGCTCCATCAGGGTCTGGGCGAGCTCCCCGCTGCCGAGGACGACGAGGTCCTCCGCCGACTCCTCCTTCAACTTGCGGACCTCCTCCGAGACATCTCCCCGGATCAGGTGCGAGTTGGCCCACTCGAGCGGCTCCTGGAGGGTCCTGGAGGCGACGTACTTCGGGACCTTGTTCAGGAAGCTGGCGAAAGGAGCGTCGTCACCCTGGTGGGGCCAGTACGCGGCGAAGATGTCGTAGGTGCGGCGACCCAGGACCAGCCCCCCGGCAGAGGCCATCCCCAAAGAGGAGGCTTCCACCATCGACTCGTCGAAGTAGGGCATCGCCCATCCGCCCTGCTGGAACCCGCCGCTCGTGTCCTCTTCCGAGCCACCAGGGCCCTGCATCACGCCGTCCAGCGACATCTGTGTGTTAATCACGAGCCTCCCCATCCCTACCTCCTTCCGATCCGGGGTCCTACGACCTCGATCTGGTCAAGCATGCCCCCAACGACGGCGCGGCGCCTCACGCCACGCGACCACCGTCGTCGCCACGGCATGCGGACACGATCTCCTCGCCCTGGTAGCACGAGCAGGACGACGACAGGCCTCCCCACAGGCAAGGTTCCACCTTGCAGCTCTTCATGGATCTCACTCCACGGGGGGGTCAGGCTCGTACTGGATCCTCCGCTTGATCTCGCGGGCCCGCTCTTCGGAGTGCAGGCGGACGATCAGGTAGAGGGCCATGTCGATCCCCGCCGATATGCCTGCCGAGGTGATGATGTCGCCCTCGTCAACGAAGCGGTCCTGCCGCCTCGGTTGGATAGAGTCGTCGATCGCCAGGAGCTCCTCGAAGTCGTCCCAGTGGGTGGTTGCGGGGCGTCCCTTGAGCAGGCCGGCGTCCGCCAAGACGTGCGCTCCCGTGCAGACCGAGGTGGTGAGGCGGGCGCGCTCGTGGGTCGAGCGAACCCACCCACGGACTTCCTGGTCGCCGATCTGGGCACGCGTGCCCTGGCCACCGGGGTATACGAGCACATCGATCTTCGGGGCCGAGGCCCACGAGTGGTCGGCCAGGACCCGCAGCCCCTTGGCGCAGACGATCGGACGAGAGTTGTCGCGGGCCACGGTGAAAACCTCGATGTCGTCTTCGGGCTTGTACCTGGACCAGTAGGACAGCACTTCCCAGGGGCCGGCCCAGTCGAGCTCCTCGGCACCATCGAAGAGGGCGATCCCCACACGAGTCGTCACCGTTTGCCTCCTTCCGTTCGTGTACCGCCATTCAATCGATCCGTCTGAAGACACGACGGCTCTCAGGACCGTTCCAGTTCCCTAGGCGTGCTAGCACTGGTTGTGGCCTTGGGTCTTGGGCGCCAGTTGTCGCCGTCACCCGGTGCCGCTACTATGCGCCGGTTCCCGCGACCCATCCCACGTACTGGAGGACGCATGAAGCTCGTTCGCGCCACGGTGGTCCTATCCGTCCTGCTCGGCTCCCTGCTCATCCCCATCCCTTCCGGGTCGGCGGATGTGCCCTATCAAGACATCGTGGGGAACGGCCCACTGGACCACCTATACCTCGGCAACGAGCTGAGC
>JBKPBL010000066.1:0-9513 GCA_046726855.1 Actinomycetota bacterium | reverse complement strand
CTCGGGACTGGCATATCTCCTGGCGCTCGCCGCTGGGGTGTCTCGCACGGTTCGCACCTCGCTGGGCAGGTTCCGCTTCCGGACCTATGCCAGCGCGGGGGCCCTGTATCCGATCGAGGCCTACGTGGTGGCCGGCGAGGTGGAAGGTCTTCCCGCCGGCGTGCACCACTACGCGACGCTGGACCACGCCCTGACACCTCTGCGCTCAGGGGATCTGCGAGGGAACCTCGGGGTGGCAGGGGCCCACCCGGGGACAGCGGCCATCGTCCTCACGGGGATCCCCTGGCGCACCGCCTGGAAGTACACGGCCCGCGGGTTCCGCCACCTCTACTGGGACGCCGGGATGGCGCTGGCCAACCTCCTCGCCGCCGCGGCAGCCCTGGACGTCGAGGCGCGGACGGTCCTCGGGTTCGTGGATGCGAACGTCGAGGAGCTGCTGGGGCTGGACGGGCGGACGGAGTTCCCACTGTGTCTGGTCCTCCTGGGGCGCGGGCCGGCGCCTCGGCGGGTCGACGTCGAGCCGATCGCTCCCCGAGTCGATCCCGTCTCCCCCAGGCCGCTGAGCGATCCCGAGATCGAGGAGGCCCGCCGGGCTCTCCGGCTGGGGAACGAGGCCGAAGTCGGGTCGTTCCGGGAAGGGAGGATCGACGCACGCCCGGAATCGGAGTCGGGGGCAGCGGTGGAACGGCTGGCCGAGAATCTCCTGTCCCGGGACGGGCTGGAGGAGGTGGTCCGCCGGCGGGGGTCCAGCCGAGCCCTGGCCGGTGAGCCCTTCCCGGCCGCCGAGTACGCCGAGATCCTCGACGCGGCGGCCGCAGGATTCCCCTCGGATTGGGGTTCGGTGGGCGTCCGTCCGTTCGTTGTCGCCTCGGCCCTGGAGGGTCTGGACCCCGGTGTGTACGAGCACCTCGGCGGACCGCGGTTCCAACCCGTCCGCAAGGGGAGATTCCGGCCCCAGGCGGGACGGCTCTGCCTGGACCAGCGCCTGGGTTCCGACGCCGCGGCGGTCACGTTCCTCATGGTGGATCTTCGCGGGGCGCTCTCGCGGCTTGGCGGCCGGGGATACGCCGCTGCCCAGGTCGAGGCGGCGGTGATCGCCGGGCGGCTGTACCTCGGAGCCTACGCCCAGTGCCTGGGAGCCAGCGGGATCACGTTCTACGACGACGAGGTGCGCGAGTTCCTGGAGACGGACGCCGAGCCCATGCTCGCCGTGGTCATGGGGCCGGAGGGCCGGCGCCGGTCGATCCGCCGGTGCCGGGACCGCCTGGTCCGGGCGGCTCGCCCGAGACACGGATAATCGGCGCCGTGCGCGCGGTGCACCTCGTGGTTGGCTGGGGGATCGTCGGCGGGTTCGCCCTGCTGTGGCTGTGGGGCCTGGCGACGTGGATCCTGCGGCGCGGTCCGGGCCGGGCCTTCTGGCTGGTGCTCGGCTTCATCCAGGCCACGCTCCTGATCCAGGCGGTTGTCGGGATCGTGCTGGTGATCGCGGGGGGCCGGCCCCCGCTCCTTCATTACGTGTACGGCATCATCTTCCCGGGTCTGGTCCTGGCCACGGCCCACGTGCTGGCACGAGACGCCTTCGCCCAGCGGCCGTGGGCCCCGTTCGCCCTGGCCGCGTTCTTCTCCTTTGGTCTGACGCTGCGAGCGCTGATGACGGGCTCCGGCCTCTGACGGTGCCACAGAGTTCGTCTGGTACGCTTCTGCGCGGGTAGAGAAGGGGATCGAGGATGGCCAGGAGGAGAGGCAGGCCCCCTCCCCGGCGCTCCGCCAGGAGCCGGCCGGTGAGCGCGGCCGAGCGAGCAAAACGAGCCGAGCGTGCCGGGGCGCCCAAGGAGTCCACGCTCCAGGTGGAGGGCACGATCGCGGAGTCCCTGCCCAACACGATGTTCCGGGTCGACCTCGACAACGGCCACCGGATCCTGGGCCACATCTCTGGGAAGATGCGAAAGCACTACATCCGCATACTTCCCGGTGATCGGGTGACCGTGGAGCTCTCCGCGTACGACCTGACTCGGGGCCGGATAACGTACCGGCACCGATAGGCCAAAGCTGCCGGGAAAAGCGGAACCGCCAGAGTCCGAAGACTCCAGCGGTTCCAGGCGAGTTTCTACAACACCCCGGTCCGTTGGCGCAAGGGCCACGTCGAGGTTTTGTCACTCTTATCCTCCGGCTCCCGCGGCTCCTCTTGGCCCGGTACGGGAGTCGCCGGGACGTAGTAGAAATAGCACGTGAACGAGCAGAGCCTCCGGGAGAGCAACGCCCTACTCGAAGCGGCTCGGAACCGCACTGAGGTAGGCCAGATAATCCGGGCGTCACCGGCCGAACTGGCCTCGGACTCGGGCATCGACAATCGACTATCCGCGGCCAGGGCCGTGCGGGCGCTGATCGCCAGAGGCCGCTTCTCCCAGGAGCAGGACGGGTACCGTCTGATGGACGCTCGCCCCCTGGAGCCGGGTGAGCCGGCCAGCGTCCGCCGGCCCATCCGCCGACGGAGACGCCAGCCGCCCGAGGCCCCCTCCCCCGACGGTCCGCCCACCTACGAGCAGTTCGGGAAGGCCGTGATCGAACGCCTCATCGGTCTGTCGGCCGAGGCGGCGGAGCTGCGCGCGGCCCTGGACCGGGCTCGTGGCGAGGCCGACGCGGCCCGCCGTGAGGCGGTCGAGGTGACCCGCCGGGCCGCGGAGGACCGCCGCCGAGCCTCCGACATCGAGGAGGAGGCCGGGGCTCTGCGCCGGCGCCTGGAGATGACCGAGGCAAACCTCCGAACGGTTGTGGAGGCGGCCAAGAACCGGCCCGCGTCTCCACTGGAGGACTCGGACGCCAGGGCCATCCTCGACATCCTGTCCACCAGGGACGGTGGTGACTGACAGGTCAGGATCGAGGGGTTCGGGGTCGAAGCATTGAGCGGCGCCAGGGCCGTGCCGCACGAGCTCAACCGCCGCCTCCCGCACATCGCCGGCAAGGCGGGCCGGATCTGAGGGTAAGCCCGGACCGGCCGGACTCGATCCGGCGGATGTTCGAGCGGCTGGCCCCGGACTACGACAGGCTCAACACGCTCCTGACCTTCGGGCTCGACCGGTCCTGGCGACGGGCCCTGGTCGAAGTCGTCGGCGTGGGTCCCGGCCACAGGGTCCTGGACGTTGGCGCTGGGACCGGTCGCTCCCTGGCGGAGGTCCGCCGGGCGGTGGGGCCGTCGGGGCTGGCGGTGGGTGTGGACTTCACCGAGGCCATGCTGGTAAGGGCCCGCGGCCACAGGGTCCTGGCCGACGCTCTTCGGCTGCCCTTCCCTGCCCGGGCGTTCGACGCCGCGGTGAGCGCTTTCGCCTTGCGAGACGTGGCCGACCAACAGGTGGTCCTCGAGGAGATGAGCCGGGTCACCCGCCCCGGTGGACGGCTGGGGATCCTGGAGATCGGCCGGCCCGCCGGGAGATTGCGCCGGGCCGGATTCGAGGCCTGGTTCCGAGGGGCGGTCCCTCGGATCGCCTCGGCGTTCGGACAGGCTGAGTCCCACAGGTTCCTGGTCCGCTCGGTGGCGTACCTGCCTTCACCGATGGCCCTCGAGGAGATGCTGGCTACGGCTGGGGTCCGCGAGATGCGCCGGAAGGAGCTGACCCTGGGCGCCGCCCAGCTCTTGTGGGGGGTGAGGGGATAGCGGGGCCCTCCTCCGACCGGGTACGGGTGGAGAGGGGATCCCCCGGAGGGAGGCCGGCCTCATTCGAGACCTACCGTCCGCCGGAGGAGGGCTCCAAGAGGCGTCCGCTCCCCGGACGGGGTGGGGAATCGGCCGCCCTCATTTCGAGAATGGCCCGCGGTCATTTCGAACGGGCGACGGGGGCTTTACGATTCGATGAAACGGCCCCTCAGCTCTCGGGTGGGGCGAACTGGCTGTAGTCCCCTCGATTGACCGGGCGGGCCACCGAGGCCAGCGTCTCCTCACCGATCACGTTCGTCTCCACGCCCTCGATCAGGAACCGGACCGCCACCACCGGCGAGGGGTCCTCCGTGAGTGTGTAGACGACCTGGGCGATCCGGAGCGCCAGCTCTCGGCGGGGGCCCGGACGCTCGAACTCGCTCGAGAGGTCCACGTACCCGATGGTGTTCCTGACCTCGAGGTCGTTGAGCCGGGTGTCCAGGGGGATGGCCGTGATGTTCTTCTCACGGGGCCCCTGGAGGAGGGCCAGCATCAGGGCCTCGGGCAGCGATGCCGCCACTCCCTGGAGGGTTCGAGGAACCGCCACCAGCCGCTCCCTTCGCACCATATAAACGGTGCCCTTCTTCGGAAGCTCCTCCTCGGGCACCGGGGTCGGCTCCGGCGACCCGTAGACGTCGTCGGGCAGCTCCGCCTCGGGGATGAGCGTGACCGAGGGACTACTGCAGGCCCCCGCCACCACCAGCACCGAGATCAGCGCGGCCATCCGCCTCATGCCTGGGGCTCCCTGTCTCGGCGGGGCAGCCGCAGGGTGAACCGGGCCCCGCCCTCCCGTCCGTTGAACACGCGGATCTCGCCGCCGTGGAGGTGGGCGTTCTCCCTGGCGATGGCCAGCCCCAGGCCGGAGCCTCGACCGTTGTCGCGGCGCCGGGCCCGGTCCGCCTTGTAGAACCGCTCGAAGATCCGGTGGGCCACGGCGGGTGGTACCCCGGGCCCGCGGTCCTCGACCGACAGCAGTACGGCCCCGTCCTCGGCCATCACCCGGACCGTGACTTCCTCGCCCCCGCCGTGGATCAGGGCGTTGTCCACCAGGTTGCCAACCACGCGCTCCAGCCGCTGCTTATCGGCCACCGTGGCTAGCTGCCGAGGGTCCGACTCGACCTCGACCCGGACGACGCTGTCGCCCGCGCGGGTCCGGCGGGCCACCACCTCGCGAGCGAGATCCGCCAGGTTCAGCGGCTCCCAAGACATCTCGACCCTTCCGGCCTCCACCCGGGATAGGTCCAGGAGGTCGTCCACCAGCCGCTGGAGGTACTGGAGGTCGGCGGCCAGGAGCTCCGTCGCCCGTTGGACCGGCGAGGTCAGGTCCTCGGAGTGCTCCAGCAGGTAGTCGGTCGAGGCTCTGAGCGTGGTCAGCGGCGTGCGAAGCTCGTGCGACACGTCGCCGACGAATCTGCGCTCCCGGGCGATCCGGTCCTCGAGGGCCGCGGCCATCTCGTTGAACGAGCCGGCCAGCGCGGCCAACTCGTCTTCGCCTTGGACCGGGAGCCTGGTCTCCAGCAAGCCCTCGGCGACCTTCCGGGCGGCTCGGCTGACCCGTCTGACGGGGTCGACGACCCGGGTGCTCACGCGTGTCCCCGCCAGCGCCGCAAGTAACACCGCGCCCAGCGAGACCCCGATCAGCACCCGGCCCAGGATCTCCAGGCTCCGGTAGAGGTCGGCCAGCGGGAAGAAGAAGAAGACCTCGACGCCGTGTCCCGGTACCCGCGAACCGAACACAAGCCTGCGCGGCTCGGTGCCGGTGATGGCGTACCCGACCCGGCCTCGCTCGACCGACTCGGCCAGGGCGGGCGGAACCGAGGAGGGCGTCAGCGAGATGGAGGAGGGGATCACCGACCCGTCCGCCTCTACCAGCATCACGTCATTGACCCCGCTCTCGAGACGGTCCACCAGATCCGAGAGCGAGGCCTCGGGCTGAGGCTCCTCGGTGTCCGGGTCGAGGGGCGGGCGGGCCAGGAAGTCGTCCGCGGAGCGGACCCCGCCCAGGGCCTGCTGGATCGCGTCGTCGATCCGCTGCCGGGTCAGGTACCGCTCGGCTAGGACGTACGAGGTCCCCGCGACAAGGATCGACACCGCCAGGGCTCCTCCTAGGAAGGCGATCGTGATCCGCCACCGCAGGCCGCTCGCTCGAAGCCGTCCTCGCTGGATCACGCCGCCACCTTGTACCCCAAACCTCGAACGGTCTGGACGATCCTCGGATCCCTGGGGTCGTCCTCGATCTTGGCGCGGAGCCTGCGGATGTGCACATCGACCAGTCGGGAGTCGCCGAAGTAGTCGTACTCCCACACCTGCTGGAGGATCACCTCCCGAGTGAACACCTGGTTCGGACGGGACGCCAGGGTTAGCAGAAGCTTGAACTCGGTCTTGGTGAGGTGGATCGGCGCGCCGGCCTTGGTGACCGTCGCCGCGGCGGGGTCGATCTCCAGGTCGCCGACGGCGATCTTCCGGGGAGCCTTCCCCTGTGACCGGCTCCGTCGCAGGAGCGCCCGTATCCGGGCCACCAGCTCCTTGGTCACGAACGGCTTGGTCACGTAGTCGTCCGCGCCCGATTCCAGGCCGACCACGATGTCGATCGTGTCGGTCTTGGCCGTGAGCATCAGGATCGGCACCGGGCTCCTCGTCCTGATCTCGCGGCACAGCTCGAAGCCGTCATTCCCGGGAAGCATCACGTCGAGGATCAGGAGGTCGGGCTCGATCTTCTCCAGCACCTTCACGGCCTCCTCGGCCGAATCGGTGGTCCGGACGGCGTACCCCTCGCCCTCCAGCGCCATACCCACGATCTCCCTGAGCCGGGAGTCGTCGTCGACCAGCAGGACGGTGGGAGCGGTCATCCCGAGGACAATTATCGGACTCAGCCGGTGAGGACGGGTGACCGGCCGACTCGATGAAGGCCGGCAGGAGGCGCCCTCGGAGATCGCCCTCGGAGGTAACCAGCACCTCCGCCACCCCGGTCCAGAAGCGCTCCGCGGAGGAGTGGGCAAGACGAAGTTGCCCAGGCCCCAGAAGACCTGGGCTCCCCGGTAGGCCTCCACCGCCGCGTACCGCGGAATGAGGAGGACCACAGACAGCGAAACTTCCCGAACACCTCCCTGCATGGAGCCAGCGCCCCTGTCAACCTGAGGGGGGCGCTCGTGCGTCTCTACGGCGTGAACGAAGGAGCCGTTGCCTGGACGAGTCGGCCATCCGGGAGTTCCTGCGCTCGGACTACCCGAGGCTGGTGGGAACGGTCGCCCTGGCCTGCGGGAGCAGGGCGCTGGCCGAGGATGTCGTCCAGGAAGCGCTGGCCCGAGCGTGGGAGCGATCCGAGCGGGGGGAGCGCATCGAGTCGGTGGGCGCCTGGGTGGCCAAGGTGGCGCTCAACCTGGCCAGGAGCCGGTGGCGGCGGGCGCTGGCCGAGCGGAAGGCCTGGGGCCAGCTGGGGAGCCCGGGCCCCGTGGCCCCGCCCGACGTTGAGGGGGAGGACGTCCGCCGGGCGCTGCGACGCCTCCCCCGCCGACAGCGTGAGGTCACGGTCCTCCGCTACTACGGGGGGCTCGAGGTGAAGGAGATCGCCCGGACGCTGGGAGTGAGCGAGGGGACCGTCAAGACATCGCTCCACCGGGCCAGGGAACGCTTGGTGAAGGCGCTCCAGGAGCCGGACCAGGCAGGAGCCTCGGAACGTGGACGATGACGCCCGGATCCGCCGCGCCCTGCACCGGACGGATCAGCCCGTCACCACCGACGGCGTCCTCGAGCGGGTCCGGCGCAAGAAGCGCCGGTACCGGCTTGCCCGCCGCTTTCAGGCTGCCGGGCTGACGGTGGGCGTGGTCGCCGCTACCGTCGCCGGAGCTTATGGACTGACCACGCTGTTCGACTCGGAAGACGTGCGCCCCGTGGGGCCGGGACCCTCGACAACGGAGGGCCGAACCGCCTGTCCCGGGGACATCCCGTTCCAGCCCTCGTACCTCCCTCAGGGATTCGGACGGGAACCGGTCGGGGGACCGGCCCCCGGGGCGCCGCCCGCACTCACTGGCCAGACCGTGATCCACTTCAGGGATCAGCATGGCGGAGCGATAGAGATCCGCCGGCCCGCCACGCCGCTCCTGGGGGGTGAGGAAGGGCAGGATCCTCCTTCCTTCCCGGTCCTGGGACTGGAGACCGCCGATTCGGTGCAAGGGGAGGGGGGCGGCTACGCGGTCCACTTCCGCGACCCGAACGGAGAGGCACGAGATCCGTGCGCCACGTATTCCGTGGAGGCGTACCGGGTGGAGCGAGAGGAGCTCGTCGCGGTGGCAGACATGCTCCGCCGGGACGTCGGAGGCGAGGCGTTCGAAACGTGTCCGGCCGACGGCTCCCTTCGGCCGGGCCCGGACGCGTCCAGTGAGGCCACCGAGGCGGCGGTCGCATTCGTGGAGGCCGTCCGCGAGGGAGAGGGGGTCAGGGCCCAACTTCTCACGGACCCCGCGGGCTGGCCGCTGGTACCGCTGGGGACCCAGCTGGCTGGCGATCCGGTCACGGTGCTGGGAGACGGGCCGGCGGCCGACAGCCCCGAGGTCCAGGGCTGCGGCGAGGCGATCGCGGGGCGAACGTGGCAGGTCACGGTGGACGACGGCACTGACAGCGCGAGCCTGGACGTCCAGCTCCTGCTGATCCGCCGCTCGGACGGCTGGAAGGTCTGGGACCTGTACTAGGGATACTCGGGGCTCTCGCCGCCGAGGCGGATGGTCTCCTGGACCTCCAGGGCCCGGTCGGCGTCGACGCCGGCCAGCTTGGAAGCGGCCTCCGCCTCGGGTGAGAGACCCCGGCCGGTGTCCAGCTTCCGGGCCAGTTCCTCGTCCTGTGCTGACAGCGAGTCGGGATCCATGTCCTGGAACTGGAGGACCCCCATGTCCCCGTATGCCCTCTGGACCTTCTTCCCCCACAGCCCGATGTCCTTGACGGTGGGCACGATGCGAGAGAACAGCATCTTCCGGAACTCCTGGGTCAGCTCCGACTCGTCGACGTACTTCATGCACCTGTCCACGTCGAGGCCGAGCCGGTCCCACACCTCCTCGGCCATGAACCGGTCGCGCATCAGGTAGCACGCCTCGACCACGAACTCCTCACGCTCGTCCCGCTCGGCCTGGGTCACCTGGGGGTAGAAGTCCTTCAGCGCCAGTCGGCCGAACGCCACGTGCCGGGCCTCGTCCTGCATCACGTAGGTGTTGATCGCCTTGGCCAGGGGCTCCTCGGAGAAGTCCCGGATCAGGGCGAAAGCCGCCAGGGCCAGGCCCTCGATGATCACCTGCATCCCCAGGTAAGTCATGTCCCACCGCTCGTCCGCGATGACCTCGTTGAGGAGCGCCTTGAGGTGCGGGTTGATCGGGTACGCCATCTCGATCTTCTCGCTCACGTACCTCGAGTACATCTCCACGTGCCGGGCCTCGTCCATCACCTGGGTGGCCGCGTAGAACTTCGAGTCCACGTCGGGCACCGCCTGAACGATCTTGGAGGCGCAGATCAGCGCGCCCTGTTCGCCGTGGAGGAATTGTGAGTTCATCCACGATCCGACGTGGTGGCGGACCTCCCCGCGCTCCTTCTCGTTCATCCGCTCCCACATGTCCGAGCCAAAGATCGGTATGTAGTAGTCGGGATTGTTGTCGGGGCTGGTCGGGTCCACGTCGACCGACCAGTCGAGACGGGTCTGGGCGTTCCATTGCTTCTACTTGCCCTTCTCGTAAAGCGTCATGAGGCGGTCCCGGGTCTCGTCGTAGTCCCAGTTAAAGATCGTGGTGGAGCCCGAGGGCACCTCCCACAGGGTCTGGTCAACCGGCAAGGTGTAATGG
>JBKPBL010000065.1:0-4605 GCA_046726855.1 Actinomycetota bacterium | reverse complement strand
AAGGGTACGGCGTGCTGGTAGAGACCAGCGGGCTGTCCTCGATGGAGGAGATCCTGGTGGCGTCGGTCATCACCAGGAGGCTGCTGGATACGTTCGCCAACCTGTACCTGGAGAACCGAGAGGCCTTCGGTGCGCTCCCGCCCACACTGGTGGCTCTGGAGGAAGCCCAGCGGGTCCTCTCCCGCGTCAAGAGGTCGGACGAGAACGTGTTCCCCAGGGCCGCCCGGGAAGGGCGGAAGTTCAAGGTCGGGCTTTGCGCGGTCAGCCAGCAGCCGAAGCTGATCGACGACGAGCTGCTGTCCCAGTTCAACACGTTCTTCATCCTGGGCCTTGCCGACGAGAAGGACCGGAACATCCTCCGGGGCTCGTCGAAGCAGGACATCAAGGACCTCGGCCCGGAGATCCAGACCCTGATGCCGGGCGAGGCCATCGTCACCAACCTGGAGGCGCCGTTCGCCCTCCCGGCACTCGTGTGGCTCTACGAGGACTACGTCAAGTCCGTTAAGGGTCCCGCTCCGCTTCCCCCGCGCCCCGAGGGCGCGTCCAGGGGGTTCGCGGAGTAGATGGCCTGCCTGGTTGCCTTCGGCGACGCCCATCTCGGAAGGTCGCACCTGGCACACCTGCGGGACGACCAGGGGCGGAACCTGCGGGAGGAGGACTTCCTCCGGTCGTTCGACTGGGCCATCGAGGCGACGATCGATCAGGAGCCGGACGCCTTCCTGTGGCTCGGCGACGTGTTCGACCATGCCCGACCTTCGTACCGAACCTTCACCCGGGTGGCCCTGGGCCTCAAGCGCCTCCAGGACGCCGGGCTCCGGGGCGTGGCCATCAGCGGGAACCACGACACTCCCCGTCTCCGCGGGACGGGCTCGCCGTACCAGGCCCTCGAGGAGTTCTTCCCCGGCGTCACCTTCGCCTGGCGTATGGAGGCCGTCGCCGCCGACGTGGGCGGGGTTCGGGTCCACGCCGTCCCCCAAACCCTCACCGTGGAGGACTTCCAGGCCCAGCTAGAGCGCTCCGCCGAGGAGCTCGAGGCGGACGCTACCAGCGTCCTCATCGCTCACGTGGCCCTGACGTCGCTCCCGACCAGGGAGTGGAAAGACATAAACGAGCTGGAGGTGGAGGAATCCGCGTTCGACCGCCGGTTCGACCGGGTCATCCTGGGCCACTACCACGTTCACCAGAGGGCCTCGAAACGAGCGTGGTACGCGGGTTCCACCGACTCCTTCTCGTTCGCCGACCGTCCCAACGACAAGGTGGGGCCCAAGGGACTGATCGTGGTGGATACCTCGTCCGGATCGGTCGAGCACATGCCCAATCCCGGGGAGCGCCCGCTGGTGACCCGTTCTGTGGATGCGGGAGCTCTCGGCCCCTCCGAGCTCCGCGAAGCCGTGGCCCGGGAGGCCGGAGGATCGCCTCGCGGAGCAGTGGTCCGGGTGTTCCTCGACGACGTGGATCCTTCCGCCTATCGCCAGGTCACCGCGGACGACTGGGTCGAGTGTGTGCCCGGAGCCCTCCACGTCCAGGTCGTCCCCGACTACTCGGCTGGAGCGCTGGCGGTTCAGGGCTCCCCGCAGATCGGCCGGCTGGAGGCGGAATGGGACGGGTTCGTGGAGCGGCAGGACCTGGCCGGCCTGGACCGTGACCGGGTGCGGACAACCGGGCGACGTTTCCTGGTGGAAGCGGAGGAGGAAGCGGTATGAGGCTCCTCCAGCTCTCCCTGCGCAACTACAGGGTCTTCGAGCAGGTGGACCTGGACCTGCCGGCCCGGGTCATCGGCATCTTCGGACCCAACGGCAGTGGAAAGTGCCTGCCAGGATGGACTCGGATCTTCGATGCCGATAGCGGGGAGCTGCTCCCAGTTGAGCAGTTTGTTCGAGAGCATCGAAAGAGAACCCTCGGACTGAGAGATGGCCGGATTCAGACAGTCGGGGTGACGAACTGGCATGAACTTGAGCCAAGGCCCATCGTTAGGCTTCGATTGTCCAATGGAGCTCGCTTCGACCTGGCGGATACACATCCTGTCCTGACGGATAGAGGCTGTGTTCCGGCCAACCAGTTGAGTCCAGGAGACTGGGTCGCGGAAGCTCGTTCGCTTCCAGCACGTGGCTTACCGAGCATCACTGTGGACGAGGCGTATCTGATCGGCTTGCTCCTTGGAGACGGGACACTTAACAAAGGCGTATCGCTCTCGGCGACTGATCCTTCGGTCATCGAGCTCTTCCGCACTCTTGTTGAACGAGTGTTCCCCGGCTGCACCATCGGTTGTTCGAGCCGCGGGTCCCGTAGCAGAACGTGGATTGTGAAGTCTGCCCTGTCTGCGGAGGGACGGCGTCACCGGACCCGGCAGCTTGCTCGCCGTCTCACGATGGCGGGGGTCCCGCTTCATCACTACCTAGGAAGCAATCTCGGCCGTTTCATGAGAGGTGCCGCTGCCCTCTCGTTCGGACTCTTGAAGGAGATCGAGGAGCAGTACGGGCTCGACCTCTACGAGGATCGATGCGCGTTACACGGGGGGCGCATGCTCGTTGAATGGGCGCGGGAACTGGGTCTTCTGGGAACAGTGGCGGCTACGAAACACGTGCCGCGGAACCTGCTTCTGCTTCCAGATGAGCAGGCGAGGGCCTTGGTTGCGGGCCTGTGGGTCACCGATGGCTGGGTCGTTCCAGAAAGACCTGACATCGCCCTCGGCTCCGATTCTGAGCAATTAGTCCGAGACATTCGGATAGTCCTCCTGCGTCTCGGCATCGGGTCGAGCCTTACGGTTCAGCACCGAAGAGGAGAACCGGCCCACTATCGCGTCAATATCTCGGGCAGTGGAGCCCGCAACTTTGGACAGATTCCCCTTGTTGGGCGTAAGGCTAAGAGGTTGGAGGAAGCGCTGGGGGTTCTCAAGAAGAGGCGCTCCTGGCCCAACAGCGACCTCCTTCCGCCTTCCTACAACGCGGGTCTTCCGACTCGATCATTCTCTGGGTCTTACCGATCACGAAAGCAGCTCGAAAGGCACGCGATGAGCCGGGAGACGTTCCTGACCTTTGGGGGCGATTTGGGCATCGCCCGAGCAGAGACCATGTGGTCGCGCGTTGTGTCGGTCGACCCGCTGGGAGAGCGCCATCCCTGTTTCGACATAACTGTAGAGAGCGATGAGAGCCTCTATCTGGCGGAGACACTCCTCGTCCACAACAGTTCACTCATAGAGTCAGTTGGATACGCGCTTTACGGCCGGGCCCGCACGGACAAGAAGCTGATCAGGACGCACGGTGTCCTGACCGACTGCCAGGTCCGGCTGGCCTTCGAGCACGGCGGCCAGCAGTACGAGGTCCGTCGAACGATCCGGGGCAAGAACCACCAGACGGACGCCGAGCTGTTCGTGGGCGATGCCCAATTGGCAGCAGGCGTCACCGACGTCGACGCCGAGATCCGGCGGCTCCTGAAGATGGAGCACAGGGTCTTCCGGGCCTCGGTATTCGCCGACCAGAAGCAGCTGGACGCGTTCTCGGATGTCCGGCCCGGTGATCGGAAGGAGATGGCCCTGCGTCTGCTGGGGATCACGCCCGTCGAGAAGGCCCGGGCGGCGGCGAGGAAGGAAGCGCGGGATCGGAAGAAGAGCGTCGAGCAGCTTGCCGGCGCCCTCCCCGACCTCGGTGCGCTGGAACAGGAGGCCACCCGGGCTCGGGAGGCGGCGAGCGAGGCCGCGAAACGAACCGAGGCGGCCCGTGATGCTCTCCGCGACTGCGAGGCTCGAGCCGGCGACGCGGAAGAGGCATTCGAGGCGTCAGATCGTGTCCGGGAGCGGGTGGAGTTGATCGCGGTCGAGCGAGACGGGCTCGAGGGTCGCGCCGGGGACGCCGACGAGCGCCGCAAGGCCCTCGTCGAACAGATCGATCGTCTGGAAACGGAGCTGGCCGGACTCCCCGACGCCCGAAAGGAGCACGCGGCGCTGGCCGGCGTGGCCGAACGGCTAGCCGCCGGGCGGAAGGCTCTCGGTGTGGCCGAGGACGTTCGGGCCCTGGAGGTCGAGCTGGAGGGCTTACCGGACTCCGATCCGGGGACCGCTAAGGAAGAGTTGAAGGGCGCGGAGGCGGCATTCCGGAAGGCTGACCGGGCCGCCACCAAGGCGGAGTCCGCGCACGATCGGGCTCGCGAGGCCCTGGCCGCCGCGGAGGCCGTGCTCGCCGACGCGGACACGCTCGACCCCTCGGCCCCCTGCCCCACGTGCGGACAGGAGCTGGGAGCGGGGTTCGGGTCCTACGTCCGCCACTGCCGGGACGAGGTTTCCAGGCTGAAGCGAGAGGTCACGGCGACGGCAAAGGCAAGTCGGGATGCAGCCGCCGCAGTCAAGGAAGCGGATCGGCGACTCAGCGTTGCCACGAGCGAGGAGCGAGCAGCCCGCGACACGGCCGGGGCTCGCGATTCGCTCAACGGCCGCCTGGAGAAGGCCCGATCCCGGCTCGCCGAGTCAACGGCGCCGTGGGACGGAGCCATCCCGGACCTCGAGGAGCTGACCGATGAGGCCGAGCGGGAAGCGGAGCTGGGCAGGAGGGTGGCCGCCCTCGAGGCCGAGGAGAAGCACCTGGGTCGGGCCCGGGAGGACCTCCAGAGGGC
>JBKPBL010000064.1:0-2172 GCA_046726855.1 Actinomycetota bacterium | reverse complement strand
GCCCAGGCCCGCGGAAACGGCGGCCCCCGCCGACGAGGGGGGCCCGCCCCCCCAGACCCAGCCGGGCGAGGCGGAGCGCCCCGCGGCCCCCGCTGCCGGAGCGCCGCGGAGCAACATCCTCTCGCCTCTGGTACGCAGGCTGGCCGAGGAGAATCAGATCGACCTGAACAGGGTCACGGGGACCGGCACCGGAGGCCGGATCACCAAGAAGGACATCATGGCGTTCATCGAGTCCGGCGCCGCGGAGCCCGCGGGGCCCGTGGCGGCGCCGGCGCCCGCTCAGGCGGCCCGCCTCTCCGCAGTCCCCCAGCCCCAGGCCATCCCGGCAGGCGAGCGCGAGGAGGCCCGTCCCATCTCCCATATCCGCAAGCGCATCGCCGAGAACATGGTGGCCTCCCTGCAGTCCAGCGCTAGAGCCTGGAACCTCGTCGAGGTCAACATGGAGGACATCGTGGCTCTCCGGGCCAGGGCCAAAGACCGGTTCAAGGAACGGGAGGGCTTCTCGCTCACCTACATGCCGTTCGTGGCCCGGGCCATCACGGACTCGCTCCTGGCCTTCCCCGACGTCAACGCCCGTCTCGACCTCGAGTCCGGGACGGCCACCTACCACCGATACGTGAATCTCGGCATCGCCGTGTCCTACGAGGACGGGCTGATCGTGCCGGTCATCCGAGGCGCCGATGAGATGAACCTGGTGGGCCTGGCCCGAGCGATCAACGACATAGCCACCCGGGCCCGGTCGAAGAAGCTGAAGCCCGACGAGGTCCACGGGGGGACGTTCACGATCACGAACCCCGGGCCGTTCGGTTCGATCATCAGCGTCCCGATCATGAACCCGGGCGAGACGGCCATCCTGGCGTTCGACGCCATCGAGAAGCGCCCTGTCGTGATCGACGACGCCATCGCCATCCGGCACATGGTGTACCTGTCGCTGTCGTGGGACCACCGGATGATCGATGGGGCCACCGCCGCGCAGTACCTGGGTCGCCTCAAGCAGAACCTGGAGACGTGGGACTTCACCCCGGAAGTCCAGGGCTACCTCTCGTGACCAGGGGCGAGACCTGGCTGGTCACACCGGGACGGGTGGCCTACCCGACCGCCTACCGGGTCATGCACGACCTGGCCCTACGCCGGGCTCTCCGGGAGGTCCCCGACGTCCTCATGCTCCTCGAGCACCCCCCGGTGTTCACAGCGGGTCGACGGACCGATCCCGCGCATCTGCTCCTGACCCGGGGTGACATCCTGAGAGCGGGCGCCGAGCTGCACGATGTGGATCGGGGAGGCAGCGTGACCTTCCACGGCCCCGGGCAACTGGTGGGCTATCCCATCCTGGACCTCCGCCCGGGCCCCGACGTGATGGGCTACCTCCGGGACGTTGAGGAGGTGATCATCCGGGCTGCGGCCGACCTCGGCATCGTCGTGGGCCGAAACAGGGATACCGGGGTCTGGTGGGGAGACCGGAAGACCTGTGCGATCGGCGTTCGGGTCAGCAGGGGAGTCACGCTCCACGGCTTCGCCCTGAACTGCTCCACGGACCTGTCCTGGTACCGGGCCATCGTCCCCTGTGGCCTGGACGACCGCGGGGTGACATCTCTGACCGAGGTCGCCGGACGTGATGTGACCGTCCAGCAGGTCCTCCCCAAGGTAGCCCGCCGCTTCGAGGAGGTCTTCCGGCGTCGCCTGGTCCCGGCCCCGCTCGAGGTGACCGAGGCCTTTGGGGGCCCGGTGCCCGCTCTTACCGCCTCCTGAGGCGACCCAACCGAGGGTTGGCCTCCGGCCCAACTGGGAACCATTAGGGGACAGCAGAGAAGGGAGGCGTGATGGCCGACACCCACACACATCCGGGGTACGGTTCGCACACGCACAGCGACGCCACACCGGGGCACAGCCATGACGACGACGCCGACGCAATGGGAACGAGGGCGTCGGACGAGCACGCCCACCCGGGTACCGGCACGCACAGCCACGGCGACGCCGCGCCGGGCCACGATCACGACTACACGCAGGAGACCGTGGTCAGCGAGGGGCCCAGCGGAGGCGTGATCGCCAGGTTGGTCCTGGGCCTGCTGGGAGCCGGAGGGATGATCGTCGGGCCGTTCCTGGACTGGGCGGACGGCGTGCGCGGCACCGAGGTTGAGTTCCGTGCGTTCTTCTCCACGGAGGCCGGCGCCG
>JBKPBL010000063.1:0-11521 GCA_046726855.1 Actinomycetota bacterium | reverse complement strand
GCTCGGCGTCCTCCCACCTCCCCTCCCGGACCAGTGCCAGCTGGTCCGCGCCCGATGACACCAGGCCCGTTCCGGCCACCCCCAGGAGGCGGATCCTTCTCCTCCCGCCGGGGATGGCCCGGTACAGCTCGGAGACCACCCGGTACAGTTCGGCCCCGGCGTCGGTAGGGTCGGCCTCGGTCCGCGACCTGGACAGGGTGGTGAAGCTGGCCAGCCGGACCTTGAGGGTCACGGTCCGGGCACGGTAGCCCTCCTTCCGCAGCCGGCCTGCCACCCGGAACGCCAGCCGCAGGAGCTCTCGCATCACGGTGTCCTCCCGGTCCAGGTCGTGGTGGAAGGTTTCCTCGTGGCTCACCTGCTTGGGAGCCTCGTATGGGACCACGGGCCTGTCGTCGAGGCCCCGGGCCAGCCCATGGAGGTGCCTGGCCTGGCCCTCGCCCAGGGTGCGCTCCAGGACCCGGAGCGGCACCTCGTCCAGCTCCCCCACCGTCCGGACCCCCAAGCGTTCCAGCAGCTCGTGGGTGCGCTCCCCCACGCCCCACAGGGCCGACACGGGAAGCGGGTGGAGGAAGGCCCGGACCCCGCCCGCGGGGACCACCACCACCCCGTCGGGCTTCGCCGCCGCCGATGCCAGCTTGGCCAGAAGCTTGTTGGGGGCCACCCCAATCGAGGCCACCAGCGACAGCTCTTCCCGGATCCGGCCCCGGATCTCGCCGGCGATTTCCCCCGGGGGGCCGAAGAGCATGGTGGCCCCGGAGACGTCGAGGAAGGCCTCATCCAGGGACAGGGGCTCGACGTGCGGGGTGAACGAGAGGAGGACCTCCCGGAGCCTGGTGGCGTAGGCCTGGTACGAGGTGAAGTCCGGCGGGACGAACACCGCCTCGGGACACAGCCGCCTGGCCCGGGCGGACGGCATCGCCGAGTGGACCCCCCACCGCCTGGACTCGTACGAGGCGGACATGACCACGCCGCGTGGGCCCGGGCTCCCCACCACCACGGGCTTCCCCCGGAGTGACGGATCCTTCAGCACCTCGACCGAGGCGTAGAACGCGTCCATGTCGACGTGGAGGATCGGCTCGGCCGGACGGCCCCGGCCCCCGGCCGTCACGGCCCCGGGGAACGCTCGGGGATCGGCTCCGCTTCGGCGACCTGGCCCCGGCGACGGGAGCCGGGCAGGCTGGAGAAGCCCAGCAGGATGAACAGCGCCGCCGAGACCACCAGCCAGGGCTGGACCGAGACGAGGCCCCCCGCCACGGCCACCAGGAGGGACGTCACCAGCGGGCCTCCCTCGCTGAGCATTGCGTACACCGCGGTGACCTTCCCCGGCTGGACCGCCACCCGCTGGATCAGGGCCTGGGACGGCGAGGAGACGAACGTGAACCCCGCTCCGAAGAAGAAGCTGCCCACCGCCGAGACGATAGGCGACGAGGTGGCCACGTAGCCCAGGTATCCGAGGCCCGCCCCGATCAGCCCCACGGCGATGAGGCGATGCTCCCGCCCAACGCCGTGCTTCAGCCCGACCAGGGCTGCCGAGCCGAGCGCGGCGCCGGCGCCGGTGAACGCCCACAGCACCCCCAGGAAGTCCTGCCCCTGCCCCAGCACGTCCTTCACGTACAGCGTCTCCAGGGTGATGACCAGGCCGAGGAGGAGGTAGGCGGCCATCGATCGCAGGATCATGTCCCGGAGGATCGGGGTGCCCCAACCCTCCCGGAACCCGCCGGCCATGTCGGCCAGGAACCGCTCCCCCTTCTCCTCGGTCCTCCCCTTCCTTCGGTCCGGGATGGCCCAGAACAGCGGCAGGGAGAGCAGGACGGTGGCCATGGCCAGCAGGTAGGGGGCGTCCGGACCCCAGGCCCGGACGATCACCGCTCCCAGAGCCGGACCGATCACCAGAGGGACCTGCCAGGCCAGACCCATCATCCCGTTGGCCTGGACCAGGCGGTCCTCCTCGACGAGCAGCGGGACCAGCGCCCCACGGGCCGGCCAGACCACCGCCTCGGCCAGGCCGAACCCGGCCGTGGCCACGTACAGCCACTCGATCGACGGCGCCAACATGCCCACGGCCAGGAAACCGACCGCCGTGAGGTGGGCCATCATCAGCATCCGCCTGGGGCTCCACCGGTCGGCCAGGATCCCGAAGGCCGGCGAGGCCAGGATGAACACCACGGAGTAGGAGGAGATCAGGATCCCGAACTGGGTGGGGGTGGCCCCGAACTGGAAGGCCGCGTCCCCCTCCGAGGCGATGAAGAACGACCATAGCCCCACGTTGGCCAGGGCCTCGCCGAGGACCAGCCACAGGAACGGGCGGATCGCCAGGAGCCGGGGGGGCCGCCCCGAGTCCGGGTGGGGCCTGGGAACCTCGAGGAGGACCTCCTCGGGCACCCCCTGATCTCGCCGTTCGTTCACCATCCCGCCGAGCCTCCGCTCGCGTGCCACAGCTTCCGCGGAGTGGGAGCGGCCGCGTCGGGGCCCGCGGTGTCCGCCATGACCTCGTGGAGCCGTCCCCGTCGGCGGGCCGCGGCCAGGGCGGCGAGGTCCCAGACCTCCTCGGCGATGATACTCACTCCCCCGACCCCGGTCCGGCGCAGCCGCCCCCACACCGCCAGCACGAACCCGTGAAACACCGTCCGGGCCACCCGGTCCTGGATCCGCTCGAACACAGTGACGTCGACCGGGCCGGTGGCGTCGTCGAGGGTCAGGAAGATGATCCGCTGGCCGCTGCGCACCGCGGGGGTCTGAGAGGCCACCTTCACCCCGGCGACCATCACCCACTGGTCCCCCCGGCGCCGGCGGAGATCGACCGACCGGACCACGCCGATGTCCTTCATCACCGGCTCGTAGAACGACATCAGGTGCCTGCTGGCGTCCATCCCCGTGACCTCGAGCTCCGCCCGGACCACCTCGGCCGGGGTGTATCCGCGCAGCCCGGGCGGGGCGTCGTCGTCGAACGTCAGCGCCAGCTGCTCCCCCTCACGCTGAGGGTCGGCGGTCATCGCGGTGAACAGCCGGTCCCGCCGGGTGCCGGCCGGGAGCGTGTCGAATGCCCCCGCGTGGGCCAGGGCCTCCACCACCGGCCGGGACACCCCCGCCCGCCGCATGAAGTCCCCCACCCCGGCGAACGGCCGCCTGGCCCGCTCCTCCAGGATCGAGGCGATCTCGGCGTCCGAGATCCCGTGCACGTCCTGAAGCCCCAGCCGTATGCCGTAGAGAGGCCTTGGGGAGGAGGCGGCGAGGCCCTGCCCGAGGCGGGGCTCTCCGAGCGAAGGCGAGCGCGAGCGAGGAAGCTCGAAGCGCGGCGGCAAACGCGAGGCCCGAGGGCCCGGAGGGACGAGCGTTTCGCCCGCTGAGAGCGACCGAGCAAGCTCGCCGCAGCGCCCCCGCCGAGTGGCAGGGCCAAGCCGCTCTTTCGGCCGGCCGCCCTCCACCTGTTCAACCACATACGCCTTCTCGCTGCGGTTCACATCGAGAGGGAGGATGGGGATGCCGTGCTCCCGGGCGTCCTGGAGGATCAGGCGCCGCGGGTACATCCCCGGCTCGTGGGTGAGCACCCCGGCCAGGAAGTGGGCGGGGTAGTTGGCCTTCAGCCACGCCGACTGGTACGTGGGCACTGCGAACGCCGCGGCATGAGCCTTGCAGAACCCGAAAGAGGCGAACGAGGCCAGCTCGCGCCATACGGTGTCGGCGTCGTCGCTGCCCAGCCCGCAGGCCACGGCCTGCTCTAGAAACCCGTCCTGGAGCGCGAGGATCTCCCCTCCGTCATCGAGATGCCGGCGGATGCGGTCCGCCTCCGCGAGGTCGTACCCGGCGAACTCGAGCACCCGCATGATCTGCTCGTGGTAGACGATCACGCCGTAGGTCTCCTGGAGGATCGGCCTCAGGGCCGGATGGGCGTACCGCGGCGGCTCCCACCTGTGGCGCCGGTTGATGAACGGCCTGACCATGTCGGACTTCACCGGCCCCGGTCGGAACAGCGAGATGTCAGCGATCAGGTCCTCGAACCGGTCCGGCTGGAGCTTCTGGAGGAGCTCCCGCTGGCCCGGCGACTCGATCTGGAAGCACCCGATCGTCCGCGACGCCCGGACCAGCTCGAATGTTGGCTGGTCGTCAGGGGCTATACGGTCGAGGTCCACGCGCTCCCCGGTGGTCCGCTCGATCTGGTCCAGGGCGTGCCGCATGGCCGAGAGCATCCGGACCCCCAGCACGTCGAGCTTCAGGAGCCCCAGGAGCTCGACGTCGTCCTTGTCGGCCTGGACCATCCGGTGGTCCAGGAAGGAGCGCTCCATCGGCACCCGGTCGGCCAGGTCGTCCTTCGACAGCACGATCCCCGAGGGGTGCAGGGCCAGGTGCCGGGGGAACCCGTTCAGCCGCTCGGCCACCCGGAACAGCGTCTCGAGCTGGCCGGCTCCCAGGTTGGACCCGCGCAGCTCCGGGAGGGACTCCAGGGCCTCCCGGATCCGGTGCGCCCCGATGTGAGGGAAGGCCTTGGCCACCCGGTCGATCTCGTCGTCGGGGTAGCCGAGGGCCTTGCCAACCTCGCGCACCGCGGCTCGAGCCCGGTACGTGTCGACCATCGTCACGCAGGCACACCGGTCCTGCCCGTGGCGGCGGAGAACCATGTCGTAGACCTCCTCCCGGCGTGCCGACTCCACGTCGAGGTCGATGTCCGGGAGCCCGTCCCGGAGCGGGTTTATGAACCTCTCGAACAGGAGGCCGTGGTGGACCGGGTCAACTTCGGAGATCCCGGTCAGGTAGCAGACCAGCGACCCCGCGGCCGAGCCCCGGGCCCCGCACCGGATCCCCATCCGCTTGACCTCGGCCACGATGTCGGCCACGGTCAGGAAGTAGGCCGAGTAGCCCATCCGGTGGATCTGCCCGAGCTCTCGGTCGAGGCGGTCCAGGACCTCCCGGGAGCGGGACATCCCCCGCCAGTTGATGCCCGAGTGGCACCGCTGGGCCAGCAGCGAGGTGGCGCTGCGGCCGGGCGGCGTGGGGAAGTCGGGGAAGTGGACCTGGCCGATGCCCAGATCGAACGTGCAGGCCTCGGCGATGCGCACGGTGGCCTCGCAGAGCTCGGGGCGATCGGCGAACAGAGCCCGCATAGCCGAGGGAGGCTTCAGCCATCCCTCTGCGTTCCGCCGGGTGACGTGGTCCTCGGACACCGGGACGATCTCCCGCATGCACTCCAGGGCGTCGGCCAGGAAGGCGTCCTCGGGGAGCAGGTACCGGACCGCGTTCGTGGCCGCCGCCGGGAGCCCGGCCTCCTCGGCCAGCCGCAGCAGCGCCCGGATCTGGGCCACGCTGGCCGGCTCCACGAGGTTCCGGACCTCCACGAAGCACCACCGTCCGAAGGCCTCCCGCCAGGGCCGGGCCACCTCCCGGGCGGCCCCGGGACGCCCCGCCAGGGCCAGGGCCGCCGGGGGCGACTCCGGCCCCAGGAGGCACACCAGCCCCTCGGCCCGAGCCATGACTTCGCCGGGCGACAGTGACGGCTCTCCCCGATCGTTCGACATGTGGGCCTGGGTCAGGAGCCGGCACAGGTTGGCGTACCCCATCGCGTCCCGGGCCAGGAGCAGCACGTGCCGGCCGCCTCGCAGGGTGAGCCAGGCCCCCAAGAGCGGGCGGACGCCGACCTCCTTGCAGGCCGCGACGAACCGGGCCGCCCCGTACAGCCCGTCGCGATCGGTCATGGCCACCGCGGGCATGCCCAGCTCGGCGGCCCGCAGCGCCAGGCTCTCGGGCGAGTAGGCCCCATCCTTCAGCGAGAAGTACGACCGGCAGTGGAGGTGGACGAACAAGCCCTCGCCTTCGAACGTATGTTCGGACAGACTAACGCCGGGCGGCTGACGTGGTCAAGGCACGGAACCGACCGGCTCCGCCGGGTGTACACGGGGAGACCGACCCGAGGAGGCGGAGTCATGACCGGAAGGACCATCCGAGGCGGTCTCGCCGTGCTGGGCGCCACCCTGGTTGTGGCGGCCTGGGCCCCTCCCGCCCTTGCCGGGGGTGGGTGCCACTCCGGGCTCACGGAGGGACGGGGCGACAAGGTCGAGATGGTGAAGGCCTGCTTCAGCCCCAGCATCCTCCGGACCGACCCCGGTACAGAGGTGACCTTCCTCAACCAGGATCCGACGGTCCATAACGTGACCGCGAACGGCTGGGGCTATTTCGAAGACCTCTGGCGTGGAGACTCGTTCACCGCCACCTTCGAGGCGCCCGGCGTGTACCCGTTCGCCTGCACCTACCACCCGGGGATGACAGGAGCGGTCGTGGTAGGTGACGGCACCGACACTGGGTCCGGATCCACCGTGGAGACGTCGCTGGTGGAGACGGCGGCGGAGCGGCCTGCGCCGCCGGCATCACCCGGGACCGGCGGGAGCCTGGGCTGGCTGGTCGGGGCGGCCGCCGGCCTGGTGACCGGCGCAGGCCTCGCGCTTCTGGTGCGGCGTCGTCCCTCGAGCGAGGCCTGACCCGCCTCAGGTGCCCTCCAGGCAGCCGGCCACCTCGGGAGGCAGGCCGGGGAAGTTGAAGACGCCCTCGCCGGTGACGAAGTCATACGATGAGCCCGCCCAGCGCCCGGGGATCCCCTCGTATGTTTGGCGCTCGGCATGGGGGCCCTGGTACTGGAACCCGAGCCAGTCCGGCGACTCGAAGCCGTTGGTCCGGAAGGGGGCCACGGCCACCACAGCTGAGCCGAAGAACCGCTCCTCGATCAGCCACCGGGCCCGGAACGAGGGGTCGGACTCGAGGTAGGCCTTCACGTACCAGCGGTCGATCACCTGGGCGTATCCCTTGTCGGTGGGAGGCGATTCCGGCCCTTCGAAGTACCGCATCTCGACCGTATGGAACTCCCCGTCCACGAGCATTGTCCGTCGGATCACGTGGTAGGGCAGCTCGCGCTGCTCGGGGTCTGTGGGTTCGATCCAACCGTTGACGCAGGCCACCTCGGTGGGAGCTTCCACCCCCTCGTCGGCCACTGGCGAGGGTGAGGCCCCCGTCGGGATCGGGGACCCCTGCGACTTCGGCGACTCAGCTTCCCCCTCTCCGGCGCAGGCGACGGCAACTAAGGTCGCGAACGCCAGGGGCACGAGAGGAGTGGAGGATCGGCGGCCGAACACGGACCCGGCAAGTATATTGTGGCGTCCGTCCCAGGAACCCGTGTATCCGAAGAGGCTGACCCGCCGAGAGTTCATGACCAGGTCCGCGGCCGCGGCCGCGGGCATCTTCCTGTCTTCGTGCACGGGGGGGCGGATGAGCACTGCGCCCCGGCCCAGGCCGACGTTCGGCTTCTCCCCTGAGGCCCTCGACACCCGATGGCCGATCAAGCGCGTCGTCTACGTGATGCTCGAGAACCGCAGCTTCGACAACCTCTTCGGCCGGTTCCCCGGGGCCAACGGGGCCACCACCGGCGTGCGGTTCGGCGAGGAGACACCGTTGGTCCACTGTCCGGAGTGGCTACCCGGTGACCTTTCCCACGATCTGGCCGCCTGGACGGGCTGCTACAACGGTGGGCAGATGGACGGGTTCGCCCAGGGCACCTACGGGCCCTACTACGCGTACTCGCAGTTCGGCCGGGAGGACATCCCCACGTACTGGCACTGGGCCCAGAACTACGTACTGTCGGACAACATCTTCGCCTCGGCATCCGGCCCTTCCTTCGCCAACCACCTGTGGATGATCGCCGGGCAAGGGGGAGGGGCCATCGACAACCCCGAGAACATCCAGGTGAAGCGGCTCAACGACGGCCGGGTCTTCAAGTCATGGGGCTGCGACGCCTACGGCGAGGACGTGTACGTGCTGGTCCAGGACGAGGTGGGCAACGTCACCAAGCACACCACGTGCTTCGACCTCCCCACGGTTGGCGAGCAGCTCTCCGAGCTGGACATCGACTGGGCCTATTACTCTGCGGATCCCTACCAGGCCGGGTACATCTGGCAGGCCTACTCGGCCATCGAGCGCTTCTACGGCAGCGACCAGTGGGACGAGCACATCTGGCCCGTGGACGACCTGTTCCGGGACATCGAGGCGGGCGCGCTCCCCTCCGTGACCTGGATCACGCCGCGGTTCCAGCTCTCGGACCACCCGCCCTTCAGCACCCGGCACGCCATGAACTGGGTCACCGACATCGTGAACGGGATCATGGAGGGCCCGATGTGGGAGTCCGTGGCCATCTTCGTCACCTGGGATGAATGGGGCGGGCTGTACGACCACGTCCAGCCGCCTCGCATCGACGCCTGGGACCTCGGCTTCCGGGTCCCGATGCTGGTCATCTCGCCGTATGCGAAGAAGGGCTATATCGACGACGCCGTCGGGGAGTTCACCGCTCCCCTGAGGTTCATCGCGGACAACTGGGACCTCCCGTACCTGGCGCCGCGGATCCGGAAGTCACACAACTACGAGCACGTATTCGACTTCACGCGGCCGCCACGCCCGCCGGACCCTCAGCCGAAGGTGAAGGCCACCAACCGGTTCTACGACTTCCCCGAGGACTTCCCCGAGTGGCCACCGGAGCTGAACCCCGCAGAGCCCAAGATCCGCTACCCCTAAGCGCGGTCTAGGCCACTCCCGGCACGTCGGCCCCGGCCAGCTCCTGGAGCTCCTCCACGGGACGCAGGGCCAGCCGGGCGTCCTCCTCGGTGGCGCCCATGGATGCCAGCGATCCGGCCCACCGCTCGGCGCCCCGACGCGCCGGATCTCGCACCAGGGCCAGGGTGGCATCGATGGCGTCCATGTAACCGCCGGCGGTGCGCCGCTGACGGCGAAGGTCCCGGGCGTGGGCCGCGGCCCGGCGACCGATGGCGGCCCGTTGGAGGGGATCGCGCACCAGGGGATCCAGGGCTAGAGCGAGGGCCTCGGGATCGGGCGGCCCGGCGGGGATGCGGATCACGGCCCCTTCAGGCCAGTCCAGGTACGAGCCGGTCGCCGGGACGACCACCGGCTTCCCGGCGGTGATCGCCCGGACCAGCGTCCCGCTGACCTCCCCTCGGTGAGGGTGGCGGATGTTGACAACCACGTCCGAAGCGTTGAGCCAGGCGTAGAAGTCTCGCTCCGAGACGTCCGCGGCCACCGTGACCCGATCGGCCAGACCGCTGTCCCGCACCGCCTCATCCACGTCGTAACCGGGGATCCGCCGGCCCACCACGGCCACGTGCACGGGGACGTCGAGGCGGCCTGCCGCCGCCAGGACGGTATCTATCGCCTTGGCGGGGCCCAGGTCGCCGAGCACCCCGATGAGCGCCCGCTCCGCCAGCCCCTCCCGGATGGCCCGGGCTCGTCGTACGGCCCTCCAGGCCGCGGACGGCGGATCGAAGATCGGGTGCGGGATCAGGAAGACCGGCGTCCGGCTCCCCGACGCCTGGAGGTACCGCCGACCGAACTCGGAGTGGACCACCACTCCCCGAGCCCGGCGAGCGGCGTACGAGCACCACGGGACCTCCAGCGGCCCCTGCAGCTCCGGGAGAGCCAGGATCAGGCGTTCCCGACCCCCCTCCGCCTCGACCTCGGTCCGGTCGCCCAGCGGGTCGCCCTGGTCCAGGAACCATCGGGCCAGGTCGTCGAGGGCCAGGTCGTGCAGGACCACCAGGCCGGGATGGCGGGCCGCCAGCCGGTAGATCTCGCCGTGGTACTCGGCGTTGTTTCCCAGGTGGTACACGGCCAGGTCGGCACGGCGCACGATCTCCTCGGCGCGAGGACCGGGCGGCCACACCGGCTCCAGCCTGTGCCGTTCGGCCACCCCGATCTCGTCGAGCTGGTCGATGACCGCCTGGGAGTAGGTGGCCACGCCCGTCTCTGCCGGAGGCAGCGGAGAGACGTAGGCGATGCGGGCCATCTACCCGAGGAGGCGCGACACGGCCTCGGGCCACTCGGGAACGGTGTCCCCGATCAGCTTGTGGCCGGCCCGGCCCATGGCCTCCGTTCGCTCCCTGCTCCCGGCCAGCCGGTCGATGGCCCCGGCGATGGCCCGGGTCCGGGGCTCGGCAACGAACCCGTTCTCGCCGTCTCGGACGAACTCCAGTGGCCCGCCGCTGTCCCGGAGCGTGATCACTGGACGGCGGGCCGCCATCCCCTCGAGAGTCACGTAGCCGTAGTCCTCGTCGTAAGGGCCGTAGTACACGCCCAGCGCTCCGAGGTACAGCTCCCGGAGCCGCTCGTCTGAGACCGTCCCTTCCAGGGACACCCGGTCCCCCAGCCCTCGGCGGTCGACCAAGCGGCGAAGCATGGGCTCGTCCGATCCCGTCCCCACCAGCACCAACCGGGTCCCGCTGTTGACCCGGCGCATCGCCTCGATCACCAGGGCCTGGCGCTTCAGGGGCTCCAGGCGGCTCGGGTAAAGAACGTATTCGCCGTAGTCGCCGGGGTCCGCCTCCAGGAGGGCTTCAGTCAGAGGCGAGCGATGGTACAGGGGCTCGGCGGCCAGGCCCAGGCTCTCCCGGAGCCGGTCACGGACGTTCGAGGAGTTGGTGAAGATCCGCTGCGCCTCCGCCAGCGACACGCGGTCCCCTTTCCAGATCAGCTCCCTCACCGCGGCGCCGTCGTCGTGCATGGCCAGGTCGCCGTAGATGGGATGGTCCCACAGCTCGTACGCCGCCCGGTGCTGGTGGATCAGCCAGACCACTTTGCGAGGATGGCGAACCAGGTACGCCGGGAATTTCAGCGCCATCACCATGTCGATGGGCATCCCGTTGGCCTCCGACAGGTCCAGGCTCCGCCACAGGGCCATCTGGTGTACGAGCTCCGACGGCGGATACCACTTGAACGGGATCGGAAGGACGTCGACGTCATGGCCGGCATCTCGCAGGGCCGAGGCCAGACCCTCGGTGTGGTACTCGCCGCCGCCGCGAGAGAAAGGCGTTTGCGGGTGGCAGATGGCGATGCGCATCAGGCCCTCATCGCCGGGCCCGCTCGGCCTCCAGCTCGCGGAGCCGCCGCGAGAGCGAGGCCACCTCCTCCTCCTGACGCCGGAGGTCTTCCTCGGACCGGGCCACCCGGTCGGCCAGGGCCACCCCTATCGAGGCCAGCTCGGCGGTGATCCTGTCGTACCGCCGGCTGATGGGCCGGAGCATCCGGAACATCACGATCTTGAACCGACGCTTCCACTGCGACCCGGTGGTAAGAAGGGGGTCCCCCCACGGCGCGGCCTGTCCCCACTGACGGTGAAGCGTGCCGGCCAGCTCCTCAAGGCGTGCTCGCAGCTCGGCCGTGGGAACGTCGGTGGGCCAGGCGGGGTCGCCGGACGCCCAGTACAGCTCTCGCTGGAGCGACTCGCGCGCGTCGTCCGACATTCCAGCATCATAGGCGAGCACGCCGCGGCCGACCCTGATTCGAGCGGCTAGGATAGGCGCTCGCATGTCCACCCGAAGGGCCCTTCCCGCCGGACTGGCGCTCCTGCTTCTGACCGCTGCGTGCTCCGAGATGGCCTCGCCCCGTACGGATGGCCCATCGCCGTCACCGGCCGCCAGCGATTCGCCGTCACCGACGCAGACGGCGACCGGGTTCGGGGCCCGGATGGCCTGCTCGGTGCCGA
>JBKPBL010000062.1:0-4274 GCA_046726855.1 Actinomycetota bacterium | reverse complement strand
CGGGGGATCTGCCCATAGGCCACGTCGCGAACCAGCAGGTGCCAGAAGGCGTACTCGGCCTCCCCGGCTACCGATGACCGGCGGTCCCGGCGGACGAACTGACGTCGCTCGAGGTCTCGGAGGAATTGCTCCGCGTCTCGGCGCTCTACGCCGCCGATCGATGCCACCGCGCCAAGCCAGAAGACCTTGCCAACCACGGCGGCATCCTGGAGGAGGCTCTTGTGCTCGGCCGGCAGGGCGTCCAGACGGGCGGCGATGATCCCCTGAAGCGACTCTGGGAGCCGAAGCTCGTCGGGATCGCCCAACAGGTCGCGGTCGGCGGTCATCCGAGCGAATTCCTCGGCGTACAGTGGGTTCCCGCCCGCACGGCTGAGGAGCGCCGCCTGCACCTCGGCCGAGAGCACCGAACGCTCCAGCAGGTGCGAAATCAGACGGGCCGTCTGGTCTTCGGACAGCGGGGACAGGGACAACGTCGTCGAGTTGGGCTTTCCCCCGCCCCACGCGGGTCTGCGAGCGAGAAGCTCGGGCCGCGCCGTGCACACCACGAGCAGGGAGACTCCTCCGGCCCAGTCCACCAGGTGATCGATGAAGTCGAGCAGCCCTTCATCGGCCCAATGCAGGTCTTCGAACACGAGCACGGTGGGGCCTTGGTCGGCCAGACCCTCGAGGAAGCGACGCCACGCGGCGAAGGCCTCCTCCTGGCGGTCCTCGCGGAGCTCATCGGCCCGGGCCAGCCCGACCAGCGGACGCAGGTGCGCCTCCACCCACGTGGCGTCCTCGACCTCCGGCAGGATCTCCCTGACGGCTCGTCGCAGCTTGGCGGCCGTCTGGTCATCCGTGTCGGTCTCCAGGATGCCGGCCTGCGCCTTGACCATCTCGCCCAGCGCCCAGAAGCTCACGCCGTCGCCGTAAGGAAGACACCGCCCCTGCCTCCAATAGATGAGCTCGGGATCCGCCTCCACCACGCTGAGCAGCTCGAACACCAGGCGGCTCTTCCCGATCCCGGGTTCCCCGACCAGCGTGACCAGCTGTGGAGAGCGCTCCTGCCGAGCTCGGGCAAGCGTGTCCCGAAGTAGCGCGACTTCCCGCTCCCGGCCCACCAGGGGTGACCGGGCGCCCCTGGCGACGTCGACGCCCAAGCGAGAGCGGGCCTCCAGGACTTCCCACACTCTGAGCGGCTCTGACTTTCCTTTCGCCACGAGGGGCTCGGCTTCCCTGTAGTCGATAGGGTGCGCCGTGGCCCTGTAAGTGGCCTCGCCGACCAGGATGCCGTCGATGGGAGCGCCGGCCTGGAGCCGGGCCGCGGTATTGACCACGTCCCCCGCGGCCATGCCTTCCCCCTCGCCGGGGCGCGCGCCCAGCCTGACCAGCGCTTCACCGGTGTTCACGCCGAGGCGGACGTGCAGGTCGAGCCGGGCATCCTCCTCGTTCAGCCCGGCCACCGCCTCACGGATGGCCAACGCGGCTCGAACAGCGCGTTCGGGGTCGTCCTCGTGGACCACGGGGGCGCCGAACACAGCCACGACGGCGTCGCCGATGAACTTTTCGACGGTGCCCCCCAGGCGCTCCAGCTCGCTCCTTAGCCGCTCGTAGTAAGGAGTCAGCATGGCCCGGACGTCCTCGGGATCGAGCCGCTCGGCTCGGCTGGTGAAGTCGACCAGATCGGCGAAGAGAACGGTGACGACTTTGCGCTCCTCCCGCAGCGCGGCTGGTGCGGGCTCGAGAGGGTTCCCACAGTTGCCGCAGAACCGGAAGCCCGGTGGATTGTCCTGACCGCAGCGCGCGCAGACCGTCACGGTGAGAGGGTACGCCGGGACCGCATGGATGAGGAGTTTACGGCCCCGTAACCAAGGTGAAATCGCGGGGAAACGTCCGTCTCTTACAAACGTGGACGTCCGCCTACAGACGGAGGTGACGATGCCCCGGATCGATACCGGTGACACCGCCTGGCTGCTGGCCTCGGCCGCGTTGGTCATGTTCATGACGCCCGGTCTAGCCCTGTTCTACGGGGGGCTCGTTCGGGCCAAGAACGTGCTGGGCACGATCATGCAGTCGTTCTTCGCCCTGGGACTGGTATCGGTGCTCTGGGTGCTGATCGGCTACACGCTGGCCTTCGGCGATGACGTGGGCGGACTGATCGGAGGTCTGGAGTTCTGGGGCTTCCGCGGAGTGGGGCAGGCCCCCAGCGATGTTTACGCGACCACCACTCCGCACACCGCCTTCGCCGTGTACCAGATGATGTTCGCGGTCATCACCCCGGCGCTGATCACCGGGGCGATCGCGGAGCGGATGAAGTTCTCCGCCTACGTGTTGTTCCTGGGGCTCTGGTCCCTCCTCGTGTACTCGCCGCTGGCGCACTGGGTATGGGGCGGCGGCTGGCTGTTCGAGCTGGGCGCCCTTGACTTCGCCGGGGGCACCGTTGTTCACATCAACGCCGGCGTGGCCGCTCTGGCGGCAATCCTGTACATGGGGAAGCGGCGAGGGTTCGGCAAGGACGCCTTCGTCCCACACAACGTGCCCATGGTGGTCACCGGGGCGGCCATCCTCTGGTTCGGGTGGTTCGGGTTCAACGCCGGCTCGGCGCTGGGTGCGAACGGGCTGGCCGCCTCGGCGTTCACCGCCACCCACGTGGCCACGGCCGCGGCGATCCTGGGCTGGCTGGTACCGGAGGCGATCAAGCACCGGAAGCCGACCACGATCGGCGCCGCCACCGGTGCCGTGGCCGGGCTGGTGGCAGTCACCCCCGCCGCGGGGTTCGTCGAGCCTTGGGCGGCCATCCTCATCGGGCTGGCCGCCGGCGCGATCTGCTTCTACGCCGTCGACCTGAAGTCGCGGATCGGGTACGACGACTCGCTTGATGTGGTCGGCGTCCACATGGTCGGCGGGATCGTCGGCGCCCTCCTCACCGGGATCCTGGCCAGCGCCGCGGTCAACGCGTTCGAGGGAGGCCTGGGCCAGCTCGGCATTCAGGCGATTGGGGTTGCGGCCACCCTCGGCTTCTCTTTCCTGGCCACGCTCTTGATCCTCAAGCTCGTGGATCTGGTCGTGGGACTTAGGGTCTCTGAGGAGCACGAGGTGACCGGACTGGACCTCTCCCAGCACTCCGAGGTGGGGTATACGTTCGGTGGCCGGGGCGGATCTCCGGCACCGGAGTCGGTGACGGTCCCGGATACTCCGCCCCAGGACATGGAGGCCCTGAAGGAGGAGGCGCGATGAAGCTCGTGGTGGCGATCGTCAAGCCGTTCAAGCTCGACGAGGTCAAGGAGGCCCTTCGGAGCATCGGCGTGATGGGGCTCACCGCGACGGAGGTCCAGGGGTTCGGCCGCCAGCGGGGCCACACCGAGGTCTATCGCGGAGCCGAGTACCAGGTCGACTTCGTCCCCAAGGTCAAGGTCGAGGTGGTGGCCGACGAGGATCAGGCCCAGCATGTCGTCGACACCATCCAGAAGACCGCTCGCACCGGAAAGATCGGAGACGGAAAGATCTGGGTCCTCCCCCTGGAGCAGGCGTATCGGATCCGGACCGGGGAGATGGGCCCCGACGCGATCTGAGCCGGACCCCCGCCCGGCTGGCCCCGAGGGCCCGGTCGATCGGCTGACCAGGGGCCTCCGGGCGTTGGAGCGAGCGTACACGCCCGGCCAGCACGGTCGGTGGTCGGCCCGCCGCCGCTCCGACCTGGTCGACGAGGCCGTGCGGGCACTGGCCCGGGACCTGGGGTCCTCGGTGGAGGTGGTCGCCCTGGGCGGGTACGGCCGACGGGTCCTGACGCCCGGGTCGGACGTGGACCTCATGGTCCTGCACGCCGAGCGCCGCCCAGCTCGGGTCCGTTCCTCGGCCGAGCGGATCTTCTATCCGTTCTGGGACGCCGGCATCCCGCTCGGCCACGCCGTGCGAACCCTGGGGGAGTGCCGCTCCGCCGCCCGGGACCGTCTCGACGTGGCCTGCTCGCTCCTCGACGCCCGGGTGGTATGGGGCGACCCCGAGGTGTTCGATCGCCTGCAGCGAGACCTGCGCCGCGACCTCCGCAAGGATCCCGGACGATTCCTCGACTGGCTCCGTGATGACGCCGAGGAACGGCACGCCCGGCATCCCTCGTGCACGCACAGCCTCGAGCCCGAGCTCAAGGAAGGCGCTGGGGGGCTTCGCTACCTGCAGGCGTTTCGGTGGACGGTCGAGGTGGTCCTCGGGGACGGCGCCGATCCCGTTGCTGGCGGATTGTTGCGAGCCGGCGAGCAGGTGGCGCTCGACGAGGCCGAGGAGTTCCTGGTCCGTCT
>JBKPBL010000061.1:0-10512 GCA_046726855.1 Actinomycetota bacterium | reverse complement strand
AGATGGTCATGCCCGGGGACAACGTGGAGATGTCGGTGGAGCTGATCTCCCCCATCGCCATGGAGGAGGGCCTCCGTTTCGCCATCCGGGAGGGGGGCCGGACCGTGGGGGCCGGCCGGGTCACCAAGGTCACCAAGTAGGAGAGGCCATGCCGAAGTCCGACGCCCGGCCGTTCATCACCCTGGCCTGCGAGCGCTGCAAGCACCGCAACTACACGACCAGGAAGAACAAGGTGAACGACCGCGACCGGATCGAGCTCCGGAAGTACTGCCGGTGGTGTCGCGGCCACACGGTCCACAAGGAGACCCGGTAAGGGCCGTGGCCCGCGGCGGCGGCACGCACGAGGTCACCAACCAACCTCCGCCCCTCCAGGACTACAACCTGTTCACCGAGGACCGTCCGCTGGCCGAGGCGGTCGGTCGAGAGGGCGCCGCCTGGGCCGAGCCGGGCCTGGAGGCCCTGGGGAAGCTGGCCGGGACTGTGGAGATGCTCCAGTGGGGGGTCCAGGCGAACGCTCACCCCCCGGTGCTCCGCACCCACGACAGATACGGAGACCGCATCGACGAGGTCGATTTCCACCCCTCCTGGCACAGGCTCATGGAAGTGGCGGTGTCCCACGGCGTCCACGCCATGCCGTGGCGGGAGCCGCGTCCCGGGTCACACACGGCCCGAGCCGCGGCGATGCTCATGGGGGCTGAGGTCGAGGCGGGCCACGGCTGCCCGATCTCGATGACCTACGCGGCGGTTCCGGCCCTCCGCCGCCAGCCCGACCTGGCCGCCGAATGGGAGCCCCGGCTGACGTCGCTCGACTACGACCCCAGGCTGATCGCCGCCCAGGAGAAGGCCGGCGCCCTCGCTGGGATGGCCATGACCGAGAAGCAGGGCGGGTCCGACGTCCGGGCCAACACCACCCGGGCCCAGCCCCTGTCCGGCTCGGGCGAGTACGCCGTGACCGGTCACAAGTGGTTCTGCTCCGCGCCCATGTGCGACGCCTTCCTGGTCCTGGCCCAGGCCCCCGGGGGGTTGTCGTGCTTCCTGCTCCCGCGGATCCTTGTCGACGGAGCGCGGAACGCCTTCCGGATCCAGCGGCTCAAGGACAAGCTGGGGAACCGGTCCAACGCGTCCTCCGAGGTGGAGTTCGACGGCGCCTGGAGTCGTCTGGTGGGCGAGGAGGGTCGGGGGATCCAGACCATCATCGAGATGGTCAATCACACCAGACTGGACTGCGTTCTCGGGTCGGCCGGGCTGATGCGCCGGGCCGTGGCCGAGGCCACGCACCATGCCGCTCACCGTTCGGCCTTCGGGAGGCTCCTGATCGACCAGCCGCTGATGCGGAACGTGCTGGCCGACCTGTGTGTGGAGTCCGAGGCGGCCACCCTACTGGCGTTGCGTCTGGCCCGAGCGGTGGATCGAGCCTCGGACGAGGCCGCTGCCGATCACCTGAAGCGTCTCGGCGTGGCCGTGGGCAAGTACTGGGTGTGCAAGTCGGCGGTGGGTGTGGTGGCCGAGGCCCTCGAGTGCCTCGGCGGCAACGGCTACGTCGAGGAGTCGGGCCTTCCACGTCTCTACCGGGAGACCCCGCTGAACTCGATCTGGGAGGGCTCCGGAAACGTCAACGCGCTGGATGTGATCAGGGCGGTGAGCAAGGAGCCGGAGGCCCTGGACGCTTATCTCGGAGAGGTCGAGGAGGCCCGCGGTGCGGACCGCCGGCTCGACGACTTCGTCGGCCGGCTGAAGCACGAGGTCCGACGGAGAGACGAGCCCGAGGGGCGGGCCCGCCGTATCGCCGAGCTGCTGGCCCTGGCCCTCCAGGGCTCGCTGGTCGTCCGGCACTCCCCGGTAGCCGTGACGGACGCCTTCTGCGCCTCCAGGCTGGGCGGTGATCACTGGCGCGCCTACGGGACACTGCCCCCGGGTCTCGACCTCGGAGCGATCATCGATCGCCACCGGCCGCGCCTGTCCTGAGGTCAGGCCGGTCCGCCGGTGTTGACCTTGCCGTAGCGGATCGCGTGGACCAGCGCCTCGTGCTTCGAGTGGACCTTCAGCTTGAACAGCACGTTCTGGAAGTGGGTCCGGAGCGTGTGACGGCTTATCCCCAGCTCCGCGGCGATCCTTTCGGGGCTCAGGCCGTCCGCCATCCGCTGGAGGATCTCTGTCTCCCGTCGGGTGAGGCGCTCCACTCGCTGCCGGGCGGCAGCGTTCTGCTCCCGGCGCCGGCGGAGGTGGCGAAGTATCCGCCGAGCCTCCTCAGGATCGATCAGCGGCTCGCCCCGGTACGCCGCCCTGATCGAGCGGATCAGGTCCTTCACCGGGTGCTGCTTGGTTAGGAAACCGTCGGCTCCTGCGTCGAGAGACCTGGCCACGAGGTGCTGGTCATGGTAGGCGGAGAGCATGATGATCCGCGCACTGGACGTGTCTTCTCGGATGGCCCGGGTGGCGGTGATCCCGTCGGTCCCCGGCATCTCCACGTCCATCAGGACCACGTCCGGGCTCCGATCATGAACGGCCTCGACCGCAGCCCGGCCGTCATGCACCACGGCCACCACCGAGAGCCCCTTCTCCAGTCGGATCGCGGCACGGAGGGCCTCGGCGAAGGTGCGGTGGTCGTCCGCGATCAGGACGCGGACCGGCCCGGAGCGCTTTCGGGGGGAACGGGCCACCTGGAGGACGGAGGGGGGCATGTCGGCCCGGATTGTCCCATCGGCACAAACGTCGAATCCAGTAGGTAATTCGTCTCCCCCGTAGTGGGGCATTCGGCCCGCCGGCGTGCTTGACCCCTCTGGCTACCGTTCGGTAGCCTTGCGGCCCGCCCGGCCTGGGCGGCGCTCGGATAGGTTGTGCGGAAGGAGCGCCTTAGTTGGGTCGACTCGAGGGCAAGGTTGCCGTGGTCACCGGGGCCGGTCGGGGCATAGGGCGGGCCACCTCGGTCCGGTTCGCGCGGGAGGGCGCGTCAGTGGTGGTCAACGACGTTGACACCGAGCCGGCCGAGGAGGCCGCTGCCTCGGTCAAGGAGGCCGGTGGCGAGGTCCTGGTCTCAACGGAGAACACCGTGGACCTCGAGCAGGCCCGCCAGCTGATGTCCCGGGCCGCCGAGCGATTCGGCTCCGTAGACATCCTGGTCAACAACGCCGGGATCACGCGCGACAAGACCTTCCACAACCTCGACGACGAGCTGTGGGACTTCGTGCTGGACGTGAACCTGCGCACCGCGTTCCACTGTTCGCTGGCGGCCATGCCCTACATGCGTGACCCGGCCAAGCGCGAGATGGGCGAGCAGGGCCGGTACGCGTACCACCGGAAGATCAACCTGACCACCTCGGTGGCCGCCCTGGTAGGCAACCCTGGCCAGGCCAACTACACCGCGGCCAAGGGAGCCATCGTCGCCCTGACGAAGACCCTGGCCCGGGAGCTGGGGCCGTTCGGCATCAACGTGAACGCGGTGGCCCCGGGGTTCATCGAGACCCGACTGACCGCGGCCAAGCGGGAGGGGGAGGAGCTCGGGATCCCCGAGCAGATCCGCCAGATGGCCCTGATGATGATCGCCCTGGGCCGGTACGGCGAACCCGAGGACGTGGCGAACGCGCACCTGTTCCTGGCCAGCGAGGAAGCCGACTTCATCACTGGCGTGGTCCTCCCGGTGTCGGGCGGGCAGCTGGGAGTGTGACGTGGCGCTGAACCAAGGCCTCAAGGGCAAGGAGTACGGGGAGATGGCGCTCACGGTCGACCGCGACCGGGTGACGCGGTTCGCCGAGGCGATCGGGGATGACGATCCCAGGTCCCTTGACCCCGAGGCCGCCCGTGCCGAGGGGTTCCCCGAGCAGGTGGCCCCGCCCACGTTCCCGACGGTTCTGGGGATCCTGGCCAGCGCCCAGGTGGTGGTGGACCCGGAGCTGGGGGTCGACTACAGCCGCGTCGTCCACGGGGAGCAGGAGTTCGAGTGGCGCCGGCCGATCGTTGTGGGCGACGCCCTGCGGGCCACTCCTCGGATCGCCGACATCTACATCAGGGGCCCGAACGAGTTCCTGGTGATCGAGGCGGAGGTCAGAGACGCCGACGGCGAGGTGGTGTGCGTGGCTCGTTCCACGCTCCTGTCCCGGGGCACGTCGGGAGGCTGAGATGGCGGACCGGCCCGAGTTCGACGCGATCGAGGTGGGACAGGAGGCGTTCTCGGCCGACAAGGTGGTCAAGCGCGAGGACGTGAAGGCCTATGCGGATGCCTCGGGGGACCAGAACCCGCTGCACCAGGACGATCATTTCGCCCGGAGCGTTGGGTTCCCCGGCATCATCGCCCACGGGATGTTCTCAATGGCCCACCTGGTCTCCGCGCTGAAGGAATGGGCCGGCTCCCCGTCCGCCCTTCGATCCATCAAGGTTCAGTTCCGGGCTGTGGTGTACATGGACGAGACCCTGATGGCCAAAGGTCGGGTCGCTTCCAAGGACCCCGCTTCCCGGGAGGTTACCCTGGACGTGTGGGCAGAGGTGGAACGGGATGGAAAGACCGTCCAGGCCATCAAGAACTCGCAGGCCGTGGTATCGCTGGCCTGACCGGTCGGGCCAGGCCATCCTCCGGTCACGCAGCCGTAACTTCGCCCAGCACTCGATGGTCTAAGGGGATGGCGCGATGGTGAGTCGCGAGCTCCTCGACCGCTGCCGCCGCCGCGAGCCCGGAGCCTTCGAGGAGCTTGTCGAGCGGACCAACCGGCAGGTGTACACGCTGGCGCACCGGCTGATCGGGGACCGCCACGAAGCCGAGGACGTGGCCCAGGAGGCGTACGTGCGGGTGTACCGGTCGTTGGATGGGTTCCGGGGAGACGCCCGGTTCGAGACATGGCTTCACCGCATCGTGGCCAATGTGGCCATGAGCCACCTCAGGCGCCGGGGAAGGTTCGGTGAAGTCGTCGCCGAGGAGCCGGAGCAGTTCGCTAACATCCCGGAGTCCGCGCCGGAGCCAGACCCAGTGGAGCGGGATGAGATCAGGCGGGCTCTGGCCCGGCTGACCCCGGCTCAACGGGCCGCGGTGGTCCTGAAGGACGTTTACGGGTTCTCCTGCCAGGAGATCGGGGAACGGATGGGGCTCTCCGAGGGCGCGGTCAAGGTCCGTCTGCACCGAGCCAGGCGCCAGCTGAAGGAGCTGATCTATGGGACCTCGGGCGAGGGGCACGAGGAGATCCGGGAACTGCTCCCCGAGTACGCGGACGGAACCCATGGTTGAGAGCGAGGACTTCGAGGTCCACCTGGCGACCTGCTCCGACTGCGCCCGGGAGCTGGCTCGTTACCGCGAGGTGATGGCCGCGGTCGGCTCGCTGGGCGACGTGCTGGAGGACCCGCCTCCTGGCTTCCCCGAGCGGGTCATCGCCCACGTGCTGGAGCCGGAGCGCCCGTGGAGGGACGTGGTCCGGCGGGCCGTCACGGACCGACGGATCCACGTCGCCGCGGCCTCCGTGGGGGGAGCTGTGCTGGGAGCGGGAGCCATCGCTCTGTTGTGGTGGCGGTCCCGGCGGGGCGTGCTGGGGACCAGGGTCCCGGTCTAGGGTTTCCTTTCGGGCCCGGTCAGCTTCCGCGTTCTGCCGCCTCGATCCGGTCGATCCGCCGAGCCAGGTCCTGTTGAAGGCGCCGGGCCACGGCCACGATGCCCTTTCCGGTCCGCCTCCCCATGTCGACCACCGCATCACGCTGCCGCTCCATCAACCACGAGGCCACCAGCCGTTGCTCGACGCCCAGCCTTTTGACCGTGTGGCGATGGGACTCGGCGAGCTCCTTCATCGCCTGTCTTTGCGCTTCGCCGAGTTGTGTCACCGAGCGGGCCAGGTCGTTCAGGCGATCCTCCAGGCCCTGCACCGACGGCGGGTGGCTGGACGTGGAAGCTTCGCGCTGTGCCCGGGCCAGCTGCCGGATGGACCCCTCCATCCGTTGAAGTCGGAGCGTGATGGCCCGAAAACGCTCTTCGGCGTGGCTCAGGACGCCGCGGAGGGCGTCGGTCTGGGCGATGACTCCGTTCCTGGCCGGGGTCCGGAGCTCGGCGGCTGCCTGGCGAACCGCCTCGGCCGCGGCCGACCTGACTGCCCGGATACCCTGCTCGATGCGCTCGTCGACCGCGCTCAGGTGTGCCTCGAGGAGGTCCTGGAGGCCAATGGCTCGGGCCGGACGCCCCGGGGCCTCGGGGATGGGGATCGGGGCCGCCTTCCGCTGACGAGGCGGCCGCCTCCTGGATGCCACCCGGATCTCGGCCGGGGGGCCGTCGCTCACCGGTTGCTGCATCGCCCTCGCTCACCGGGCCGCGCGAGAAGCCTCACCAGTGTAGCCCCAGGTGGTTTCAGGGTCACGCATCCGGGGGCTCTTTGCCGGACCTTCGGGCACTCCGTATACTGGATCGGGTCCGTCCCGCCTCGGAACAGCTCCGGTCCCAGGGCCGTAGCTCAATTGGGAGAGCACCGGTCTCCAAAACCGGCGGTTGGGGGTTCGAGTCCCTCCGGCCCTGCAGGAGACGAGATGAACAGGCAGACCAAGAGGATGATGGAACGGCGCCAACAGGCGGCGCCGCGCCGGCCCGTGCCCGAGCGGAAGAAGCGGGTGGGGCCGCGCCAGTTCCTCCGCGAGGTCCGCCAGGAACTGAAGAAGGTGGCGTGGCCGAGCCGCAGGGAGCTCTTCGCCTACACCATCGTCGTGCTGGTATCGGTGGTGGTGCTTACGAGCTTCGTGTTCGGGCTGGACTTCCTGATCTCCAAGGGAGTCCTGTTCGTGTTCGGCGGCCAGTCCTAGCCACCCGGAGACCGCATGCTCATCGACGATCCCCCTGAGAAGAAGGACACGGTCGAGGAGTCCCGCCCGACTCGGGATCCCTCGGAGGACGCTGTCTCGGCCCGCGCGGCCTCGGAAGAAGCCGCCCCGGAGCCAACCGAGGAGCCGGAGGCCCCCGCCGCCGATGACGTGGCCCCGCCCCTGGCGGACGCCCCGGCCACGAAAGAGGCGGCCCCGGAGACCGCCGAAGGATCCGACGAAGCCGTGGCCCCTCCGACTGGTGAAGCCCGGCCCGAGCCCGAGGAACCCCCCGGGGAGGCCGGCGAGCCGATGCTTCAGCCCGAGGGATCCGACCAGACCGACGAGTCCCAGGCCGAAACGGCGGAGGATGCCGCCGAGGTGGCCGAGCCGGCCGGGGGCGAGGCTCCCTCCCCGGAGACGGTGGAGGCGGACAGGGTTCCCGAGGAGGTCGCCGGGGCACAGCCCGAGGAGGCGGCCGCCGCTCCGGTCACCGAGGCAGATGTCGAGGTCCCCTCGGGGGATCCGTTCGGCGGTCCCGGTGACTGGTACGTCATCCATACCTATGCCGGTTACGAGAACAAGGTGAAGACCAACCTCGGCTCCCGCATCCACACCATGCAGATGCAGGACAAGATCTTCGATGTCGTCATCCCCATGGAGGACGTCATGGAGATCAAGGGAGGCAAGAAGCAGGTGGTCCAGAAGAAGGTGTTCCCGGGCTACCTCCTGGTGAAGATGGTCTACGACGACGATTCCTGGTACGTGGTCCGCAACACCCCGGGGGTCACCGGGTTCGTCTCCTCCGGGACCGGGCAGAAGCCGACCCCGCTCTCCCGTGGCGAGGTGGAGAAGATCCTGGCGGTCAAGAAGGAGGAGGTGAAGCCGACGTTCCGGCTGGACTTCGAGGAGGGTGACGTGGTCCGGATCATCTCCGGCCCCTTCGCCGACTTCAACGGGACGATCAGCGACATCAACGTGGACCAGTCGAAGGTCCGGGTGATGGTGAACATCTTCGACCGAGAGACCCCGGTCGAGCTGTCCTTCGACCAGGTGGCCCGGGTCTGATGCCTGCCGCCCGGAAGAAGATCCTGGCCGTGGTCAAGCTGGAGCTTCGGGCGGGGCAGGCCACCCCCGCGCCCCCGGTGGGCACGGCGCTCGGCCAGCATGGTGTCAACATCATGGAGTTCTGCAAGGCCTACAACGAGGCCACCCAGCATCAGATGGGCCAGGTCATCCCGGTCGTGCTGACGATCTACGAGGATCGGACCTTCTCCTTCTTCACCAAACAGCCGCCCGCCGTGGAGCTGATCAAGCAGGCCGCGGGGATCGAGAAGGGGTCGCCCGAGCCCAACCGGGAGAAGGTGGCCACCGTGACCCAGGACCAGGTCCGCCAGATCGCCGAGACCAAGATGAAGGACCTCAACGCCAAGGACCTCGAGGGGGCCATGAAGATCATCGCCGGTACCGCCCGGAGCATGGGAATCGAGGTGACCGGCTGATGGGCGCCAAGGCCAAGCGCTACGTCGACGCCGCCCGGATGTTCAACCGCACCGAGCTGTACTCGCCCTCCGACGCGATCCGGATCCTCAAGCAGATGCCGGCGACGAAGTTCAACGAGACGGTGGAGCTGGCGCTCCGCCTCGGAGTGGACCCGCGGAAGGCCGACCAGATGGTCCGGGGCACCGTGAGCCTCCCTCACGGGACCGGGCAGAGCGTCCGGGTGGCCGCCTTCGCCACCGGGGAGAAAGCCCGGGAGGCAAGCGAGGCCGGGGCCGACGTGGTCGGGGGCGAGGAGCTGGTTGACGAGGTGCTCAAGGGCAACATCGACTTCGATGCCGCCGTGGCCACCCCGGACATGATGTCCGTGGTGGGGAAGGCGGGCCGGGTCCTGGGGCCAAGGGGCCTGATGCCGAACCCGAAGGCCGGGACGGTGACCGAGGACGTTGGCAGGGCCGTCTCGGAGATCAAGGCCGGGAAGCTGGAGTACCGGGTGGATCGCCAGGCCAACTGCCACCTGATCATCGGGAAGCGCTCCTTCGACGAGCAGGCGCTGCTCGAGAACTACCTGGCCGTGGTGGACGAGATCATCCGGGCCAAGCCGGCCTCGGCCAAGGGCCGGTTCATCCGCAGCGTGACCGTCTCCACCACGATGGGCCCGGGCATCCGCATCGACCCCGCTCGCATAAAGGACGTGGAGGCCGTCCCCGCCTAGCAGCGGTTGTCGGCCCGGCCCGCATCGCGTACGCTGGATTGGCCGCAGACAGCAGGGGCGAAAAGCGCGTAATCCCCGGAGCAGGGGCACCTGCCGAGGCACGAGGCCTGCGCCTCCGCTGTCGTGGTGGAGGCGTTCTTACGTGGGCAGACCAGAGAAGGAAGAGAAGGTTCGAGGGCTGGCCGAGCGTCTGAACGGGGCGCAAGCCGCGGTCCTCACCGACTATCGGGGGCTCACCGTCAGGGAGGCCGCCGAGCTGCGAGCCGCTCTCGACGAGGTCGACACCCGGTTCTCCATCGTGAAGAACTCCCTGACCAAGCTCGCGGTCAAGGAGGCCGGCCTGGAGGAGCTGGGCCAGTACGTCGATGGCCCCACCGCAATCGCCTTCATCCTCGGCGACCCGGTGGCCGGGGCCAAGCGACTCGTTGAGCAGGCCCGCCGGTACCCGGTCCTGGAGGTCCGGGGCGGTTTCGCGGAGGGGCGGATCCTCACAGCCGAGGAGATGAAGGCCTTCGCCGCCCTGGACACCAGGGAAGCCATGCTGGCCAAGCTCGCCGGTCTGGGGAAGCTGCAGCTTTCCCGGACCGCCTCGATCCTTCAGGCGCTCCAGGCCAGGTTCCTGTCGGTGATGGAAGCCCTCAAGGAGAAGCTCCCGGCCGAGGAGTCGGCGCCCGCGGCCGAGGACCACCCCGACGCCGAAGCGGCCGGCTCCGGAGGCGAGGGGGCCGGGGGGGAGTCCACCCCCGCGGCACCGCCGGAGGGCGAGCCGGCCCGGACCGAAGACGAAGGGCCCCCGGAGCGACCCGCTCCGGACCAGGCCGCAGAGAAGGAGGGAGAAGGCTAGATGGCCACCAAGAAGCAGCTGTCGGCGGACGACCTGCTCGAGGCATTCAAGGGCATGACCCTGCTCGAGCTGTCCGAATTCATCAAGAAGTTCGAGGAGACCTTCGAGGTCGAGGCGGCGGCCATGGCCGCCCCGGTGGCCGCGGCGGCTCCAGGAGCGGCGCCCGCAGGGGACGGCGGGCCGGAGGCCGAGGAGCAGTCGGAGTTCGACGTGATCCTGGGTTCTCCGGGAGGGGAGAAGATCAAGGTAATCAAGGAGGTCCGAGCCCTGACCAACCTGGGGCTGAAGGAAGCCAAGGACCTTGTGGACAACTCGCCCAAGCCGGTCCTGGAGAAGGTGCACAAGGAGCAGGCCGAACAGGCCAGGGAGAAGCTCGAGGCGGTCGGGGCGACCGTCGAGGTCAAGTAGGGTCAACGGGAATAACCGACACCATCGCCCTGTTGACACGAAGCGGTGGGTGACCCTATACTGCTCGATTGGCGTGCCGTCTCCCGCGTCCTGTAGTTACGCGCGTGTCATTCCCTAGGGGGGGTTTCTTTTGCCAGAAGCCGTGATCGGTCGTGAGCGTATGTCCTTCAGCAAGCTGGAGGAGGTCCTTCCGCTTCCCGACCTGGTGGGGATCCAGCGCGACTCCTTCGATTGGCTGCTGGAAGACGGGCTGGCCGAGGTGTTCAAGGAGATCAGCCCGATCGAGGAC
>JBKPBL010000060.1:0-6090 GCA_046726855.1 Actinomycetota bacterium | reverse complement strand
GGTCGCTCGTGCTGGATGTGGTCAGGCAGGCGGTCGAGGCGTCACGGGCCGCCGGCGCCGACTACTCGGACGCCAGATGGGTCTCGGAGGAGAGCGAATCCCTCACGGTCAAGAATCAGGAGATGGAGGGGATCGACCGGTCCGGGACCGAGGGCGTGGGGATCCGGGTCCTGGAAGGCGGCTACTGGGGGTTCGCGGCCACCGCCCGCACCGACGAGGAGTCCATCTCCCGAGCGGCCAGTCTGGCCGTGGAGATCGCCCGTGCCGCCTCGCGGCTCCCCCGCGAGCCGGTGCGCCTGGCCGACATCGAGCCGGTTACCGACCGCTGGGAGACCCCGGTGCAGGAGGACCCGTTCACCGTCCAGCTCGAGGAGAAGGTGGCGCTCCTGATGGAGGCGTCACGCCGGATGCAGCAGGTGAACGGGCTGTCGTTCGCCGAGGCAACGCTGGACTTCTACCGCAAGCGCTCCTCGCTGGCTTCCTCGGAGGGCGCCGCCATCGAGCAGACCATCACTCACTCGGGCGGTGGGATCGAGGCCACCGCCCTCGGTGACGGCGAGCTCCAGCGACGGTCGTTCCCCAACTCGTTCCGGGGCCACCTCTCGGCGGCGGGGTACGAGCACATCAGGACGCTCTCTCTGCTCGAGGAGGCCGAGCGCACGGCCACCGAGGCCGTGGAGCTGATCCGGGCCAAGGACTGCCCCAGCTCAGAGACCACCTTGGTGCTCGATGCCCAGCAGCTCGTCCTCCAGGTCCACGAGTCGATCGGCCATCCCATCGAGCTGGACCGGGTCCTGCGGATGGAAGAGGCCTTTGCCGGTACCTCGTTTCTGACGCCCGAGGACCGCGGCTCCCTCAGGTACGGCTCGGAACGGGTCACGGTGACCGCCGACGCCACCCTCCCCGGGGGCCTGGGCTCGTTCGGCTACGACGACGAGGGCGTCCGTGCCCAGCGGGTGCCGGTCATCGAGGAGGGGATCTTCACGGGGTTCGTGTCCAGCCGGGAGACCGCCGCCGCCCTCGGGGAAGGGTCCAACGGGACGATGCGCGCTGATGGCTGGCAGAACCTGCCCCTGATCCGGATGACGAACATCAACCTGGAGCCGGGAGAGGGAACGCTGGCCGAGCTGATCGGTGACACCAAGGACGGGATCTTCATGTCGACCAACACCTCGTGGTCGATAGACGACAGGAGGGTCAACTTCCAGTTCGGGTGCGAGGTCGCCCGGAGGATCAAGGACGGCCGGCTCACTGAGATGTACCGGAACCCCAACTACACCGGGATCACCCCCGAGTTCTGGGGGTCGTGCGACGCGGTGTGCGGCCACGAGGAATGGACCGTTTGGGGCACCCCCAACTGCGGCAAGGGCCAGCCCGGGCAGGTGGCCCGGGTGGGGCACGGCACCGCTCCGGCCCGGTTCAGGAACGTCCGCGTGGGGGTTCACTGACGTGCCGGGTCCGATCGGGCCGGACGAGGCCCGGGCCGTGGCCGAGGCGGCCATGGAGCTTCCGCGGGCGGCAGGGGTGGAGGTCCTCCTGGTCCACGAGTGGGGCGGGCTGACCCGGTTCGCCGACTCGGCCATCCACCAGAGCACCGCCCGGGAGGACACCGGGCTCCGGGTCCGCGTGGTCATGGACGGCCGGGTGGGCGTGGCCGCCTCGAACGAGTTCTCCAAGGAGGGCGCGGCGGCCGCGGCCCGAAGCGCCAGGGAGCTGGCCGAGGTGGCCGCTCCCGACCCTCTGTTCCCGGGCCTGTCCCCCCCTGCCCCGGCCCCCGCGAGGCCTGAGGCCTACGACGAGGCAACGGCATCCTCCACCCCCGCCGAGCGGGCCGATGCCGTGGCTGAGCTGGTGGGCCGGTGCGAAGAAGGCTTCCATGCCGCCGGGGCGGTGGAGGCCTCGGCCACCGAGGTGGCCCTGGCCAACACGACCGGCCAGTTCTGCCACACCAGCATGACCCAGGCCCAGGTCACCACGGTGGTCTCCGGTGGCGACGGCGGAGCCGGCTTCGCCGAGGTGACCGCGTCCCGGATCGGCGACCTGGACCCAGGCGCCGTGGGTCACCGGGCGTTCACCAAGGCCCGGGACAGCCAGGCCCCCAAGCCCCTGGAGCCAGACCGGTACGAGGTGGTCCTGGAGCCCGCCGCAGTGGCCACGCTCCTCGGCTTCCTCGCCTATCTGGGCTTCGGAGGACGGGCCATCGTTGAAGGCCGGTCGTGCTTCTCGAACCGGCTCGGCGAGAGCCTGATGTCCGAGCGGGTCACGATCTTCGACGACGCGCTGTCTCCTCTGACGATCGGGCTGCCATTCGACTTCGAGGGGACGCCCCGCCGCAGGGTGGACCTTGTCGACGGCGGGGTGGTCAAGGGTGGCGTCCACGACCGGCGGAGCGCCCGGCAGGCAGGCGCGGAGTCCACCGGCCACGCCCTTCCCCCACCCAACCCCGAGGGACCGTTCCCCCTGAACATCTTCCTGGCGCCCGGGGAGGCCACGTCCGAAGAGATGGTCGCCGCCACCGATCGGGGACTGCTGGTCACGCGGTTTCACTACGCGAACGTGGTCCATCCCACGGCCTCGGTGATCACCGGAATGACGCGGGACGGTACCTGGCTGATCGAGGATGGCGAGGTGAAGCACCCGGTGAGGAACTTCCGGTTCACCCAGTCGATCATCGACGCCCTGCGCGACGTCGAGATGGTCGGGGCGGAGACCGAGCTGGCCAGCGAGTTCTTCTTCGCCTCTTCCCGGACTCCGGCTCTGAGGATCTCCTCGTTCCAGTTCACCGGCGCCAGCGACCACTGACCCCGCCCCGGCGCCGAACAGCAGCTTCACTGCGGGCGATCACGGCGTGCGAGTGTGGGGTACCTTCCGCCCATGTTCCTGGCCGTGGGGCTTCTGGTGCTTGGGGCGATCGTCCTCTACGCCGGGGCGGAGCTGGCCGTTCGAGGCGCCGCCGGCCTGGCCCGGGCCACGGGCCTTCCCGCGTTCGCCCTGGGCGCACTCCTGTTCGGGATCGATCTCGAGGGGCTGGGAGCGGCGATCGTGGCAGCGGCCAGGGGACAGACGGCCATTGCCGCCGGGGAGATCTTCGGCACGATCCTGTTCCTGTTCAGCGCGGCCTTCGGGGCCGCTCTCCTGTTCGCCCCCCGGCCGGTCCCCTCGCCCCAGCCGGCCATGATCCTGGCTCCCGCTGTCCTTCTGGTGGCGGCGGCCGCGGCGCTGTTCGACCGGTTCGTGAGCCGCCTCGAGGGGGTGCTCCTGGTGGCCCTCTACGCGGCCTACGTCGGACTCGTCGTCAGAATGGGTGGCCGGTACGCCCAGGAACGAGGCGAGGAGATGGCTCGCCAGGGTCCCGATGCGCCGAGATCCCGGGTCATGGGGGCCGGGCTTGCCGCCTCGGGCCTGGCCCTCCTGGTGGCAGGGGCGTGGGTCCTGCTCTCCGGGGGGGTCCGGCTCGTCGAGGAGACCGACCTGCTGGCGGGGTTCGTGGGGGCAGCCATCCTCGGGATCCTGGTGAGCCTGGACGAGGTGCTCCTGGAGGTCATTCCGATCCGCCGGGGAGCCCCCGAGCTGGCCACAGGCAATCTGTTCGGGACCCTGGCGGCGTTCTGTTCTGGCGTCCTCGGCGTCACCGCGCTGGTCAGGCCGCTGGACGTGGACAGTGGTGGCGCGGCGGCATTCTTGGGCGCGGCGTTCCTGTACGCCGTTGTCGGCACGGTGTTCCTGCTTCGGGGACGGGCCGGACGGGTCGTGGGAGCCTTCGTGCTGGCGTGCTACGCGGCCTGGCTGCTCGCCGCCTCGGCCATCTAGGGCGCCGCGCTTACAGCGTCACCAGAGCTCCGGGCAGCTCCTGGAGCGACCGGATGGCCAGATCGACCTGGGCCAGCTGTTCGGGGCTCGGATCGTCCGGCGCTTCGCCGCGGAGCAGCCACACGCCTCGCATGCCGTGAGCTCGGGCCGCCACGATGTCGTTGAAGAGTCTGTCCCCCACCATGGCGCATCGTTCTGCGGGGGTCTGGGCCTCGCGGAGCGCGTGTTCGAAGATCCCCGGATCCGGTTTCTCCGAGCCGACCTCCTCCGAAACCGCCCACACCTCGAAGAACCCGTCGATGCCGTCCCGAGCCATGGTCTGCCTGATCCAGCGCTGCTGGTTGGCCAGGACGCCGAGGCGGTAGATGCCCCGGAGCTCCTCCAGGGCCGGGCGAACGTCGGCCTGGAGGGCCTCGGGCGGGTACGTCCACAGCTCATGGCCTCGCTCGACCACCCGTGGGTACTCCTTCTCCGAGACGAAGAGAAGGGACAGCCGGCGGGTGAAAGACCCCTGCTGGTCTCGGCGAGCCGCCTGGAACTCCTCCCAGAAGGCCGACTCGTCGGCGTCCGGCCGAACCTCCTTGATCGCTGCCAGAAGCGCCTCGTAATACGGCCTGTCGCCGTAGATGGGACCCCCGACGTCGAGGAACACCACGTCGAGGTGGGAGGTCACGGACGGGGAGTCTACGGGGTCAACAGCCCCTTCCTCGCCTTGAGCCGGGCGAACTCCTCCGGGTCGGTGGTGACCGAGCCCAGGCGGACGGGATCGAAGAGAGTCCCGTGGCAGTCCGATGAGCCGGTGGCCACCAGTCCGAGGCGCCTGGCCATCACCCGGTAGCGGCGCTCCTGCTCGGGCTCGTGGTCGGGATGACCGGCCTCGATCCCGTCGAGCCCGGCCTCGGCCATCCTCTCGATCAGCTCATCCGTTACGCCGAGCCGCTCCCGCCACAGCCCGGGGTGGGCCACCACCGCCAGGCCGCCGGCCCGCTTGAAGAGCGCCAAAGCGTCGATGGGGTCCAGGGCGTGCTTCTCCACGTAGGCCCGGCCGCCCGCCTTGATCAGCTCCGGCGTGAAGGCCTCATCGATCGTGGCGATGACACCCGCCTCAACCAGCGCCTGGGCCACGTGGGGCCGGCCGATGTTCTTCCCCTCGGCGATCTCCTGCACCCGCTCGAACGTGATCGGGTGGCCGAGCTCCTGCAGCCGCCGAACCATCCGCTGGCCCCGGCTCCACCGGTCCTCACGTAGACGGCGGAGCTCGGACTGGAACTCCTCGTTCTCGAGGTCCATCCAGTAGCAGAGGACGTGCACCCCGTGGCCGTCGTGGGCGGTGGAGAACTCCACGCCGGGGACGATCTCCAGGCCGGTGCCCTCGGCGGCCTGGCGAGCCTCGGCCACCCCCTCGGTGGAGTCGTGGTCGCTGATGGACAGGGCGGTGAGTCCGCGTTCCAGGGCCAGCCGCACCGACTCGGTCGGGGTGAACGTTCCATCCGAGTAGATCGTGTGCGCGTGCAGGTCGATCCGCGCGAGTTGGCTCACCGGGCTCCGATGCCGTCACACGGTGAGAGGAACATCAGCCGAGTTCCGGAAAGGGAGGCGGAGCGCGCACGCCACGCCGCCGCTGATGGCTCTGGTGCAGCGCCACTGACGCCACGAACGACGCCAAGCCAACTGCGGCGGACAGTGGAATCAGTCCCCCTGCGAGCACACCGGTCAAGACGCCGGCCAGGGATCCGATGATCACGCTGTTGATCACGCCGATCGTTCCGCCCGTGCTCAGAAACAGCTGACCTCGCCGAGCCCGGAACCCGGCCGCCTTCAGGACCGACACCGCCCGTTCGTCGGGCGCCGGCGGCGCCAGGTGCAGCGACAATCCGGGAGCCAGCTCGAGATAGAGGCGGCGGATGCGGTTGATCCGCTGGAGGTAGGCCACGTCGTCGTAGGCGACTTGAAGCACCCGCTCGAAGGTGGCGATCCCCAGGAACAGCAGGGCCGGCAGGACCACCAGCAGGAAGGCCACGAAGGCCTCCCGGGAGACCTGGGCCACGAAGGCCAGAGCCACCAGGGACCCGGACACCACCGCCAGGAAGATGCTGGCCCGCCCGCTCGCCTCCGAGATGGTGGAGGATCGGGCCGTCTGCAGGGTGAAGTGCTCGGTCGTGATGATCGGCACCACCACCTGGGGATCCAACTCCTTCGGGGCTTCTGCCATCTCCCCTCCTTTGCGCGCCAGTCATCGAGCGTATCAAGCCCTCCACCGTTCGAGCCTGTACACAAGAC
>JBKPBL010000059.1:0-9956 GCA_046726855.1 Actinomycetota bacterium | reverse complement strand
CGCTGTTCCTGTTCATCCGCAAGTCTTCTCGGTTCTTCGCGAGGGAGGAGCCGCCGGCGACCCCGCAGCGCCGCCGGCCCCAGTTCGCCGGCGTGGCCGCGGCCGGGCCACCGCCGGCTGCGCCTCGGGTAGAGCAGGTGGCGGCGGCCTCCACCACTCCTCCGGCGCCCCCAGCCACGGAGGTCCAGACCGCTGCCCAGCAGGTACCGACGACAGCGGAGCCGGCGGGGGAGCCCGCCCCCGCGGAGCAGCCCTCCCCAGCCGCGGCTCCGGCCGCCGAGGCACCAGCGCCACCCAAGCCCGCCCCGGCTCCCGCCGAGCACGTCGAGCCGGACCAGGAGGTGTACGAGCGCGAACTGAAGGCCCAGATCGACAAGGGCGCGTCCCCTCGGGTTGCCGAGGGGCGAGCCAAGGCCGCTGCCGTCCGGGCCGCTCGGGCCGCCGCCTCGGCAGGTGCTCCGGCCGAGGCACCGTCGGCTCCACCAGCCGAGAAGGCGGAGCCGGCTCCGGCACCGGAGAAGGCTGAAACCGCGGAACCGGCGGTGGTCGAGGAGCCTGCTCCCCCAGCTGAGGCCGAGGCCGCCGAGGAGCCCGCCAAGAAGGTGGAGGCCCCCAAGCCGGAAGGGGAGGAGAAGCAGAAGCCCGCCGCGCCAGCCGCTGAGGAGAAGGTCGAAGCCCCCGAGGGGGCCGACCCCGAGACGTTCGAGCGGGTCCTTAACGAGCAGCTCGAGAAGGGCCTGGCCCGACCCATCGCCGTGAGCCGCGCTCGCGCCGCCGCCATCAAGACGGCTCGCGAGAAGGCAGACGCCGGGTAGACGCGGATGGACGGGACCGCCGCGGCTCGTCTGATCGACTGGGAGGCCGCGGCCAAAATCGGGTCGAGTTTCGCCGGAACCGCACCTCCCTCGTCGGGGGCCGAGCGAGCCTTCATGGCGGAAGAGATGGCGGACGTGGTGAGCGAGGCGGACGCCCTGGTCGTGGAGTTCACCGCACTGGCGCTTCAGGGCCCCCCCTCACGGCCCTGGGTCATGACCCGCGACGAGTGGATCGGCCAGAACCTGCGAGGCTTCGAGCAGGTCCTGGAGCCGGTGGCCGCCCGCCTGATGGGCGGTCGTCTGGAGGGCGCGATGGCACCCGTACGGCGCAAGCTCCTGGCCGCCCAGGTCGGAGGGATCATCGGCTACCTGGCCCGCCGGGTCCTGGGGCAGTACGACCTGCTCCTGCCACCGGACGACCGGGAGCTGGTGTACTTCGTGGGCCCGAACCTCGCGGAGCTGGAGCGGAAGCATCGGTTCCCCAGCCGTGACTTCCGGCTGTGGCTGGCGCTCCACGAGGTCACCCACCGGGCCCAGTTCGAAGGCGTTCCCTGGCTCCGGGGATACCTGAGTGACCTCGTAGCTGCTTACCTAGGCTCGCTGGAGCTAGACGCCCGTAAGCTCCTCGAGCGGCTCCGCCGGGCCCGCGAGGAAGTGACAAGGGGTCGCGGTTGGCGAGATCTTGGGCTGCTGTTCGCGCTGATGAGCCCGGAGCAACGGGACCTGTTCCAGCGGATGCAGGCCCTGATGTCGCTGCTCGAGGGGCATGCCACCTACGTGATGGATCGACTCGGCGAGGACCGGGTCCGCTCGCTGGAAAGGATGCGATCCGTACTCCACGAGCGGCGACACCGGCAGGGTATCAACCGAATGGTCCAGCGAGCCGTGGGGATCGGGGTGAAGGTTCGCCAGTACGACCTGGGGGCCAGGTTCGTCACCGAGGTCGTGGACCGGGCCGGGGCTGATGGGTTCGCCCGGGTGTGGGAAAGCCGGGAGCATCTACCCACCCTCGAGGAGATCGGCCGCCCCGAGGTCTGGGTACAGCGAGTCACTCCGGTCTGATGCCCGCCCGGGGGCATCCCCCCGCCGTGGCCCGGGTGCTGGAACGCCTCGCCGCGACGTCCAGGAAGCATCAGATGTTCCGGCCCGGGGAGACCGTTGTGGTGGCCTGCTCCGGTGGCCCGGACTCGCTGTGCCTCCTCCACGCCCTCCATCGAGTCCGTCGCCTCCTGCAGATCCGGCTAGCCGTGTTCCATTTCGACCACCGGCTGCAGCCCGGCTCGGAGCGGGACGCCGGGTACGTTGAGCGGCAGGCCGAACGGCTCGGCCTGCCCTTCGCCGGGCGGGAAGCCCCGGACCAACCCAGACGCGGCCAATCGGTCGAGGCCTGGGCCCGGCTGGCCCGGTACGCCGGGCTGACCTCAGCGGCGTCGGACCTAGGTGCCGACCGGGCGGCGCTGGGCCATACGCTGGACGACCGGGCCGAGACCGTGCTTCTGGGCCTGGCCCGGGGGGGAGGCCTGGAGGCCGTGTCGGGGATGCCTCCGGTGGCCTCGGTCCCTCCGCTCGGGTTCCCCGCATCTCGTCCCCTGATCGAAACCACCCGACAGGAGACGGCGGCCTTCTGCCGGTCTCTCCGGCTCCGCCCTCGAGTCGATCCAACCAACCGCGACCGGCGCTTCCTTCGAAACCGGATCCGACTCGAGGTCCTGCCCTTCATGGAGAAGCGGCTCGACCGGAACCTGCGAGGCACGCTGGCCCGGACGGCCGAGAACGTCAGGGCCGACGCGGCCTACCTCGACACCGTGGCTTCCGAGGCGACCCGGCGGATCGTGGCCGTGCGGGGCGAGGAGGTCCGCCTCCAGGCCCGAGCCCTGGCCGCGCTGCCGAAACCTATCGGCGCCCGGGTGGTTCGAGATGCACTGCGGCTGGAGGCAGCCTTGGGCGGGGAGTGGGAGCCCGAAGCCGGCGCGGCCCACATCCTTGGAGTGCTGGACCTGGCCGCCGGCGGCCGGGGCCGGGGGATCGACCTCCCTGGCGATTTGAAGGCTAAGCGCCTCAAGGAGTATGTTCGGCTCTCTCGCCCTTCCCCCGAGAGATGAGCCGAAAGGGGGAAGCGTGACCACGAGGACGGACCACCACCGGAGCGACCGGCCCGTGCCCGATACACTGCTCAGCCACGTGGCGGAGTTCGAGGGCGACATCGACCGGATCCTGATCACCGGCGAGGAGATCCAGGCCAAGATCCGCGAGCTTGCGAAACGCATCACCGAGGACTACCGGGGCCAGGACCTCCTCCTGGTGGGCGTGCTGAAGGGCGCGTTCGTGATGATGGCCGACCTGTCCAGGCACATCCGGCTCCCGCTCCAGTTCGACTTCATGGCGGTCTCCTCCTACGGAGCGTCGACCAAGAGCTCTGGGGTGGTCAGGATCCTCAAGGACCTCGACCACGACATCGAAGGGAAACACGTGCTGCTGGTGGAGGACATCGTGGACTCCGGCCTGACCCTGGCGTACCTGCTCAGGAATCTAAGCTCTCGGCGCCCCGCCAGCCTGGAGGTCTGCGCGCTGATGCAGAAGCCCGAGGTTCAGCAGGTCTCGCTCGACATCAGGTACACGGGGTTCGAGATCCCACCGGTCTTCGTGGTCGGGTACGGCCTGGACTTCTCGGAGAGGTACCGCAACCTCCCCTATGTGGCCACCCTGAAGCCCCAGGCGTACGAGGGGCTGGTCGGGTAGCCCCGGAACCTTACGTAGCGGAATCGCGGTCTAATCACGTGAGGATGAGAGTCGTCGCGTTCGCGTGCGCCGTTTTCACTCTGGGAGCCTGTGCCGAGGCGGCCGGCCCCGACGCCTCCGCCTCGGGCATACGCGGACACGTGATCGCCGCCCCTACCTGCCCGGTGCAGATCAAGGGCTCGCCGTGCCCGAAGGAGACCGTGGAGACGTCGGTGGTCGTCCTCACCGAGGGGGGCGAGCGTGTGGCCACGGCGGCGACCGATTGGGAAGGCTCGTTCACGGTGGACCTTGCTCCCGGCGACTACGTGCTGACGGCGGAGCCGCCCGCCGGTTCCACCTACGTCCCCCGCCAGGCGGCCGTCACGGTGGAGCCGGCGACGTACGCCCGGGTAACCCTGGTCCTCGACACCCGCCTCCGCGAGCCCTGAGCGGGACCGTATCCGCCGATTGCAACCCGACAATGGATCTAGAGCCTGAGCCGGGGGGCTGTCCCGCACGCAGTCGCGCATCGATAGGACAGAGGGTGTTGTCGGGGGCCTGTGCTACCATCGCCAAGGTCGGCTGAGGCGAGCGGCCTCCCCGCTCCGGCACCCAGGAAGGAGACCCCCACGAAGAGCAGCAGCGACTTCAAGTGGCGTCGGTTGCTGCGGGGACCCCTCCTCTACCTGGTTGTGGTCCTAGCCGCACTGTGGCTGTTCGTGAGCTTCAGCAGCCAGGGTCCGGCCCCCAACGAGATCACGTTCACCCAGCTCGAGGACCTGGCGTCCCAGGGCGACGTGCAGACGGCCACCTTCCTGGAGCGAGACCAGATAGTCCAGGGCGAGCTGGCCGGGGGCGAGCCCTACCAGGCCGAGTACCCGATCGAGTTCCAGGACGAGCTGGTCGGCAGCCTCCAGGAAGCCGGGGTCGACGTGAAGGCCGACCCCCAGAAGGGTTCGACTCTGGTAAGCGTCCTGATCAACATCCTCCCGTTCATCCTGCTCTTCGGGATCTTCCTGTTCATCTTTCACCAGGGACAGGGGGGCGGGAACCGGGTCCTGGCGTTCGGGAAGTCGAAGGCTCGGCAGGTCACCAAGGACCAGCCCAAGACGACGTTCGACGACGTGGCCGGGGTGGACGAGGCGATCGAGGAGCTTCGCGAGGTAAAGGAGTACCTGGAGAGCCCCATCAAGTTCCAGGCCATGGGGGCGAAGATCCCCAAGGGCGTCCTGCTGTTCGGGCCGCCGGGGACCGGTAAGACCCTGCTGGCCAGGGCCGTCGCAGGGGAAGCAGGAGTGCCCTTCTTCTCCATCTCGGGATCGGACTTCGTGGAGATGTTCGTGGGAGTCGGCGCGGCCCGGGTTCGTGATCTCTTCGAGCAGGCCAAGACCAGCGCCCCGGCCATCGTGTTCATCGACGAGATCGACGCGGTGGGACGGCACCGGGGCGCAGGCCTGGGCGGCGGCCACGACGAGCGCGAGCAGACCCTCAACCAGCTCCTGGTCGAGATGGACGGGTTCGACACCAAGACCGGCGTCATCCTGATGGCCGCCACCAACCGGCCGGATATCCTGGATCCGGCCCTGCTGCGGCCGGGAAGGTTCGACCGTCACGTTGTCATCGACCGGCCGGACCTCGAGGGACGTAGAGGGATCCTTTCGGTCCACGCCCGGGGCAAGCCCCTGGACCCGGACGTTGACATCGACGTCCTGGCCCGCAGGACCCCCGGGTTCACCGGAGCCGACCTGGCCAACGTATTGAACGAGGCGGCACTGTTGTCCGCCCGGGGGAGCAAGCGAACCATCACCATGAGCGAGCTTGAGGAGGCCATCGACCGGGTCATGGCCGGCCCCGAGCGCAAGACCCGTCTGATCTCGGACCGGGAGAAGCGGATCATCGCCTACCACGAGGCCGGCCACGCCCTGGTGGCACACGTGCTTCCCAACGCCGACCCCGTGCACAAGATCTCGATCATCCCCAGGGGCCGGGCGCTGGGATACACCCAGACGCTGCCCACGGAGGATCGGTTCCTGGTCACCCGGACCGAGATGGTGGACGAGCTGGCCATGCTCCTGGGTGGCCGGGTGGCCGAGGAGATGGTTATCGGGGACATCACCACCGGGGCCCAGAACGACCTGGAGCGGGCCACGAAGATCGCCAGGGGGATGATCACCGAATACGGGATGTCCGACAGCCTCGGTCCCCTGACGCTGGGGCAGAAGCAGGGTGAGGTCTTCCTGGGGCGGGACTTCGCCGCCCACCCGGACTACTCGGACCAGGTCGCCTTCGAGATCGACACCGAGATCCGAAGGCTGATCGACGAGGCCCACGACGAGGCCCTGGAGATCCTCCAGAAGGAACGGGCCAAGCTCGACCAGATCGCCGCGGCACTCATCGAGCGGGAGACCATTGAAAAGGAGGACCTGGTCAAGCAGCTGGAGGGGCTTGAGAAGCGGGCCCCTCGCAATGGCGACCGGGAGGGATCGGGGATCGCGGTGGCCCGCCGCAGCGTCCGGGCGCCGAAGGACCAGCCCGGTGGCCCCATCGGATAACGCCTTCGACGCCCAGAAGGTGGAGGAGGGCGTTCAGCTGATCCTCGAGGGGATCGGTGAGGATCCGGGCCGGCAGGGGCTGAAGGAGACCCCCAGGCGGGTCGCCGACATGTACCGAGAGGTCTTCGCCGGCCTGCACCAGGATCCCGACGCGGTGGTGGACGCGGTGTTCGACGTCGGCCACGACGAGATGATCATGGTCCGGGACATCGACGTGGAAAGTCTATGTGAACATCATCTCCTCCCATTCAGCGGCAAGGCGCACGTGGCCTACGTGCCCAACAGGGACGGGCGGATCACCGGGCTGTCGAAGCTGGCCCGGCTGGTCGACGTGCTGGCCAAGCGCCCGCAGGTCCAGGAACGGCTCACCACGCAGATCGCCGACGTCTTGGAACGCACTCTGAACCCTCGCGGGGTTTTCGTGGTCATCGAGGCCGAGCACCTGTGCATGTCCATGCGAGGGGTGAAGAAGCCCGGCTCGATCACCGTGACCAGCGCGGTCCGGGGCGTGTTCCGATCCGACCCTCGGACCCGGGCCGAGGCCCTGGGCCTGATCCGCGACGGCCGGGCCTAGCGGCACCGGCTACCGCTCCGTTGGGTATCGAGGTCCGGCGGGTCCGACCCGAGGAATGGGAGCCCCTCCGGGACCTCCGGCTGCGGGCTCTGGTGGACGCACCGTACGCCTTCGCCAGGACGTGGGAGGAAGACCAGCGTCGTCCCGAGGAGCACTGGCGGTCGGCCGCGGAGTCGCCGATCTTCGTGGCCATCCGAGACGGCCAGTGGGTGGGAATGGCGGGATGCTATCTCGAACCCACCGACCCGACCGTGGTGGTGTGGGGTATGTGGGTGGCGCCGGAGGCCCGGCGAGCCGGGCTGGGCAGGCGGTTGCTGGAGGCGGCCATTGACTGGGCCCGGTCGGAGAGGATGACCGGGGTCCGGTTATCGGTGGCCGAAAACAACGGCGCCGCGTTCGAGCTCTATCGCTCCGCCGGGTTCACGCCCACGGGGAAGACCCAGACCTTGGCGTCGGATTCGTCGGTGCGCGAGATCGAGTTGAGCCGGAGGCTCAACGCGCCGGCATCGTAAGGCTTCTGCAACATCCGCCTCGCTAGGGTCGGGTCGGCCCTATGAAAGGAGGCCTCATGCGCAGAGGCATGGCTGCAGCAGTGATATCAGCGGGCATCGTGGTGCTGCTCGCCGCTCCCGCCGGAGCCGAGACCGGGAAGGGACAGCTCTACCTCGACGGGGAGATCGTCGGAACGACCGTGAACCCGGCTGCTCTACCGGACGGGGGGACCGACCCCTTCTTCTCGGTGACTAACGGGGTGGAGGGCCAGCTCGGAATCGCCGGCGTTGGACCGGGCCAGCCCGGGTACACCGGAGGTGACTGGGCCTTCCACCAGGTGACCTTCAATGTGACGCCCTACCTGCTCACGTCGGACGAAGCGGTGCGCGCGGCGGAGATGGCCGGAGACGTTACCGTGACCCGGGTCTCCAGTGCGGATTTCCGCTGCCCGATCACGATTCCCTGAAGACCGAGTGCGCACGAGAGCGCCGGCTTCCCGCCGGCGCTCTCGTCGTGCCGGGCCACGGGGCCGGCCGTCAGCCGGGTCTCGGGATTAGCACCGCAAACCGAGAGCCGCCTCTCCGCTCGCTCCGGACGGTGATGTCGCCCCCGAGGGATTCCACGATCCGCTTCGCCAACGCCAGGCCCAGACCCGATCCGGGTCCGGAGCGGGCCGCGTCCCCCCGCCAGAACGGCTCGAACACTCGGTCCAGGCTCTGAGGATCGATCCCTTCACCGGTGTCCTCGACGGCAATCTCCAGGCTGTCGGATTGGCGGCGGGCCTCGATCCGAACGGTTCCGTCCGCCGGGGTGTGGCGGATCGCGTTCTGGAGGAGGTTCTGGAGGACCCGGACCAACCGCGGGGAACACAGAACGCCCCCGGCCCCGTTCAGCCGCTGTTCCAGTATCAGACCCTTCTCCGATGCCTGGACCTCGCAGGCGGCCACCGCGGACCGAACCACGTCGTCAAGTCGGGCCCGCGCGGACTCGGCCAGGATCTCGCGTGAGTCGAGCTGGACCAGCTCGAAGAGGTCGTCGACCAGGGCGACCAGGGTTTCCACCTGCCGCCCCATGTCGCCCACGTACCGGCGTATCGTCCGGGGGTCCTCCACCAAGCCGTCCTCGATCGCCTCGACCGCGGCCCGAAGCCCGGCCAGCGGGGTCCTGAGGTCGTGCGACACCGCCGTGATCAGGTCGCGTCTTTGGGCCTCTGCCCTACGCTCCGCGGTGAGAGCGGCTTGAAGCCGTACGGCCATGCGGTCCAGGGCTTCGGCCAGACTCTCCAGCTCCGGCCCCGTGTCCAGGCGACCCACCCGGACATCGAGGTTGCCCTCGGCCAGCTCGCCGGCAGCCCGTCCGAGCCGGTCGAAGGCCGCCGCCGTGGTCCGGGAGACGGCCAGGGCTGCGCCGATGCCGGCACCGACCGAGTACACGACCAGGGCGCCGATCAGCACCGCGTCGTGACCGCTTACGAACATCAGCTGCGCCAGGACCACCAGGTTGGCCAGGCTCACCAACGCGGCGATGGCCGCCACGGCAACCAGCCGTTGGCGGAGCGGAGCTCGGGATAGCAGCGGCCCGGCGCCAAGTGTGGCCAGCGCGGTCGCCAGTACGGCCGGCAGCAGCAGGAGCCCGAGACTGGCCACCTCTCCTATCGACATCCCCGCCACGCTCCCGGCGACCAGGGTTCCCGCCGCGCCGACCAGGGCCACCCCCCCGGCGAGGAGGGCGGGACGCCAGGCCCTCATGGGTCGAACCGATAGCCCACGCCCCACACCGTGACCAGGTGTCGGGGACGGGACGGGTCGGTCTCGACCTTCTCGCGCAGGCGCCGCACGTGGACCGTCACGGTGGAGGGGTCGCCGTCGAACGCGAAATCCCAGAGCTCGTCGAGCAGCTGGAGCCGGCTGAACGCGGTTCCGGCGTTCTGGGCCAGGAAGAGCAAGAGGTCGAACTCCTTGGGGGTCATTGTCACCGGGCGGCCGACGGACCGGACCTCGTGGGCCCTCGGATCGATCTCCAGGTCACCGAACCGTAGGGTTTCATCCTCCTGTCCGTTCTTGAGCGCGGCCGATCGGCGCAGCACGGTGCGGACCCGGGCCACGACCTCGCGCGGGGAGAACGGCTTGGTCACGTAGTCGTCGGCCCCGATCTCCAGTCCTACCACGCGGTCCGTCTCGGCACCCCGAGCCGTGAGCATGATGATCGGAGTGGTTGCCCTGGAGCGGATGCGAGTGAAGACCTCGAGTCCGTCGATCCGAGGCAGCATGAGGTCGAGGAGGACCAGGTCCGGCTGGGCCGATTCGTAGCGGGCCAGGGCCTCCTCCCCGTCCTCGGCCAGCTCCACGGCGAACCCGCTCTTGGCCAGGTACCGGGAAAGAACGTCGCGGACGATGGGTTCGTCGTCCACCACCAGGACCGTGGCGCGGCCGGCCATGGCCCCATTCTCAACCGAGAACATTGCCAAAGTATTGCCGCCATTCATGCGCAGTAAGGAGCCCGTAATCCCTCGGTGGGTAGGGTGTCAACACGCGAGGACCGACTCCCACGGACATAACCGGCACCATCCGGCGTCACCCCGGCAGGATCGCCCTACTTGCGGTCCTGGCCTTGGCGGTCGCCCTGGCCGGGTTCCTGTGGTTCCGGCCGGACCGACTGTTCACCGATCGCGAGGTGAACGAGGCCGCGCCGATGGCAGCGGCCCAGCCACAAGAGGAAGCCGGAACAGGCGGACCGGCGGAGGGAGCGGCTTCAGCGACCATGGTGCAGGGCGAGTTCATCTCGCTGGAACACGAGACCCGAGGG
>JBKPBL010000058.1:0-13517 GCA_046726855.1 Actinomycetota bacterium | reverse complement strand
GGTCCTGATCGGAGGACCGGACGTCGATCCTTCCCTGTACGGACAGGACCAGCAGCCCGAGTGCTACGGCATCGACCGGGACCGCGACGACTTCGAGACGGCCCTGCTCCGCGTGGCCATCAAGCGGGAGCTGCCCCTCCTGGCGATCTGCCGCGGGATCCAGCTGGTGAACGTGGGCCTGGGTGGAACGCTCCACCAGGACATCGTCGGTCGAGAAGGACTGATCGCCCACGGGGTCCCCGACGGCGGCGAGGGAGTGTCTCACCCGATCGAGCTGGAGCCGGGCTCCTTCGTGGCCAAGGCCATGGGCGTCGACCGGGTCGAGGGCTTCTCCCACCACCATCAGGCCATCGATGAGCTCGGCCAGGGCCTCCGGGCCGTGGGATGGACCGAGGACGGGGTGATCGAGGCGGTGGAGGGGGAGGCCGGCTGGCTCCTCGGCGTTCAGTGGCATCCCGAGGAGACGGCAGCGTTCGACCAGGCCCATCAGGGACTGTTCGATGCGCTGGTCGAACGGGCGGGCGAGCCTCAGGCCCCGGGGAGAGGGTAGATCCGCCGGGCGTTGCCGGCGGCGGCAAGCTCCGCGATCCGGTCCGCCTCGGCCATGGAGCATTCGTCGTTCGCGATCCAGCGATCCAGGGCCGCTGTGAGGCCCCGTCGGAAAAGGATGGCCCCCAGGTAGTAGAACTCGGCCACCCCGAAGGCGTCCGAGGAATACAGGTGCCGGGTGAAGGGGGCCAGCTCCATCGTCTCGGCCACGATCGAACCCGCCGAGGGACCCGTGTAGTGCAGGACCGAGCCCAGATCCATGTAAACGTTGGGGAACACCGCTGCCAGGTAGGCGGCCTCCCGATGGTAGGGATAGCAGTGTAAGAACACAACGCTGACCTCGAGGTCACGGAACGACCGGATCAACTCGGTGAGCAGGCTCGGGTTGGCCCGGTGGAGCGTCAGGTCTGTGTCCCCGAAGCCCGCATGTACCTGGATAGGTAATCCCCGCTGCCGGGCCAGATCGGCCCCCGTCCAGATCCCGTGGCGGAGGAGGACGGGGTCCTCAAGGCGGAACGGGCCCGGGCCCGAGCGCTGCATCAGCCGCCCGGCCGCCTCGACCACTTCCTCGCGGGTTGGAGGGCTCGGGTCGATATCGAACCCCCACCGGTAGGCCACTATTGTCTTCAGGCCCACCGCTCCGCGAGCCTCGTCTTCCAGCCGGCTGGCGTAATCGTCCGGGTAGGACGACGCGTCGCCGCCCTCCTCGATTACGGCCTCGGCGACGGCCTCCAGCCGGGCGATGTCGTGGGCGGGGACCCCGGCCAGCGTGCCCATCTCCGCTGTGCCCAGCACGTCGCCCACTCGGTAGGCCGAATCGACGAGCAGGGTCCCGAGGCCGGCGGCCCGGATCAAACGGCGGTTGGCGTCATCCGGGCCCAGCTCCGCTCGCCGTTCCAGGTACGCGTCGGCCGGAGCGAAGGGCTCCAGGTCCAGGATCGGGGCGCACCACCGGCGGACGGCCAGGCCGACAGGGGTCTCGAAGTGGCTTGTACCCGGGGCCGGAGGGTCGAATCCCTCGTTGATGAGGTCCTCGAACGCAGCCCGGTCGAGGTCACCCGCCACGATGCCGTGGCAGTGATGGTCGACCAGAGGCAGTTCGTCAATAGACACCGAGGTACCTCGCGCAAGCGTCGGGAGCCTCGACACCTTCCAACAGTCGGATCTCGGTGCGCTTCAGGCTCAGGTAGCAGTCCAGCATTACGGGCGGGAACCACGACCGGGCCGCCTCGTCGGCCTCCAGAGCATCGAGGGCCTGGCCCAGGGACTTGGGCAACCGGTGGACGCCCAGGGTCTCGCGGTCCTCCTCGCTCAGCTCCGATGGGTCCGAGTGGATCAGCGGCGGGTCGGGCAGCTTCTCTCGGATCCCCTCCAGACCGGCCCGAACGATTGCGGCCAGGAGGAGGTGTGGGCACGCCGCGGCGTCCGCGGCCCGATACTCCAGGTTGAACTGGGAGCCCGGATCGGCGCCTCCGACCGAAGTAGTGGGGGCGATCCGCACGGCCGCCTCCCGGTTCCGCTCGCCGAAGGCGGTGAAACCGGCGCTCCACCGGTGCGGCGTCAGGCGGAGGTAGGAGATCACCGAAGGGGCGGTCAACGCCACCAGCGCCGGCAGATGACGGATCAACCCGGCCACGAAACGCCCGGCCGCCTCGCTTACCGCTCCGGGGCGCTCGGGATCGTACGCAGCCGGTTGGCCGTCCTGGTCCAGGAAGCTGAAGTGCACGTGAACGCCGTTCCCCACCCCCTTGGGATCGACGATGGGGGTGAAGCTGGCCCGATGGCCCATCCGCCGGGCCGTCTCCCGAACGATCTCCCTGACCGATGCGGCTCGATCCGCCGCGGCCACCCCCTCGGCGGGCCGGCAGTTGATCTCGTACTGGCCGGGGCCGTACTCGGGGAGGAAGGTCTCCGGCTCCTGCCCGCCGGCCGCCAGGGCCGCCACCAGCATCGGGCCGAACGGCTCGACCAGCCTGTGGGCCTCCATCGAGAAGGCCGGGCCGGGCCGAGGCGGGCCGGATAGGTGGAACTCCTGCTCAAACGCGGCCACCAGCCGGAGGCCACCGTCGCGCTCCAGGTCTTCAACGGCGCCCTTGAGCAGTCCACGGGGGCACGCCTCCCAGGCGCCGCCGTCCGTTTCGACCGCGTCACAGAGGAGGAAGTGAAGCGGCGAGGCGTCCGGCCACAGGTCCACCCGCACCTCGGTGCTCGGGTCCGGAAGCAGCCGCAGGTCGCCGAGCGGCCCCCAGGGGTTGGGGTCGGCGATCACGTCGAACGGCGTCAGGGCCTGGTCGGCGGGAACCCAGCCCACGCCGCTTCGGAGACGCTCGGGGAGGTCGTACAGGGGAAAGGCCCTGCCCCTGCTGAGGCCCGATAGATCGCTGTAGAGCAGCATCACCAGCTCCTCACCGATCCCGCCTCCGGTGACATCGCCGGGCCCCGTCCCGGGCATCAGTACTTCAGGAAGTGGCCCCGGTACTGGGCCTCGTCGTCCATCTTTGAGTACGCCTCCCATTCGGATCGCCGGACCGCCAGGTACGAGCGCGACAGTAGGTCGCCCAGCGCACCCAGCAGCACCTCGTCGCCCTCCATGGCCTCGATCGCTTCGCCGAGCGTGGTGGGGTAGCGATGGGCCCCCCGGTCCTCACGGTCCTGGTCGGAGAGCGTGGCCGGGTCCACGTCGATGGGCTCGGGGGGCTCGAACTCGCGATCGATGCCGTCGAGCCCGGCGGCGATGAGCCCGCCGAAGGCCAGGTACGGATTGCACGACGCGTCGGTCGGCTTGAGCTCGAGGTTCGTGGACTCCCGCTCCATCCCCCAGAAGGTGGAGGGCACCCGGATGGACGCCTCCCGGTTGTCTGGCCCCCAGCAGACGTATGCGGAGCTCCAGTGTTCTGGCAGGAGTCGCTGGTACGAGTTGAAGGATGGCGCCGTCAGGGCCAGGAGCCCGGGCATGTGGGCCAGGACTCCGGCGATGAACCGCTCAGCGGTGGTGGAGAGGCCGAACCGCCCATCTGGGTCGTGGAACAGGTTCCTGTCCATGCCCGAGTCCCACAGGCTGAAGTGGAAGTGGCCCCCGTTACCGGCCTGATCCGGCCACGGCTTGGGGGCCAGGGAGGCCACCAGCCCGAACTTCGTGGCGATCCCGCGGATCGACTCCCGGACCAGGATCTGGGTGTCGGCCGCCCGGACGGCTGGACGCGGAGCCACGGACAGCTCCTGCTGTCCGTGGCCCAGCTCGGGGTAGTACTGCTCGACGGCGATCCCCTGCTGCTCCAGGGCCGAAACCAAGGCTTCGGTGACCTCGGCCGCTGTCGCGAACCCCACCGTGGAGAAGCACAGGCTCTGGTCGACCGGCGCGTACCGCCCGTCCTCGATCCGGGCCAGGCTCCACTCGTTCTCCACGGCGATGGACAGGACCATCCCTCGCTCGGCCAGCCCATCGCTGATGCGACGCAGGAAGTTGCGCGGCCCCGCCTCGTACGGCTCACGGTCGAGGCGAGCGTGGTCGACGAGCATGGCCGCCGCATTCGGCGCGTAGGGGAGGATCGTGAACGTGTCGGGGTCGGGGACCAGCCGGATCTCGCCGACCGGACCCATCCCCTCTACTTCCTGGAGCTGGTCGAGCGAGTTCATGGCCTGCATGGCCACCGTCAGCCCGATCCCGGTTCGCATCCGGTCGGCCAGCCGGTCGATGTGGGTGGCCTTGCCCCGGATGATCCCGCCGTTGTCGCAATACAGGAAGCGGACCAACCGGATCCCCCGCTCCCGGCAGACGGCCTCGACCTCCTCGGGCGTCATCCGGTCACCGGCCGAGGCGGGCTCCTACGGGGTGGGCTCCCGGGCTGGGGTCGTGGCGGTCATGTCCTCCGCGGCCAGCTCCTCCTCTGTCTTCCCCCGCCTGGTCCCCAGCGAGATCAGGTAGATGGACACCCCGACGAGCACCGAGACGGCGGTGATGACCACCATCCACGTGTTCCACTCACCGAGCGTGGGCCACAGATCGGGGTACCACTGGCCCGTGAAGATGAAGAAGACGGCGGCGAGGTTGGCCACGAATCCGACCGCGCCACACAGGTACAGGAGCCCCACCGGAACCTGGCGTGCCTCCTCGAACTTCTGTGGGTTGGCCCGCCTGGCGAAGAAGATGTCGAGGAAGAGGAGTGCCGTGGAGATGCACCACACGATGGTCACCCCCGCGAGCAGCCCCAGGTAGGGCTTGTTCGGGTCGAGCTCGGTCACAGTCCCGATGATGAAGAACACCACGATCGTGATGATCGAGGCGATCACGGTCTGGAGGATCACCGCGTTGGCCGGGACCTTGTTCCTGTTCACCCGCCCGATCTGGTGCGGAAGGCGGCGCTCCAGCCCTGAGACGAAGAGCAGCCGGGCGAACGAGTAGTTGTACACCATCGAGCTGGTCAGGAAGAACCACATCAGGACGAGGGCCACGGCGATCCCCACGCCCTCGCCCATGGCCACGCCAACACCCTGGGCCCCGCCGGTGGTGGCGTTGTTCTCGTCCAGAGGCACCGTGACCATGTTCCCGAAGCTGGTCCAGAGGTAGGCGACCATCACGAATACGCAGCCCCACAGCAGGTACTTCCGGATGGCGTCCGCGCTCTTCACCTCGACGCCCATGTTCAGCGGCACCTCGATACCGAGCAGTGCCAGGATGCAGAAGGAGAACGCCGACAGGAGCGCGGGTATGCCGAAGACCAGGGCCTCCCCCTGGAACGGGTTCCACAGCTCGGCGTCGAAGGAGTTGGCCGTCTCGTTCCCGCCCAGCAGCCAGATCAGGCCGGCCAGGCCCATGACGAAGATCGCCGCGGCGTAGAAGACGAACTGAAGGTTCGCGTAGGTCTGGGTCACCCGCAACCGGAGGAGCGACATGGCCGCCCCGAACCACAGGACCGCCATGACCACGAGGCCAACCTGCCAGCTCTCGGTCAGGATCTCCGCGTCCAGGAACGTGGCGATCTGCTGGGCGAAGGTGGCCACCAGGATGCCGGCCAGGACCATGACGATCGGCCCGGGCCACCATGCCACGAACCCGGCGAAGAACCCCCAGAAGGGCCCCAGCGCCTTGTGGGTCCACACGTAGATCGAGCCCTCCTCGGGGAACATCCGGCCCAGGTGCGCGGTCACGAACGCTCCGGTGATCAGGAAGGTGAGGAACGCCACGATCCAGAAGATGAACAGCGCCGGTCCGGCGAACTGGAGCGACGCCGAGTTGACTATGAACAGGACTATGCCGACGAAGATGACGACAAGGTCGAACGCTCCGAGGGTTCGAGCGACCAGAACGGGGGCGACCCGTTCCGAGACCATCACTCGTTCGTCGCGGCCCAGTGCCATCGCACCACCTCCCCACTCAGTCGGGAGCGGCGCTGCGGGGTGCCACCCCCGAATGGCCGACGCTAGCCGAAGTGTAGGGGTCGCCGGTGCCGGGAGTCCACTTGGGCATTACGGACAAAACGAGCTCGGGCGAGTAACGAAGCGGGCTAGAAGAGCTCCAGGTACTCCTCGGTCTCCCAGTCGGAGACGTGGTCGTAGAACCGGGACAGCTCGTACCGCCGCATGGCGGTGTACGCCGAGATGAACTCCTCGCCGAAGAACTCCTTGCACATGGGGTCGGTCTCGAGCTCCGCCAGGGAGTCCTCCAGCGAAGTCGGGAGCGGGTCCAGCCCCGGGTCCTCCTCGGCCGGCCGTCCCGGCTCGGATGGGGCCGGAGGGGTGGCCTTCTCCTCTATGCCCCGGAGCCCGGCGGCGAGCATGGCCGCCCCCACCAGGTAGGGGTTCGACATGGCCGTGGGGGCCCGGTTCTCGACGTGCTTGCTGTCGGGGCTACCTCCCTTTACCCGGAGCAGGGCGGTCCGGTCCTCGAACCCCCAGGACACGTTGGTCGGGCTGAAGGTGTGCCGCCGACGCCGCCGGAGGCAGTTGACCGTGGGGGCCACCAGCGAGTCGATGGCCTTGGCGTAGGAAAGCAGTCCGGCGATGAACTGCCTTCCCAGTTCGCTCAGGCCCTGGGGACCGTCGGGATCCCCGAAGACGTTCTTCCCGCTTTCCATCTCGACCAGCGACATGTGGGTGTGGCATCCGCTGCCGGACTGCCCGGTGAACGGCTTGGACATGAACGAGGCGATGTACCCGTCCTGCTTGGCCAGTTCCTTGGCCCCGTTCTTGAAGGTGAATCCGGTGTCCGGACCGGCCAGGGCGCGCCCGGGGGCGAAGTTGATCTCCCACTGCGAACCGCCGTACTCGCAGTTCGCGGTGATGACGTCGACCCCGATCTGGGGCATGAGGTCCATGATCCGCTCGATGGTCGGGACCCAGGTGTTCCGGACGGTGTTGAAGATCTGGTATCCGGAGAAGAGCTGCTCCTTGGTCTCGGCATCTAGCAGGTAGAACTCGAACTCCGATCCCATCACCGGCTCGAACCCCATGGCCCGGGAGCGGTCCAGGACCCTGCGGAACACGGCCCGAGGGGTCGCCTCCAGCGACCGTCCGTCGTACCACCGGGCGTCGCATATGAACCGGCCGGTGGCCTCGGCCCAGGGGACTATCGCCGCGGTGTCCGGGTCGGGGAACAGGAGCTGGTCCCCGTAGCCCACCTCCTCGTTGTACAGGGTCCCGCCAACCACATCCGACTGGCTGTCCAGGACACTGGCCCCTCCGTACATGTTCAGCCCTCGCTCCGCATACGCACCGGCGTGGGCTAGGGGGACGATCTTGGACCGGGACGTCCCGTGCATGTCCGGCAGCTCGAACCGGACCCGCTTGACGCCCTCCCGGCCCCAGTCCTCGAGGATCTCGCCGATGCCTGCCATGACCCCTCCTGGTTCGCGCCCATCACTCGCGACGCGGGCATTCTGCCACGGGCACCCGCCGCGGCTGTAGTCGCCTTCGAGCTAAGAGACCCGGAGCACGACCTTCCCGAAGTGCTCTCGCTCTTCGACCAGGCGGTGGGCCCGCCCGGCCTCCTCCAACGGGAGGACCGCTCCTACTACGGGACGGAGGCTTCCTCGTAGCGCGGCCGCGTTGATCTGGTGGAAGTCCCGGAGCCCTCCCATGTACACGCCCGAAAGGCGGTGTTCGCCGACGAAGAGCCACGGCAGGTTCACCTCGATGACGTCGCCGGCCGTGTCTCCCATGGACAGGACCGTTCCGCCCTTCCGCAACACCCTCTTGGTGGCGTCCCATACCCCGGCACCCAGGGGGTCGACGACCACGTCCACGCCGCCGATGCTCCGATGGACCTGGTCGGCCACCTCGTCCGCTTCCCCCACGAACACCAGGGCGCCAGTCAGCTCTCTGAGCCGTGCGCCCTTGTCCGGACTGGCGGTGGCCGCGACCACGCGGGCCCCCAGCGCCCCGGCCACCTGGAGGGCGGCCACGCCCAGGCCCCCGGAGGCCCCCCACACCAGCACGTCCGTGGCCGGGTCGGCCAGCCCGCTCAGCCCGTGCCACGCCGTCAGGAACGTGAGAGGGAAGGCCGCGGCCTCTTCATCCGACCACCCCGGGGGGACATCGAGGAGGTTGCGCTCGGGGACCGCGACGAGGTCCGCGTACCCTCCCTGGCTGAACAGGCCGAGGATGTCGTAGTCGGGGCATCGGCTGTCGTGGCCCTCGGCACAGGCCCGGCACCGGCCGCAGGACAGGCCCGGGTAGACCATCACCCGCCGGCCCAGGCCGGTCCCGGAGGCGATGGTTCCGGCCACGTCTGAACCGCACACGTGTGGGAACGGGATGTCGGCCCGCTCGATCCCTCTGCGTACCCAGATGTCGAGGTAGTTGACCGAGCAGGCGGCCACTCGGAGCAACACCGCTCCGGGACCTGGGATCGGAGCCGGGAAGTCGTGGTCGAGTCGGAAGCTTTCCGGGCCGCCATCGGGCCGGTCGAGGACCATGGCCCTCATCCGGCCGCGGTCACTCGGTGGCCATGAAAACGTTCTTCAGCTCGGTGTAGTGCTCCAGCCCCTGGTGGCCGAGCTCCCGGCCCAGGCCCGACTGCTTGAAGCCGCCAAACGGCGTCGTCACCCTGACGGAGGTGTTCGAGTTGATCGAGATGGTCCCGGTCTCGATGGCCCGGGCGACCCGCAAGGCTCGGGCGCCGTCACGGGTCCAGATCGATCCCGACAGCCCGTAGATGGTGTCGTTGGCGATCCTGATCGCCTCGGCCTCGTCGTCGAACGGGATGATCGCGGCCACCGGGCCGAAGATCTCCTCGCGGGCCACCCGGTCCTCGTTCGAGACCGGTGACAGGACCGTCGGCGGGAACCAGAACCCCGGCCCATCCGGGGCCGAGCCCTTGAAGGCCACCGGGGCGCCGTCGTCGAGGTAGGAGGCCACAGTGTCGCGCTGGTCCGCCGAGATCAGGGGGCCCATCTGCGTGTCCTCGGACAGAGGGTCTCCCACTCGCAGGGCCCCCACGGCCTTCTCGAACACCTCCATGAAGCGATCGAGCGCCGACCTCTCGACCAGGATGCGCGACCTGGCGCAGCAGTCCTGCCCGGCGTTGCCGAACACGGCCATGGGCGCGGCCATCCCGGCCTGCTCGAGGTCAGCGTCGGCGAAGATGACGTTGGCGGACTTGCCACCGAGCTCCAGGGTCACCCGCTTGATCGACTCGGCGGCGAGCTGGCCGACCCGTCTCCCCACCTCGGTCGACCCGGTGAAGGCCACCTTGGCCACGTCGGGGTGGGCCACCATCCGCTCGCCGACGATCCGGCCCGGTCCGACCACCACGTTGAGCACGCCCTCGGGGAGCCCGGCCTCCCGGCCGATGCGCTCGAGCTCCAGCGCCGTCAGCGGCGTCAGCTCCGCCGGCTTCAGCACCGCGGTGTTCCCCGCGGCCAGTGCGGGAGCAACCTTCCACGAGGCCAGCATCAGGGGGAAGTTCCACGGCACGATCAACCCGACCACCCCCAACGGCTCTCGGAACGTCATGTCGACCCCGCCGGCGACCGGGATGGTGTCGCCGTAGAGGCGCTCGGGTGCGCCCGAGTAGTACTCGAACGCGTGGACCACGGTGCCCACCTCGCCCCTAGCGTCGGCGATCGGCTTTCCGACGTTCCGGGCTTCCATCCGGGCCAGGTCTTCGGCCCGATCCTCGATGCCCGCGGCGAGTCGGCGTAGCGTTGCCGCGCGCTCGGCGGGTGGGAGGGCTCGCCACGCTGGGAACGAGGCCTTGGCCCGGGAGATGGCCTCCTCGGCTTCGTCGACGCCCGCCTCGGGTACCTCGGCCAGCGTCTCCTCGGTGGCCGGTTCCTGGACCTTCAGCAGCTCCGCCGCGCCAGCCATGTTCTTCCTCCCCGGGAGGCTCGCGTGGCCACCCGGAGAAGATGCTATAAGGTCTCGGCGATCGGCGAAGGAGGGCCGGTGGCCTCTGGATCCTGGGTCGACATCGACGCCTCGAACGTTCTTCACCTCGAGTTCGATCGCAAGTACCCCGTAGTTGTTCGCGGAAGCGGTGTCTGGGTCGAGGACTCCGCCGGCCGCAGGTACCTCGATGCGATGAGCGGAGGCTCCATGGCCGCGACCCTAGGCCACGGCCGGCGCGACATCATCGCGGCGGCGCGGACACAGGCCCGGCAACTCGCGTACCTCCACAACGAACGGCTAACCAACCCCGCCCAGGAGCTTCTGGCCGAGCGGCTCGTCGAGGTGGCCCCGCAGGGGTTCGGCCGGGTTCGCTTCGTGACCGGTGGGTCGGAGGCGAACGAGATGGCCCTCCAGTTGGCCCGGGCCTATCACGTCGAGCGTGGGGAACCCCAGCGCTGGCAGGTGGTCTCGCCCGCCCAGGCGTACCACGGGCCGACAATGGCCACCCTGGCCCTGACCGGCCGGCCCGGACTACAGGGGCCGTTCGGGCCGTACCTCCCGAGCCTTCCGCACATCCCGCCGAGCACCTGGCGGTTCGATCCAACGGGTGAGGAGGCCCTTGGAGCTCTCGATCGCGTCCTCGAGGAGGTCGGGCCGGATCATGTGTCGGCGTTCTTCTGTGAGCCAATCAGCGCCGCGGCCCTTCCGGCGTACACGCCGCCGAAGCGGTTCTGGGACGGGCTGGCCGAGCGACGCGAGCGTCACGGTTTCCTGATCTGCTTCGACGAGGTCGTCACCGGCGTGGGCCGAACAGGTCGCTGGTTCGCCGGTGAAGCCCCGTTGGTCCCGGACATCATCGCCACCGCCAAGGGGCTGGGGGCCGGGTACGCGGCTATCGGCGCGGTGCTGTGTCAGGAGCACGTGTATCGGGCGTTCGCGCAGGGGTCTCGGCGGTTCACCCTGGGCCACACGTGGGACGGCGCCCCACTGTCGTGCGCGGTCGGCCTGGCGGTCATGGACGTGCTTCGATCGGAGAGGATCCTCGAGCGGGTCCGGGATAGGGGCCCCCGGCTGCGCACGGAGCTCGCCGCGGCCCTGGAGGGCCTGCCGATGGTTCGCGAGGTCCGCGGACACGGCTTCCTGCTCGGCGTGTCGTTCGTCGATCCCCGCGATGAGGAGTCCTTCCTGCCGCGCGACCTGGGCGTGGCCGGCCGGGTCGATGCGGCAGCGTTCGAGCGCGGCCTTATCACGTTGTCGACCCAGCCGACCCGAGACGGGTACGCGGGGGACCAGACTCTGTTCGCCCCACCGTTCACCACCTCCGACGACGAGCTCCAGGAGATGGTGTCCCGCTTCGCCGACGCCGTGAGGAGCGTGGCCGGCGAGCTCGAATCCGAGCTGGCCGGGCCCGAGACGAAGGCACCGGTATCCAGGGAGGCGGGATGAGTTCCGGGAGGCCCACCATGCGTGCGTTGATCGTCCAGAACGAGGGCGCTTCTCCAGGAGGCCTGATCAACGAGTGGCTCGAGGAGCAGGGCGCTCGCATCGACGTGCTGCGCGTCGATCTCGAAGGCCCGGACGTGGACCCCCGGGAGTACGAGCTGATCGTCCCCTTGGGCTCGGAGTTCGCCGCCTACGAGGAGGAGCGGCCCTTCGTGCAGCGATCGAAGGTCCTCCTGGAACGGGCCGTCGAGGAGGACGTCTCGGTGCTCGGCGTGTGCTTCGGCGGTCAGCTCCTGGCCAGGGTCCTCGGTGGCCGGGCGTTCCGCTCAGAGGAGTCGGAGATCGGATGGATCCCCGTGCGCACTCGAGACCCGGAGCTGGTGCCCGAAGGCCCGTGGTTCCAGTGGCACTTCGACAGCTTCTCGACGCCGCCCGGGGCCAGGCTGATCGCCGAGACGGACGCCGCGCCCCAGGCCTATGTCAGCGGCCGGCACCTCGGCGTCCAGTTCCATCCCGAGGTGACCCCCGAAAACATGGAGGGGTGGGTGGGGACCTACCGCCACGAGCTCGATGATGAGGGCGTCGACCCGGACGAGCTGCTGAAGGAGACGAAGCGCCGGGCCGAGGCCAGCCGCCGATCGTCCCTCCAACTGCTCCGCCGCTACATCGACACTATCGCTCGCCCGGGCCGGGAGAGCGTGCGTGAGCGCTGACAGGGCCGCGGTCCGAACCGAGGCGTCCTCGCTGTTCCCTCGCCTGATCGACGTCGACCACCCGAGCATCGAGCGCGGCGAAGGGGTGTGGCTTCACGCGGCGGACGGCCGCCGGATCATCGACGCCTGTTCGGGTGGCGCCATGGTGAGCTGCCTCGGCCACGGAGTGCCGGAGCTGGTCGAGGCCGCGGCCGAGCAGGCCGAACGGATCTCTTACATGTACGCCCACCACTTCTCCAACGAGCCGCAGGAGCGGCTTGCCCGGCGATTGATCGAGGTGGCCGCCCCCGAGATGGCCAGGGTGCGGTTCGTCTCCGGCGGATCCGAGGCGAACGAGACGGCGCTGAGGCTGGCAAGGAGCTACCACGTCGAGCGGGGGCAGCCCGATCGGTGGCGGGTGATCTCGCAGGCGCAGGCTTACCACGGCTCGACCATGGGAACCCTCGGGTTGTCCGGCCGGCGAGCGCTCCAGGAGCCGTTCACGCCGTACCTGCCCGACCACGCCCACATCCCCCCGGCGACCCCGCGGCTCGATTCGAGCGGGCGGGCCGCTCTCGAAGAGCTCGACCGGGTGCTGGAAGAGGTCGGCCCGGACACGGTCGCCGCCTTCTTCTGTGAGCCCGTGGGCGGCGCCGCGCTCCCCGCGTACTCGCCGCCGGAGCTGTTCTGGAACGGTCTGGCCGAGCGCCGGGAGCGCCACGGCTTCCTGATCTGCTTCGACGAGGTGGTCACGGGCATGGGCAGGGTGGGAAGCTGGCTTGCCGCCCACCAGCTGCCCATCGAGCCGGACATCGTCACGCTGGGGAAGGGCCTCGGCGCCGGGCACGCTCCGCTGGGCGCCGCGATGTGCCGTGAGCACGTCTACGAGGCGCTGGCAGAAGGTTCGCGTGAGTTCGACCTGGGGCACACTTGGGACGGCGCGCCGCTTCCATGCGCGGTGGGACTGGCCGTCCTGGACCTTCTCGTCGACAGAGGGCTCGTCGACAGCGTTCGGGAGCGGGGGCCGAGCCTGCGGGACCAGCTGGAGACCGCCCTGGCTGGGCTGGAGATGGTGGGCGAGGTGCGCGGCCGGGGCTTCCTCCTCGGGGTGGGGCTCGTCGATCCTCGAGACGGCGAGTCGCTCCTGCCGGACGAGCTCGACGCGGGAGACCTGGTCGAGCGAACGGCTCTGGAGCACGGCGTGCTGGTCCTGTCGACTCATTCGACGCCGGACGGGTACACGGGGGACCAGATCGTCCTCGCCCCCGCCTTCGTCAGCACGGACGCCGAGCTGGAGGAGATGGTGCGGCGCTTCGCCGCCGCGCTCGGTGAGGTCGAGGGGACGGTCAGGAGCAGCCTGGAAGGGTCGCCGGCACGAGGACCCGGGCCATGAGCGGCGTCGAGACCTCGCCGCGGCCGCTGCCGGAGGGTGACGAGGCGCGGCCGGTCGAGGAGGAGGGGTTCGTGCTCCTGGGGATCCCCGACGTCAACGGATCGATCCGGGGG
>JBKPBL010000057.1:0-18017 GCA_046726855.1 Actinomycetota bacterium | reverse complement strand
TTCCATACCCGCTCTCTCACCGATCGCTTGGCCTCGGCGACCTCCGGGAGGCGGGAGCGTGTCACCGGGCCACATCCTAGGATGGAGGCCATGAAAGGGGACCGGGTGGAGGTCACCGTCGACACCGGCGGTGGCGTCCAGCGCTTCGAGATCGAGGCCACCAGGTCCGGCCGCCGGGTCGAGGTATCGCAGGCCCGCGGGGGACTGATCGAGGTCGCCGAGGTGACCCGCACCGGCCGGCTCATCCGGTCGGGGCGGTTCCTGGCCGCGCGGGTCATCGCCGTGGTGGAGCACCCGGCCCCCACTCGCTGACCGATCCCGCTGCCCTCTCGCTTGACAAAATCGGCCGGGTGGTGCCTAGGGTGGGAAAGCCTTATCGCGCGATTCCACGAATCCCACGGGAGGTGGTCGTATGCATCGTGCGAGACTCAGAATCGCCGCCCTGGCCGGATCGCTGACGGTTTTGGTGGCGCTCGGCCCGGCGTCGGCAGGGCCATTCGCGACGGGCCCCCTGGTCACCGTCTCCGGGGCCAGCCCGATCGCCGCCTGCGATGGAGACACCGGGTTCAAGGATGTGGGCGGCATCCCGGCCCACCAGTTCGTGAACAGCGAGGTCGAGCCCCACGTGGCGGTGGATCCGCCTGAAGGGCCCACCGACCCACCCATCCTCATCGGGACCTGGCAGCAGGACCGGTGGAACAACGGCGGGTCAGAGGGCAATGTCACCGCCACCAGCATCAACGGCGGTACCAGCTGGACCATCAACCATATGACCAAGACCTCGAACTGCACGGGGGGAACCGCCGCCAACGGCGGGAACTGGGAGCGGGCCTCCGACCCGTGGGTGGCCATCTCGCCGAACGGGAACGCTTACCTGATGAGCCTGGTCACCAACACCGTCCAGGGCGGCTTCGACACGAACCCCGACGACATGATCGTGTCCCGCTCCACCAACCACGGAGCGACTTGGGAGAACCCGATCTCCCTCAACCGAGACGAGAGCCAGAACTCGTTCAACGACAAGAACGCTATCACCGCGGACCCGAACGACTCGAACTTCGTGTACGCGGTGTGGGACGTGGTCATCTCGCCGCCCAGCGGCAACCAGAACCAGCAGGCGTTCGAGAACTCCGTGGCGTTCACCGGCGACATCTACTTCAGCCGGACCACGGATGGGGGCGACACGTGGGAGCCCGGCCACAAGATCTTCAAGGCCGGGACCATCGCCCAGACGATCGGGAACCAGATCGGAGTGCTCCCCGATAACGAGGAGTTCAACGGCGAGCTCGTCAACGTGTTCACCCTGCTCCGCGGCACCAGGAACGACATGGACACCCGCGGCTTCCACATCGCGGTGATCCGGTCGACCGACCACGGTGCCACCTGGGACAAGAACGAGACCATCGTGGACCGGTTCTTCCGAGGCGTTGTGATCGACCCGGACGCCCCGCTGCCTGCGGGCACGGAGGCTCGGCACCGCACCGGCGACATCAACGCGGAGATCGCCGTGGACCGTGACTCCGGGGCCGTGTACCTGGTCTGGCAGGACTCCCGGTTCGGTGTCCGCTCCAGCATCGCGTTCAGCCAGTCCCTGGATGGCGGGGTGACATGGTCGGACACCATCAAGGTGAACCAGACTCCGGACCTTCCCAACAACCTGAACGAGCAGGCCTTCCTGCCGATGGTTCACGTGCTCGACGACGGCACAGTGGGGGTCTTCTACTACGACTTCCGCAGCAACACCGCCGACGCGGGCGCCACCACGCCGACCCAGGCCTTCATGGCCCACTGCCACCCGGATTCCGAAGATTGCTCGGCCCGGGCCAGCTGGGGCGATGAGATCGAGGTGACCGACGGCGCGTTCGACAGCCGGAAGGCTCCGGTGGCCCGGGGGTTCTTCCTCGGCGACTACGTGGGTCTGGGGCAGAGCGGGACCGCGTTCCACCCGTTCTTCACCGTCACCACGGGGAGCGACCCCGCGAACATCGTGAGCCGCGAGGTCGGCCCCTAGCCAACCAGTTCGCGGAAAGGCCCCGGCCTCCCGGCCGGGGCCTTTCCTTCTAGGCTCCGGGGGCGGGCGGGTGTCGGGATCCGTGTTCATGGGTATCTCCTCGGGCGAGGAGGTGTTGTCAGCCGTGACCACGACCACCATCCGTGAGCGAACCGGGCAAGGTGCCAGAGAGCTGGGCCGAACGGTCAGAGAGGGCGGCCAGGAGGTCGCTTCCAGGGTGGACCGGGGCAGCCGGGACCTTCGCCGTAAGGCCGGGGAGAGGACCAGGGACGTCCGCCGCAGGGTTGGGTATTGGGTGGCGGGCGAGCAGCCGAAGCGCCGGACCGGTGTAGTTGTGCTGGCCGGGGTGGCGGGCGCCATCGCGGCCTTCTTCCTCGACCCCGTCAGCGGCAAGCGCCGTCGGCACGTCGCCAAGGATTGGGTGGCGGCCAGGGTCCGGGAAGCCAGAGCCCGGTTCGGGCGTCAGAGCCGCTGGGCCGCCGGCCATGCGTACGGTGCCTGGAAGGAGGCCACCACCGAGGACCGGTGGCCGGAGAACGACGAGACTCTAGCCCACAAGGTCGAGAGCGAGGTCCTGCGGGGGCCGGACTTCCCGACCGGCCGGATACTGGTGAACGCGGAGAACGGCGTGATCGTGCTCCGGGGGACCGTCGGCCAAACCAACCAGATCGACGAGATCGAGAGGGCCGTGCGCCGGGTCCACGGCGTCCGGGGCGTCCGGAACCTTCTGCAAACGCAGGGCTCCCCGGCACATAGGGGGTAACCGGGTCCACCGGCAGGTGACGGCCGCCGACTTCCTCCCCGAGCGGCATACGCTCCCGGCGCTCAGGGAGGCGGCTGCCGACTGCCGCGGATGCGGCCTGTTCCGGAACGCCACCCAGACCGTGTTCGGTGAGGGCACCCGGAACGCCGAGGTGGTGCTCGTCGGCGAGCAGCCCGGGGACCGGGAGGACCGGGCCGGGCGGCCGTTCGTCGGTCCCGCCGGCCGCGTCCTCGATCAGGCCCTGGACGAAGCGGGGATCGACCGGCGGGCCGTCTTCGTCACCAACGTGGTCAAGCACTTCAAGTTCACCCACCGCGGAAAGCGGCGGATCCACAAGCGGCCGGCGGCCGAGGAGATCGCAGCCTGCCGGCCTTGGCTCGACGCCGAGCTGGAGGCCGTGAAGCCCCGGGCGCTGGTGTGCCTGGGGGCCACGGCGGCCCAGGCCATCTTGGGCCGCCAGTTCCGCGTAACCAAGGAGCGGGGACGCTTGATCCGCGAATCGGACTTGGCTCCGGTGGTGATGGCCACGGTCCACCCCTCCTCGATCCTCCGAGCACCCGACGAGCGAACCCGGCATGAGGAAACCCGGGCCTTCGTGGAGGACCTCAAGACCCTGGCCAAGGGTCTCCGAGAGGACCGGCAGGCCCGAGCGACCCGATAGCGTCCGCGCGCGCACGCTGAGGGTAGGGTTGGCGGGTGGCCGACGCCGTCACGCTCGAAGTGGAGGGCCGGGAGGTCCGGGTCTCGAACCCCAACAAGGTGCTCTTCCCTCGCCGGGGCTTCACCAAGATGGACGTGATCCGGTACTTCCTGGACGTCGGCGAGGCCGCCGTGCACGGCGCCAAGGACCGCCCTACCACGATGCGGCGGTTCCCCGACGGGATCGACGGCGAGGCTTTCTACCAGAAGCGTGTGCCCAAGCACCGCCCGGAGTGGCTCCAGACCGCCACGATCCACTTCCCCAGCGGGCGATCGGCGGAGGAGCTGGTCATGGCCGACGTGGCCCACCTGATCTGGATGGCCAACCTTGCCTCGCTGGAGCTGCACCCCTGGCCGGTGCGGTACCGAGACGTTGATCATCCCGACGAGCTCCGCGTGGACCTCGACCCTACGCCCAGGATCCCGTTCGCCAGCGTGCGCAAGGTGTCCCACGTGGTCCGCGAGGTTCTGGAGGAGCACGGGCTCCGGGGATTCCCCAAGACCAGCGGGAAGCGAGGGATCCACGTCCTGGTCCGGATCGAGCCGCGGTGGGGGTTCACCGAGGTGCGCCAGGCCGCCCTGGGGCTGGCCCGCGAGGTGGAGCGCCGGATCCCCCTGGCCACCACCGCGTGGTGGAAGGAGGAGCGGCGCGGGGTCTTCGTGGACTACAACCAGAACGCTCGCGACCGCACCGTCGCCTCGGCATACTCCATCCGGCCGGTACCGGACGCACGGGTCTCGCTCCCCATCCGGTGGGACGAGGTGGACGACATGGATCCCCGGGCCTTCCGCCTCGACACGGTCCCGTCCCTGGTGAAGGAGCGCGGCGACGCCCTGCGGGGGATCGACGACAGGGGCGGCTCGATCGAGCCACTGCTGGAGCTGGTCGAGCGGGCCGAGCGCGAGGGGGTTCCCGATGCACCCTGGCCGGTGCATCACCCCAAGATGCCGGGCGAGCCCATCCGCGTGGCCCCCTCGCGGGCCCGGCGCCGGCCCTAGTTCCCGTACTGGAGGGTCTCGGGCCGCTCCAGAAGGAGGGTGTGGGCGGTCGAGTCGGCCACGGGGCGGTGGCGAACGCCTCGCGGGACCACGAACAGGTCGCCGGCGTGGAGGGTCACGGGGTCGTGGCCCTCCATCTCGATGCGGAACTCACCGTCCCAGCACATGAACAGCTCGTCCTCATCGTGGTGGTGCCAGGGAAACTCGCCCTCGAGCCGAGCCACCCGGACCACTGCGTCGTTGGCAACGGCCAGGTCCCGAGGCTTGAATGGGCCGGGCAGTTTCGCAACGGCATCTCGGATCGAGATGGGGGCTTTCATCACCGATCCTGGGGGATGGCGGCTACGGCCTCCACCTCGATGAGCGCTTCCGGTCGGAACAGCCCGGCGACCTCGACCGTGGTGCTGGCCGGGGGCGGGTCCGGGAGGTATCGCACGCGGACGTCGCGCATGGCCTGGATCTGCGATATGTCGGTCATGAATGTGGAGATCTTCACCACGTCCCGGAACGAGCCGCCGTTGGCGTCCAGCACGGCCTTGAGGTTCTGGAAGACCTGCTCGGTCTGCCGGGCCATGTCGCCCTCGCCCACCAGGTTTCCATCCCGGTCGAAGGCCACCTGGCCGGAGACGAACAGCAAGGTGCCGTCGTCCGACTCGATCCGCACGGCATGGGAGTAGTTTCCGCCGGGTGAAGCGAGGGTCTCGGGGTTCGTGGCGGTGATGCGCACGGTTCCCTCCTCGTCTGAGAGCGTTCCTCAGCGTATACGGGTTCAGCCGCGGCCCGGCGTGGCCTGATCGAAGGTGCAGTCTCGGGGATCGACGTCGTCCCGCCACCGGAGGAACTGGGCCAGGTGGCGGAACCGGCGGCCTCCCTGGAAATGGTCGTAGGCCACCTCGCACACGAGTTTTGGCTCCAGGGGGATCGACTCCCGCTCGATGGGGCGCCACCGGCTGGGACCGCCCAGGAGTGTCCCCTCCGCGAAGCCCTGGCCCCCCTCCAGCGGCCGAAGCCGCTTGAGCATGGCCACCCGCTCCTTCGCCGGGAACGCGCCGCAGGCCCCCACGTTGTGGAGGACCCCGTCAGTGTCGTAGAGACCCAGGAGTAGGGAGCCCACACCCTCCCCGGACTTGTGGATCCGGTACCCGCCCACCACGCAGTCGATGGTCCGCTGGTGCTTCACCTTGACCATCACCCGCTTGCCGGGCTGGTACCGGAGGTCCTCGTGTTTGGCGATTATGCCGTCCAGGCCGGCGGGCTCCAGCTCGTCGAACCACCGAACCGCCTCCTCCGGGTCCTCCGTTCGAGGGGTCAGCACGACCCGAGGCTTCCGCGAGAGGATGGCCTTCATCGCCCGTGACGTCGGGACGCCCCCGAGGGAGTGCTCCAGCCTGGACCACCGCTTAGAGAGCGGCTCCTTGCGGAGGTCCTTCGATCCCTCGGCCAATATGTCGAAGGCCACGTAGGCCGCCGGTGTCTCCTTCGCCAGCTTGTTGACCCGCGAGGCGGCGGGGTGGAGTCGGAGCTGGAGGAGCTCGAAGTCGAGAGCCCCGTCGGGGCCGGTCACCACGATCTCGCCGTCCACGACACACCGGCGGGGCAGGGCCTGTCGCAGCGGCGGGAGGATCTCGGGGAAGTACCTGTGGAGGGGCCGGCGCCCTCGGCTGCCGATGTGGATCTCGTCGCCGTCGCGGAAGACTATGGCCCGGAACCCGTCCCACTTGGGCTCGTACACCCAGCCGTCACCGCGGGGGACCTCCGGCTCCAGCTTGGCCAGCATGGGCTCGAGGGGGGGCGTTATCGGAAAGCTCATCAGAGTTGCGTTGGGCCCACAACATCTACGAGCCGCCGAGCAGCTCGCCGAAGCCGGTAGTCCACGGTGACGAGGCGACAGCCGAGGATACGAGCCAAGGCCACGTACTCAGCATCGTAGGTCTTTGCCCATCCGAGGTCATCGGCGATCCTCCACGCTTCCCGAAGCAGGCGAGTCGGACGGCGACTGGTGATCGGTGCCTCGCTGAGGCGATCGAGAGCAGCCCAGCCGAGCTGCCTGGGGACGGCGCCACGCCAACCGAGCTCGTGGAGAGCGGCAGTCGCTTCGGACCAGAGGAGCGGGGGTGCAGTCAACGATTCGGTGGCTAGCTCATCGAATCCGGTCTCGGAAAGGCTTGCCTCAACGGCGACGCTAGCATCGATCACCAGCAACGGTCAGTGCTCGGCCCTTTGGCGCCTGATCACCGAGACCACGTTCGGCATGGGAGCGCCGTTCATCATCCGCTTCCACCCGTCGGGGACCGGCAGATGCTCATCCTCGAGGAGGAGCTCCAGATCTTCCTCGTCGATGAGGTGCTGCGTCCCCACCTTGCTCGAGCGGAGCTTGCCTTCACGGATCCAGCGCCGGACGGTCTCAGCGTGCTTGCCGAGACGCCTGGCGGCTTCAGGGACAGTCAACATGGGTTGTAGTATACAACAACCTAAGCTTGGCGAGACAGGATCAGGTCGGCCGCGGCGGCCAGGTCGTCCGCGCGGAGAACGTCCGGTCCAAGGTCGTGGGCGGCGCCCGGCAGCAGTCCGTGGCCCGTGCGGACCACGATGGGCCGGGCCCCCGCCGCCCGAGCCGCTCCGGCGTCGATCGGGTGGTCACCGACCATCCACGAGCGCTCAAGGTCAAGGTCAAGCTCCTCAGCGGCGCGTTTCAGCATCCCCGGCTCGGGCTTCCGGCAGTCGCACGGGCCGGTGAAGTCGGGGTGGTGGGGGCACCAGTACCAGCCGTCGATCTGCGGCCCGCCATCGGCCGCAAGGAGCTGGTCCGTTCGAGCGTTCACCGCCCGGATGTCCTCCTCGCTGAAGAGCCCTCGGGCCACCCCGGCCTGGTTGGACACCACTACCAACGTGTACCCCGCGCCGGCTAGACGCCGGAGAGCTCCGGGGACGCCGGGAAGCACCACCACGCCGTCGGGGTCGCCGAGGTGGCCGACCTCCTCAATCAGTGTTCCGTCGCGGTCCAGGAAGATCGCCGGCCGGCTCACCGGGTGTCGGCCAGGGCACACAACAGATGGCCCACGGTCGCGTGGCCCTGCTGGACCTGCCCGCTGGTCTGGCCGGGGACGTGCAGTGAGACCTCGGCCACGTCGTCGAGGGGTGAGGGGTCCGGGCCGACCATCGCGATCACCGGGAGGTTCCTCCGGGCCGCCTCCTCGGCGGCGGCGAGCACATTGGCCGACCTGCCGCTGGTCGACACGCACACCAGGACGTCGCCGGGGCGGCCCAGGGCGGCCACCTGGCGGGCGAACACCTCCCGGTACCCAAAGTCGTTGGCCACGGCGGTCAGTGCCGACGTGTCCGTGGTCAGAGCCAGGCCGGCCAGCGGGCCGCGATCCGCGGTCCGATCCATCCGGCCCACCAGCTCCGCTGCCAGGTGCTGGGCGTCGGCGGCGCTGCCGCCGTTGCCGCAGAACATCACCTTGGCTCCACCGGCCAGGGCCTCGGCCATGATCTCCCCCGCCCGGGCCGCCAGCGCCGGAAGGTCCCCGCCGGGAAGCTCCGCGGCCAGCCGGGCCGAGGCCTCCAGGTACTCCTTGGCCTCGGCCTCCCGGTCTATTGGAGCCTCCACGTCTGAACGCCCCGGGGCTCGAAGTCGAACTTCACCACCCGGGCCCCGGCGGCCTCCATGGCCTCGGCGATGGCCGGCCGCCGGTCGAAGGGACAAAACAGCAGGAGATGGCCGCCTCCACCCGCCCCCAGGAGCTTCCCGGCCAGGGCCCCGGCTCTCCGGGCGGTCCCGTAGAGCTCGTCGATCCGGTCGTTGGTGATCCCCTCGGCCAGGTGCCGCTTGGCGTGCCAGGACTCGTCCAGGACGGCCGCGAACCGGCCCAGATCGCCGGTCAGGAGGGCCTCCTTCAGATCCAGGGTGAGCTCCTTGATCCGCTCCAGCGTCTCCACCGACTCTCGCTTCCCGCTGGTGTATCCCTCGACCTGTCGCCGGAGGATCCCTCCCGACTTCCGGGTCATGCCCGTGTAGCAGAGGAGCAGGGAGCCGTGGAGCTCGTTCTCCACGTCCGCGGGGATCCGCAGGGGATTCACGACCACCCGGTCCTCCCCCCAGAACTCGATGTAGTTGAAGCCCCCGAACGTACAGCCGTACTGGTCCTGCATCCCACCCGACTGGCGCAGGTCCTTCCGTTCGACCTCGTAGGCCCGGCGGGCCAGCTCGTAAGGGGTCATGGGCTGATGGGTCAGCTCGGCCACCGCGGCCAGCATGGCCACCACTAGGCCGGAAGAGGATCCCAGGCCCGAGCCGGGTGGAGAGTCGCAGAAGAGGTGGAGCTCGAGCCCGGTGTCCGGGGCCATGTGCCGGAGACAGGCCTTGACCAGGTCAAGGTGCCCGTCGAACGCCATGTCCTCGGGGCTCGAGTACCGGGCCGAGTCGCCGTCTTCTGAGAACACCCGGTAGTCGGTGTCGTCCCGAGCGCGTAGGGAAGCGTATGCGAACTGATCGATCGTGGCCGAGAGCACGCAGCCGCCCCGGTCCTCGGGATAGGGCATCACGTCGGTGCCCCCGCCGGAGAAGCTGATCCGCAGGGGCACCTTGGCCCGGATCGTTCCGGCTGACACCGGGGGAGCCTCCAGCCTGGCACTGGGTCGGGCCACTGCGTCAGTCTACGCGGGCGTCGAGAGCGTCGATCAGGAGGCTCCGGAGGCGGGCCGACAGCGCGTCCCACGTGAAATCCCTGTGGACCCGGTCGGCACCGGCGCGGCCCATCTTGGCGGAGCCCTCCCGGTCGTCCAGGAGGCGGAGCACCGCCTCAGCCACCTCATCGACCTCGTTGCCGTCGACGACCAGGCCCGTCTCCCCGTGAAGCACGGCCTCGGGGGCACCGCCAGAGTCCCCGGCCACGCAGGGCCGCCCCACCGCGGAGGCCTGAAGGAACACAGCTCCGAACGCCTCGACCTCCAGCCCCCACTTCCGGGTGCGGCACGGCATGGCGAAGACGTCACCGGCCCGGAAGTAGGCGGGCAGGTCGTCGTAAGTTGTCTCCCCGGCGAAGACCACTCGGTCCGACACCCGCTTCCGAGCCGCCAGCGCCTGAAGGCGCTCCAGGTCGGGCCCCTGACCCACCACCAGGAACCGGGTATCTGGGAAGTCCCCGAGGATCCAGGGCAGTGCCCGGATCACCTTGTCCTGGCCCTTTCGCAGCGTGAGCCGGGAGACGCAGGTGATCACCGGGCCGTCGCCCAGGCCATGCCGCTCACGAACCTCGGCGTCGGAGACCCCCGGGTGGAACAGGTCGGCCTCCACGCCGGGGGGAAGCAGCTCGAGACGGGGCCCCGGACCGACCGCCGTCCGGAGCAGGTCCATGGTCCACTGCGACGGGCCGGTCAGGAGCGCGGCGTGCTTGCCGACCGAGGAGAGGAGCGCCCTGGCCCCTGGGACCTGGCCGGCCCAGATCTCGACCCCGTGGGTGAACGCCGCGAAGGGGGTCCCGGTCCTGCGGAGGATGGTCCGGCCCAGGAGAGCCAGCGGCGCGGCCGCTCCGAACAGCACGATGTCGGCCTCCTCCTTGCGGACCAGCTCCTCGACCCGCTCCCGAACGGGGCCGGTCGGGTACATGCTCCGCGCGGGCCACCGGATGACCTTCTGGGGGAAGTTGGCGTCGAACTCCTCGGCCCCAGGCCAGTGCGAAGCGAAGACCGTGACCTCGCCGGGCTGGAAACGCCGCATGAGGTGGGCCACGTAGTAGTTGATCCCGCCCACCCGGGGCGGGAAGTCGTTGGTCACGGCCAGGACCTTCAATCTCCACCTCCGACCGAGGATCGCGCCGGATGCTTACCCGCGGGCGGGTTGGATGATACCTGGCTTGCTCAGCCCCGCCGGATCGACAGGCCGGCGAATCGTTCGAGCGTCCTGCTCATCGCTGAACCTCCCTGGGGTCTCGGCGGGCCGGGCCATCGTAGCGACACGGCCCTCGGTCGTAGTCACCGGCCTCCGATAGGCTTGGCGGGTGCCGAAGAGCAACCTGAGCCGTGACGAGGCGGCCGAACGCGCCGGCCTGATAGTCGAGCCCGAGTACGAGGTCCACCTGGACCTCCTCGGCGAAGAGACCTTCGGGACAAGCTCCGTGATCCGGTTCGGCTGCACCCGGCCGGGGGCCCGGACCTTCCTGGATCTGGCCGCGGAGCGGATCCGGTCCATCGAGCTGAACGGCTGGCCGGTGTCTCCCGAGGCCCACGATGGGACCCGGGTCCACCTCGAGGGCCTGAACGGCCGGAACGAGGTCCGGATCGAGGCCGAGGGGATCCCCGGGAAGTCCGGCAAGGGGCTGAACCGTTTCCGGGACCCGGTGGACGGCAACGTGTACGTCCACACGGACTTCGAGCCGTTCGACGCCCACGAGGCGTTCGCATGCTTCGACCAGCCGGACCTAAAGGGGAGATTCGCTCTTTCGGCCACCGTCCCGGAGGGGTGGACCGTCTTCTCCAACACCCGGCCCGAGGGAGAGCCAACCGGTGAAGATGGCCGTCACACCTGGCGGTTCCGCAGAACGACCCTCCTGCCCGCGTACCTGACGGCGCTGGTGGCCGGGCCCTTCCACTCGGTGCGGGATCGTCACCGGGACATCGACCTTGGGGTCCACTGCAGGCGCTCCCTGGCCGAGCACCTCGAACCCGAGGAATGGCTGGAGGTCACCAGGCAGGGATTCGACTTCTTCGAGGAGGCGTTCGGATACCGGTACCCCTTCGACAAGTACGACCAGGTGGTGGTCCCCGAGTACGCCGCTGGGGCCATGGAGAACGCCGCATGCGTGACGTTCAACGAGCACTACGTGTTCCGGTCCCGGGTCACCCAGACGATGCGAGAGGTCCGGGCCGAGACGATCCTTCACGAGATGGCCCACATGTGGTTCGGCGACCTGGTGACGATGCGGTGGTGGAACGACCTGTGGCTCAACGAGAGCTTCGCTAGCTACGCCTCGGTGCTGGCTCAGGTCGAGGCAACCCGGTTCACCCAAGGATGGACCACGTTCGCCAACCGCGAGAAGATGTGGGCACTTCAGCAGGACCAGCTTCCCACCACCCATCCGATCGTCGCCGAGATCCCAGATGTCCAGTCCGTGCACCTCAACTTCGACGGGATCACCTACGCCAAGGGGGCGTCCGTCCTTCGCCAGCTCGTGGCCTGGGTGGGGCTGGAACGGTTCCTGGAGGGGATGCGGGCGTACTTCGCCGGCCACGAGTTCGGCAACACCGAGCTGGCGGACTTCCTCTCGGCTCTGGAGCAGACGTCCGGCCGCGACCTCCAGGCGTGGTCGAAGGAGTGGCTGGAGACCCCCGGCGTCAACACCCTCTCGCCGGAGGTGGTGGTGGTGGATGGAGCGTTCGACTCGTTCGCCGTGCGCCAGCACGCTCCCGAGGAATGGCCGGCGCTCCGTCCCCATCGGGTGGCCATCGGGCTCTACGAAACTGAAGAGGGCCGGCTGGTCCGTCGGAGTGGGGTGGAGCTGGACGTGACCGGGGAGCGGACCGAGGTCGAGGAGCTGGCCGGCCAGCGCGTCCCCGATCTGGTCCTGGTGAACGACGCCGATCTCACCTTCGCCAAGATCAGGTTCGACGATCGCTCTCTGGCCACCGTGATGGAGCGGCTGGGCGACGTGGAGGATCCCCTGGCCCGGTCGCTGTGCTGGGCGGCGTGCTGGGACATGGTCCGTGACGCCGAGCTGCCGGCCCGCCGGTACCTGGACCTGGCCCTCGCACACGCGGGACGCGAGGGCGAGATCGGAGTCATGGAGCGGGCCCTGGCCCAGGCGGCGCAGGCGATCCGCCTGTACGGCGATCCGGCCTACCGGGATCGGGCCACCGACCGGATGGTCGCGGCCTGCTTCGAGGCGCTGGGCCGAGCCGAGCCGGGAAGCGATCACCAGCTGGCCTGGGCCCGGGCCTTCGTCTCTTCCGCCCGGAGCGAGGAACACCTGGCCGCGGTGTCGGGCCTCCTGGACGGTTCCGTGACCTTCGAGGGTCTGGCCATAGATACGGAGCTGCGGTGGCAGATCGTGGGCGCCCTGGCCTCCTCAGGTGTGCGCGCCGCCTCGGAGCTTATCGACGCTGAGCTGGAACGGGACCCTACCGACAAGGGGCAGCGGTACGCGGCCTCGGCACGAGCCGCCCGTCCGGATGCCGGGGCCAAGGCCGAAGCCTGGAGGACCATCCTGGAAGACCGCAGTCTGACACTCGCAGTGCTGGAGTCCGTGATGCGGGGGTTCCAACAGCCGAGACAGGAAGAGCTCATGGAGCCGTACGCGGAGCGCTACTTCGAGGCTCTCCCCGGGGTGTGGGAGGAACGTGACCTGGAGTTCGCCCTCGAGTTCGGCGGGACGATGTACCCGGGGTGGATCGTCTCGGGGCGGACCATCGAGCTGACGGACGCCCACCTTCGAGGAGGGCAGGTTCCCGGTCCCATACGAAGGCTCCTCCTGGAAGGGAAGGACGGGATCCGCCGGGCCCTCCGGGCCCGGGAAGCGGACGCCCTCGCCGCTCGCCAGGTGTGACCGCCTCGCGCTGGCGGATGCTCGGCCTGGGCATCGGCGCCCAGGTCGCCTACGCGGGTCTGCTCCAGGGCTTCCCGGCGTTAGGACCGGCCCTAACCGATGCCTATGGCCTCTCGCTGTCCGGCTTCGGGCTGATCCTGGGGGCCGTGACCCTCGGGGGGACGCTCAGCCTGGTTCCCTGGGGGCTGATCACCGACCGTGTAGGCGAGAGGGCGGCCATCTCGCTGGGCCTGGCCGGGGGGGCGGTGGGGCTGGCAGTCTCCGCTACCGGCGGAACCCCGGCGCTGGCTGTGGGGCTGCTGGTCGCAGGCATGCTGGGAGCCGTGGCCAACATCGCCAGCGGGCGCCTGGTGATGGGCTGGTTCGAGCCCCGACGGCGGGGCACGGCCTTCGGCCTCCGGCAGGCGGCCACCCCGCTCGGTGGCGCCCTGGCGGCGGTGGTCCTGCCGGTGCTGGTCTCCCAGTCGGGGGCCCGGGCCGGGCTGGTCGCCCTGGCGGCCGGGTTCGGCCTCGCCGCCGCCGCCTGTGTGATCTGGCTTCGGGAGCCACCGTTGGAGGTGGAACGATCGGCCGGGGGCCTGGGGCCCCTCCGCGACCGCCGGGTTTACCGGCTGGCCGGGTCGAGCGGCGCGCTGGTCAGCGCCCAGGCCTGCGTGATCGGGTTCGTGACGCTCTTCCTCCACCAGGCCCGGGGCATGGGTGGCGTGGCCGCGGCGGCGGTCCTGGCGGTCATCCAGGCGGTGAGCGTGCCGGTCCGAGTGGGAGTCGGTCGCTGGTCCGACCGCCTGGGTCAGCGGGTCACGCCGCTCCGGTGGGTGACGGCCGCCATCATCGTGGCCTTACTGGTCACCCCGCTCCTATTCGAGGCCCCGTTGGTGGTCTTGGTGCCGGTGCTGGTGGTCACCGGGGTCCTCACGTTCTGCTGGAACGGGCTGTCCTTCAACGCCGCCGCTGAGTACGCCGACCCCGGCCGCAGCGGCACGGCCATCGCCATCCAGCAGACGGCGCTGTTCGCCGTGGCCGCGGCGGTCCAGCCGTCCTTCGGTGCCCTGGTCTCGGCGACCTCGTGGCGGACGGGATTCTGGGCTCTGGTCGCCGGGCCCGCGCTGGCGTGGTGGCTGCTCCGGCCCCTGGCCCGGGCCGAGGTCCTGGCCGAGGCGGAGGACCGCCGGCCGGGCTGAACCCCCCTGGCGTTCACCTTTCGCCCCCGGAGGCGTCCTATAGGAGTGGATGCAGGATGCCCCGGTGACCGTGAGCGGTGAGCTGGAGCGCCTGTACCGCGAGCGGGGTGACCGGCTGTGGCGGGCGATCGTGGCCTTCGCGGGAGATCGGGAAGTGGCGGACGACGCGGTCGCCGAGGCTTTCGCCCAGGCCTTGCGGCGCGGTCCGGCCATCCGGTCACCCGAACGATGGGTCTGGCGCGCGGCCTTCAGGATCGCCGCGGGGGAGCTGAAGGAGCGACGCCGGCATGTCGCCGAACCGGCGGCTGAGGAGTGGTACGCGATGGAGGAGCCTGCGGTGGAGCTGGTCCGGGCCCTCTCCCGGCTGTCCGAGAAGCAGCGGGCCGCAGTGGTTCTCCACCACGGAGCCGGCTACCCGGTGAGGGAGGCTGCCGCCATCCTCGGCTCCACCCCCGCAGCGGTCCGGGTCCATCTCCACCGGGGGAGGCGCCGGCTCAGGGAGCTCTTGGGAGGAGACGATGACTGATCTCGACGAGCGTTTCCGGGCGCTGGACCGGCTGAGTCCCCCCGACCTGTGGACGGACATCGAGCGGCGGGAGCCCCGGGCCATGCCCGGGCCTCCGGGGGTCCGACGGGCCCTGGCCGTCGCGGCCGCGCTGGTGGTGGCCGCGGCCGGCGTGACCGTGGCCGCCCTGGCGTTCCTGGGCGGTGAGCCTCGGTCCCTAAAGCCAGGGGAGAGCGAACTCCCGGCGGTGAGGACGACGGTCGACGCCTCCGTCCGCGTGCGGTGGCCGGGATCGATCGCGGTGGGCGAAGGAAGCCTCTGGGTCAGCTCGGGGCCGGAAGACGATTCCGGCGCCGGCACCATCGTCCGGATCGACCCCGAGACAGCGGAGATCGTGGCCGAGATCCCGGTCCCGGCCATCCCCGGCTGGGAGACCGGGGGCGGAGGGATCGAGGTAGCCGATGACGCGGTGTGGGTGGTCGGCGGCGTGAGCTCGCCGGGAGCCACGGGGGGGAGCGAGGGGCTAGCGGTCCGCATCGACCCGACCACCAACTCGGTGGTTCAGGAGATCGAGCTGGGGGGCCAGTTCGCCGCCGACGTGGCCACCGATGGGACCAGCCTCTGGGTGTCCCTGTTCGGGCCCCACGCGGACCACGAGGTGGTCCGGATCGACCCGGGGACCGGCCGCGTGATCGCCAGGATTCCCCTCGATCAGGAGTACGTCCGGGACGTCCTCGCGGTGGACGGAACGATCTGGGTTCACGAGCACCGAGGAACGTTCGGCCGCTCCCGGGGGAGCTTCCTGACGGAGGTCGATCCGGAGACGAACGAGGTGGCCCGGTCGATCCCTCTGGGGTACGACCTCACCTCACTGACCACGGCCGCCGGCCTGATCTGGGGGCCGACGTGGGTGGGCTCGGACGAGAACGTCCTGGTGCGGTTCGATCCCCTGACGGCGCGGTTCGACACGGTGCCGGCGGGCAACCTCGACTACCTCATCGAGGGGGGAGAGAGCGGTCTGTGGGGTCGCGACTGGGAGGGGTCCCGGCGAATCTTGGTTTCCCGGTTCAACACCTCCACGGAGGAGGTCGACGCCTCCGTGGTCCTGCCCCCAGACACCAATCCCATCGACCTAGCCGTGGCCCCCGGCTCGGTTTGGGTCGTGGATTACGCCTCCGAAGTCATCCGGATCGACCTGGAGTGACCGGGAGGGTCCATCGGCTGCCCTGCCCGGTCGAGCACCGGCCTAAGGTGCAGGTCGGGGTCGATACGGATGTTATGAAGCTTGGCCCGCCGCGGGGGCCCCACAAATGGAACCGCCGGAGCCCGAAGACTCCAGCGGTTCCGAGAGCTTTGTACACCGCGGCCCAGGGCCCGCGCAAGCCCCGGGCCCCGTCTTGTCGCTCTTTCTCCGCTGGACCTTCCAGTGCTGCGCGGACTGGCCCGGCCCTGCGCGACTAACAGGTGAGGTGGAGAGCGGCCGCCGTGCGGGCCGGGTCCAGGCGGCCGTACCGGCGCACCGCCTCGGGGGTGGGGAGCACCTCGACCTCGGTGCCTCTGGCCCGAAGGGCGTCCATCCCCTCGGGATCGGGCCGCATCTGCTCGGTGGCCCCGGTTCCCACGACCAGGCGCTCGGGGAGCTCCTCCAGAACCTCCTCCAGATCCTCGAGCACCAGGGCGTGTCCATCTCGCCGCCACCACTCCCTGACCACTCGATTGGGGAGGACGATCACGTCGCGGGTCTCCTCGCGTCCGTCCACCAGGACCCGGCCGAAGCGATACTCCTCTAGCCTGGCCACATCGCCAGGGTACCGCGCAGAACCTGTGGACATGGTTTCCAGGGGCATTAGTCGTCCTGGGGGAAAGGGTAGTCTGAGGGAGCCGGCGACCTGGAGGAGGCGGTCATGGGGGGCAGGTTCGGATCCGTAATCACGGCCATGGTGACCCCGTTCGGGAACGACTTCTCGTTCGATCCCGATAGGGCCGGGGAGTTGGTCCGCTGGCTCCTCGACCACGGTAGCGACGGCCTGGTGGTGGCGGGAACGACGGGCGAGTCGGCCACGCTCACCGACGAGGAGAAGGTGACGCTTTGGCGGGCCGCGGTGGAGACCGCCGAAGGACGGGGAGCCATAATCGCCGGGACCGGCACGTACGACACCGCCCATTCGATCCACCTCACCGAGGAGGCCGAGCGGGCCGACGTGGACGGCGTCCTCCTGGTGGCCCCGTACTACAACAAGCCTCCCCAGAGGGGTCTCTACGAGCACTTCGCCGCGGTGGCCGGGGCGACCTCGCTTCCGGTGATCATGTACAACATCCCGGGCCGGACCTCGGTGCGGATCGCCCACGAGACGCTGCTCCGGCTGGCCGAGGTCGACAACATCGTGGGGGTGAAGGACGCCACGCTGGACTTCAGTGGCGCATCGAAGCTGATCGCCGAGGCCCCCGACGGGTTCGAGGTGATCTCGGGGGACGACATGTCCACATTCGGGATGGTGTGCCTGGGGGGAACCGGGGTGATCTCGGTGACGTCACACGTGGCCGGCCCGCAGATGCGACAGATGATCGACCTGATGGAGTCGGGCGACATCCCCGCGGCCAGGAAGATCCACCATCAGCTGATCCCCCTGTACGACGCACTGTTCCTGACCACGAGCCCGATACCGGTGAAGGCGGCGATGGGCATTATCGGCCAACCGGTGGGACCGCCTCGACTGCCGCTGGTCCCCGCCACCGACGAAGAGGTCGGCAAGATCGAGGCGGCCATGCGAGCCTCCGGCGTCCTGTAGGAAGTGGCGGTCCTCGACCCCGAGGCGCCTGAGCACGCCGAGGCCGAACGGCAGCTCCGTCGGGAACTGGTGGTGTGGCTCACGACCGTACGAGACGACGGCCAGCCCCAGTCGGTCCCTGTGTGGTTCCTGTGGGGGGACGGCGAGTTCCTGATCTACAGCCAGCCGGGGAAGCCGAAGCTGGCCAACATAGCCTCGCACCCGCGGGTGTCGCTGCATCTTCGGGGAACGGAGACCGGCGGCGAGGTGGTCACGTTCGAGGCCGAGGCCCGCCGGAGCCACGATCCACCCGCCGACCGGGTTCCCGCCTATATCGATAAGTACCGCCGCGAGATCGAAGGGTACGACTGGACACCCAGGTCGTTCGGCGAGGACTACTCCGTTCCGATTCGGATCACCCCCACGACGGTGCGTGTCTGGTAGCCGCGCTCCTCGTCTCGAATAGCCCGTGGCGCTTCTGGGTACACACGAGGGGGAGGAGGTGACGTCATGGCCACGAGCAGGCAGACCACCGCGGCCAGGAGGAATAT